>NZ_JBMDJV010000008.1:0-173630 GCF_057809375.1 Aquitalea sp. FG25
GAGAAGCAATATTTCCAACGGCTCAAGAGTGTCTAGAGAAGCCGGGGCGATTCAGCCCTGCGCCCTTTCCATTCGGTGGAGGAGCTGGCTGCCGTGATGACCGGCGAAGTAGAAAAGGCTGGTTATCGTGCTCAAATGGCATTAATCAGAGCCCACCCAGAACTCGCAGGAAAAGCTGCGATATGTGGTGAGCTGACAAGAGAGTCCTCGGTTGAGCAGGCCAGTGCCGGGCTGGATCAGTGTAGCAAGGAGGAGTTTTCTCGCTTGACTGCGCTCAATGATGCTTATCAAAGAAAGTTTGGTTTTCCATTCATTCTGGCAGTTCGTGGCCATGACCGTAACAGCATTCTCGGAGAGTTTGAACGCCGTTTGTCCTCTGAAGTGGAAGAGGAGCGCCGAGAGTGTTTGCGGCAGATTTACCGTATTGCACGTTTGCGATTAGAGGAAATCGTGTACGGAGATTCTGGCACATGAATATCGAAATGCTGAGCTTATATCTACTGGCCATCACCGTAGTTATTGTCGTGCCGGGGCCTCTATCGTTGTACATGGTCAGTAATGCTGTGCAATACGGTGTATGGCGCAGCTGGCCAGGTTTCGTTGGTGGTGTGCTGGCTTCGGTCAGCCTGCTGTTGTTATCGGCTCTGGGGGTTGGTTCTGTATTGCTTGCATCTGCAGGTTCGTTTGCTGTACTGCAGTTGCTTGGTGCTTGCTACCTGCTTTATCTAGGCTTCCAAACTTGGCAGGAGCGGCATGGACAAGCCTATGCCGTTACTGGACGTCGTCAAGCTGGGGTGCAGCTTTTCTCCAAAGCCTTTCTGCTCGGCATCAGCAATCCTAAAGATATCGTTTTTTTTCTGGCTTTATTGCCGCAGTTTTTGGTCCAGGGCCAGCCTTTGCTCCTGCAACTGGTGTGGATGGTAGTGGCCTGGGTCGTTGTTGATCTGCTGTGCAAGTTTGGTTATGGGCTGCTGGCTAGTCGTCTCTTAGCCAAGATGGCCGTGATACGTAAGATTTTTTTAATGATATCCGCATTGTGTTTTGTTGTGATGGGTAGCGTGTTGCTTGGCCAGATACTGGTTAGTGCTGTGAACTGAAAATATTGATTGTCCGTATTGTAATAATAAAGGAGAGACACCATGAATTTTGATTCCAACCTGTCATCTACTGTACGGCATGCAGCTCCAGTTGAGTTGCCTGATTTTGCCCACCGTCATGTCAACCTGGCCGCTGCAGATTTTGGTGCCAGGATTCTGTTCTGCACTGACGAGTGGTTTGCACCTGCTGAGCGTATGCTGCATTCAGCAGCCCCCGTATTTATCGTGGATAAGTTTGATGAACATGGTAAGTGGATGGATGGCTGGGAAACAAGGCGGCGGCGTAATGGTGGCCATGACTATGCGGTCATTCAGCTAGGTTTGCCAGGTGAAATCAAAGGAGTAGACATTGATACCAGCCATTTTACTGGTAATTTCCCACCTGCTGCTGTTTTGGAGGCCTGCTGTGAGACTGGCTCCCCCACTCCGGATACGATGTGGACGGAGATCTTGCCAGCCGTTTCCCTAGGTGGGGGTGCCCACCACTTTTTCAGCATTAATGATTCGCGGGTCTGGACCCATTTACGTTTGCATATTTACCCCGATGGTGGGGTAGCTAGATTACGGGTTTACGGGCAAGTAGATGGTAATTGGCAAGGTAAAGACCGAGGTGCCTTGTATGAAGTCTCTGCCTTACAGCAAGGAGGCCGAATTGTTGCTTATAACGATGCCCACTTTGGTGTTCCTTATAGGCTGATTATGCCGGGGCGTGGCATCAATATGGGCGATGGCTGGGAAACACGGCGTCGACGTGAACCTGGTAATGACTGGTGTATTGTTCAACTTGGGCATAGCGCGATTGTTGAACGTATCGAAGTTGATACCGCCCATTTCAAGGGTAATTATCCAGATAGTATTTCTATTCAGGCTGCATTGGTCCATCAAGGGACTGACCAATCTATTGTGACGCAGGCGATGTTCTGGGACACGCTCTTGCCCGAACAGAAAACCAACATGGATACCCAGCATTATTATGATCGTGAATTGATTCGCCAATTGGGGCCGGTTAATCATGTACGACTAAATATCTTTCCCGATGGAGGGGTCAGTCGGTTGAGAATATGGGGCCGTCTGGCTGATTAGCAAAGTCACAAGACTATTTGAACGAGGAGAACATCATGGCTTTGCTAACTCTGGAAACCCTGACTAAAGAATCTTTTTCCCCTTTCGGGGATGTGATCGAGATTGCGGGTAGTGACTGGTTTCCCATTAATAATGGCAGTACCCGTCGCTACCACAAGCTTGGTTTGGTAGACATTGGTGGAGATGGTGGTCTTCCTGCTATCAGCATGGCGCGAGGGGCTGCTTTTCACTATCCCATTGATATTTGTATGTTGGAACGTCATCCATTGGGTAGCCAGTCATTTATTCCTTGTAATGGCGTTCCCTTCATTGTTGTGGTGGCTCCCAACCAGCCTGATGGACAGCCGGATGAGCGTGCTTTGCGCGCTTTTCTCGCCAATTCCGATCAGGGGGTCAACTATCTACGTGGTTGCTGGCATCACCCCTTGATCAGTTTGGAGCAGGAGGGAGATTTCATTGTGGTGGATCGTGTTGGAAGTGGGCATAACTGCGACGAAATCACGCTTTCGCAGATCTACCAAATCGAAGCACCTTTCTAGGTTATTTCCGTAATCCTTGCAATTTTCCTTGTTGCTATGGCAGCAGGTTGCCCTGTCACGTCCGTGCATTACATGAAAGTTATTGCACGAAGAAGGCAAAGGAGAGACTTGATGAACTCGACACAAACCATCCATCCGGTAGATGAAAAGCTGCCCATGCTGCAATTGTTTACCCTGGGCTTGCAGCATGTATTGGTGATGTATGCTGGCGCAGTGGCCGTTCCGCTGATTGTTGGTGGTGCGGTGGGTCTGCCCAAAGAGCAAATTGCTTTTCTGGTCAGTGCCGACCTGTTTTGTTGTGGTTTGGTGACCTTGTTGCAGTGTCTGGGATTCAAGGGGTTTGGCATTCGCATGCCGGTCATCATGGCGGTTACCTTTGCCACGGTAGGACCGATGATTGCCATCGGTCAGAACCAAGAACTGGGTTTGCCTGGCATCTTTGGTGCCACCATGGCAGCGGGGCTGGTATCTTTGTTGCTGGTGCCATTAATTGGACGATTGATCCGCTTTTTCCCCCCATTGGTAACTGGAGTGGTTATTACATCGATTGGTTTGTCCATCATTGGTGTTGGCATCAATTGGTCGGCAGGTGGGCTGGGCTCCCCTGACTATGGTAGTCCCTTGTATCTGGGTATCTCACTGACTGTTCTTGTGTTCATTCTTCTGATCATTCGCTTTGCATCCGGTTTCCTGGCCAATATATCCATTCTGCTGGGATTGTTGTTCGGCTTCATCATTGCCCTGTCGCTGGGTAAGGTAGATTTTGATGGCCTGCACGATGCCAGCTGGTTTGCCATGATTCTGCCCTTCAAGTTTGGCGTGCCACGGTTCGAGCTGTGGTCCATCGTGACGCTGACGGTGGTGATGCTGATCGTTTTCATCGAGTCCATGGGCATGTTTCTTGCCTTGGGGGAAATCGTCAACCGCCCAGTAAGAAGACAGGATCTGGTACGCGGACTGCGGGTGGATGCATTGGGGACCATGTTTGGGGGCATGTTTAATACGTTTCCGCATACTTCATTTTCACAGAATATCGGCCTGGTCAGCATTACCGGCGTCAGTAGTCGCTGGGTATGTGTAATGTCAGGTTTTATCCTGATCGCCTTCGGATTGGTGCCCAAGATGTCCATTATCGTGGCCTCCATCCCTCCCTTTGTGCTGGGTGGAGCGGGGATCGTGATGTTCGGCATGGTATTGGCCACCGGAATCAAGGTGTTGTCGAGAGTAGATTTTCACAATCGCTACAACCTTTATATTGTTGCCATCAGTTTGGGCATGGGCATGATTCCCACTGTAGCCAAGGATTTCTTTGGTCAGATGCCCGTAGGCATGGCCCCGCTGCTGCATAGCGGTATCTTGCTGGCAAGCCTGACAGCCGTGCTCTTGAATGCATTTTTCAACGGGCTTGGGGAGGCAGATCTGTCCGATGCCAGTACTACCGAGGTGATGTCTGTACCTGGACATTGATCAGACAAGGTATTTGTATCTGGTGGTTGCTGGCATTGCACAGGGGAAGGTGATGCTGCTGGGCGGTGATTGGTTGAGCGTATTACGTCAACAACTGGCACGGCAGAGGAGGCTGCCATACTGATTACCTTGGTGCGTAGTCAGGGCCATGTGCCACGGGAGGTCGGTGCTCGCATGGTAGTGGGACGCAATTGGAGTGCAGATACGCTTGGGGACGGCTGGTTGGAGCGACAAGCAGGTCTGAGAGCCCGACAACTGCTGTCCCTGCCTGTTTTCTTGCGTTGTTGCGAGCGCTTTGATCTAGGCAATTGTGCAGATTGCTGTTGTACCGGTAGTGCATGGTTGTTGTTCGAGTTACTGGATGAGCGAGACTTACCTTGGCTTGAAATGGCCTGGCAGGCAGGGGCAGAGGGACGAGCGTTGCGACGTCTGGTGATGTTGGAGTCTGATGCTCCTGTTGAATACTTTCTGTTGCCAGGGCGGGGAGGCGGTATTCGGCAACTAGAAGCGTCAATATGGCAGGATGATCTGCCAGTGCCGGTAATGCGTGTGGTGTTGTGTGGCGCTGGGCACATTGGTAGGGCGGTGAGTCGCTTGCTGGGTGATCTACCCTATAGGATATTCTGGCTAGATAGCCGTCCAGAATTCTTGCCAGCCGAATTGCCAGCCAACACTACAGCCATCGTTGGCGGAGCCGAGCAAATGGACAGCCTGCCCGCCGACGCCTGCTGGCTGGTGATGACTCATAGCGATCAATTGGATTTTGACTGGATTGAGCAGATATTGCTGCGCAACGATGCACGCTTTATTGGTTTGCTGGGATGTCGTAGCAAGCTGGCTAGTTTTAATTTGCGCCTGATTAATCGCGTACCATTGGGGCGCATTGCCAGTATTCACTGCCCTTTGGGTATAGACGGGATGCAAAGCCGGCAAGCTGCTGCGATTGCTATTGCGGTGGTGGCCGAGCTACTGCAGCTGCTCCCGTCGGAGTAATTGTATGGGTGGGGAGCAGTTTACAAGAGGGATAATCCTGCCCTTGCTGGAGAAAGGGTATTGAAATCGGCTACCTTGTCCCTATCTGTCAGCTCATTGTTACTCAACCACTGATGAATAGAGACCATGAGCGCACAGAAAGAAACCCTGGGCTTTCAGACCGAAGTCAAGCAACTGCTTCACCTGATGATCCACTCCTTGTACTCCAACAAGGAAATCTTCCTGCGAGAACTCATTTCCAATGCATCGGATGCCGCCGACAAATTGCGTTTTGAAGGTCTGGCCAAGCCCGAGTTGTTCGAGAATGATGCCGAGCTGAAGATTACCGTTGGCTTCGACAAGGAAGCCCGCACCATCACCATCTCCGATAACGGGATAGGTATGAGCCGCGACGAGGTGATTGCCAATATCGGCACGATTGCCAAGTCTGGTACCAAGGCCTTTTTCGAGCAACTGTCCGGAGACTCCAAGAAGGACGCCAACCTGATCGGCCAGTTTGGTGTCGGTTTCTACTCGGCCTTTATCGTTGCCGACAAGGTCAGCCTCACAACCCGTCGTGCAGGTGCGGCAGCGGGGGAAGGCGTACGCTGGGAATCCCAGGGTGAGGGTGAGTACACGCTGGAGCAGGTTGAAAAAACCAGCCGGGGTACCGAGATTGTGCTGCACCTGAAAGAGGGGGAAGACGAGTTATTGGCCGACTGGGCACTCAAGCGCATCGTACGTACCTACTCCGATCATATCTCCATCCCCATTTTGATGAAGAAGGGCAATAGCTACGGCGAGAATGGCGAAGTCATTGAAAGTGACGAGCTGGAAGCCGTTAACGCAGCCTCTGCACTGTGGACTCGGAGTAAGAGCGATATCACCGACGAGCAGTACACCGAATTCTACAAGCACGTGGCACATGACTTTGCCGATCCGCTGGCGTGGAGCCATGCCCGTGTTGAAGGCCGCCAGGAATACACCGAGCTGTTGTACATCCCGGCACGTGCACCGTTTGACATGTGGGACCGCGAGCGCAAGCAGGGCATCAAACTGTATGTCCGTCGCGTGTTCATCATGGAAGACAGCGACAAGCTGATGCCGCAATACCTGCGCTTTGTGCGTGGGGTGATCGACAGCAACGATCTGCCGCTGAATGTCTCCCGTGAAATCCTGCAGGAAAGCAAGGATATCGATGCCATTCGCGCCGGTTGCGTGAAGAAGGTACTGGGCTTGCTGGAGGATCTGGCGGCCAATCAGACCGAGAAATATGCCGCCTTCTGGAAGGAATTCGGTCAGGTACTGAAAGAAGGGGTGGGCGAAGACCACGCCAACAAGGAGCGTATTGCCAAACTGTTACGCTTTGCTTCCACTGCGGTGGATGGCGATGAGCCGACGGTGAGCCTGAGCGACTATATCGGTCGCATGAAGGAAGGTCAGGACAAGATCTACTTCATCACGGCGGACACCCTGGCCGCTGCACGTAACAGCCCACACCTGGAAGTATTCAAGAAAAAGGGTGTGGAAGTGCTGTTGCTGACCGACCGTGTGGATGAATGGGTGGTTGGTTCGCTGTTCGAATTCGATGGCAAATCCTTGCAGTCGGTAGCCAAGGGCGAACTGGACCTGGGCGCGCTGGAAGATGAAGCCGACAAGGAAGCACAGAAGCAGGCTGAAGAAGCAGCTAAGCCCTTGGTAGAAAAAGTGCAGAGCGCACTGGGTGACAAGGTGAAGGAAGTGCGTGCTACGGTACGCCTGACCGATAGCCCGGCCTGCCTGGTGGCGGGTGAGCATGATATGAGTGCACACCTGGAACGCATGCTAAAGGCTGCAGGGCAAAAAGTGGAAGTCAGCAAGCCAACGCTGGAAATCAATCCGGAACACGTATTGGTGAAACGACTGGCGGAAGAGTCCGACGCCGGTCGTGCCGCCGATCTGGCCCAGGTGCTGTACGATCAGGCCTTGCTGGCAGAGGGTGGCAAGCTGGAAGACCCTGCCACCTTCGTCAAGCGTATCAACAAGCTGCTGTTGGAGCTGTCTGCCTAAGCCTGCGGTAAGTAGCACACTGAAACCGCCCCAGATGACCGGCTTGCCGTTTGTCTGGGGCGGTTTTCATTCAATACCATGGAAGAGCGGTGGTCATGCGTAAAGCTTGGTCTCATCTGGGGTCTGTTGCGTATTGTTAACTCCACGCAGTTGACCCGGTACGCTGTGGTAGCCAGCTACCCGCTGGTAAAACAGCACCATCCCCAGGCAAGTTTCAACTTGTTGTCGGCGCTGCAAACTGCACCGGATGACTTGCCGTGGCAACAGGTAGTCCGCAAATAGCCGCTATCGTTGTTATTGCTGTGTGAGTACGACACCTGATCGAGCAATAGCCTACTCGAAGGGCGTGGCGAGAAAGGCTGGCAGAGCCTCGGCCTGTGCACTCCATTGCTGCAAGTGCGGGAAGTCATTCCAGGCCAATTGCTGTGGCAGCATTTCACGGCTGAAGCGCCAGGCCACTGCGATGCTGATGCCAGCCTGATCGATGGCACCAATACTGAGAGCCTGCTTAGCCATGGCCTGCTCTATCAGGGAATAGGCTGCCAGCAGCTGAGCAGCAACACGTGCTTGCCATGGCTGATGCCGTTTTTCCTCTGGACGTAGCTGTTGTTCGTAAACCAGCTGTACGCTTTTTTCCATCGCCGCCAGCGCCAAGCCCAACAAATGCAGGCTGTACTGACGTTGCGGCAGGGCACGTGGCATCAGGCTGTGTTCTGGGTGCAAAGTATCCAGATAATCCAGAATCAGGGTCGAATCCATCAGCGTGCTGCCATCATCCAGAATCAGGGTCGGCGCTTTCACTACCGGGTTGATAGCCTGAAATTCGGCAAGATGACGAAATACCGATACAGCTTGATGGGAAAAGGGAATCGCCATCAAGCGCATGCTGATGGCAACACGGCGTACATAGGGGGAGTCCAGCATGCCTATCAGTTGCATGATCTGACTTTCTGTTAAACGGTTTGGTAATGACTGGCAATGCTAAGCCAGGAGCGCTGGGGGGGATTGGTGCCGGGCTGGATTTCCAGCTGGCCATGTCCTTCCAGTAGCAGCTTGCCTATTGGCAGCTGCGCGGATTCTCCACCTTGCAAGCAGATGTCCTGGCCGTCAACCGTTAACCAGTGCGCGCCGCTGCGGGCATATAGCTGGCAACGACGGGACAACTGTAAGACCAGTAGTTCGCCATCTGCCAGTTCCAGCCGTAATGAATGGGACATGACCATCTCCTTTCGTGGGGGTGAGTTCACTATAAGCAGCAGCTGTCGTGATGAAAATTGATATTTATTTGGAATTCATGTTAGTTTTTCTAACATGAGACTTTTACCTCCCTTATCTGCCCTGCGCAGTTTTGAAGCCTTGGCACGCCTGGGAAGTGTGACGCAGGCTGCCAGTGAACTACATGTGACACATTCAGCCATCAGTCAGCAAATACGCCAGTTAGAGGAGCTGTTGGGTGTAGTGCTGTTTGTGCGCGAGGGGCGGGGTTTGCGCCTGACCGAGGATGGGCGTTTGTATGCGCTACAAGTCAGAATCGGCCTGGCCGAGTTAACGGAAGCTACACGGTTGATCCAGGCCAGGCCGCGAGATGGGGAGCTGGTGGTGGCGGTCATGCCGTCCTTTGGTGCGCATTGGCTGCTACCGCGCTTGCCCGGTTTCCAGGCCCGCTTCCCGCAATACCGCATCAGCCTGCGTGCCAGCCTGGACATTCAGGACTTACGTCAGGGCTTGGTGGATATCGGCGTGCGCATGGGGCAGGGCGGTTGGGAAGGTTTACAACAGCAACATCTGTTTGATGACGAACTGGTGGTGGTGGCTGCGCCAAGCTTTCGGCAGGGCAAACTACCGCAGACTCCGGCTGAGATTGTGGCAGGACCGGTGGTGCGTACAGTGGAAAGCTGGATGGGGTGGTGTCAGGCTGCCGGCGTTAACGAGCCATCACAGGCCGGCTTGTGGATCAATGATTCCAATCTGGTGCTGCAGGCAGTGCAGCAGGGTATGGGGGTAGCATTGGAGAGGCGCAGCCTGGTGGATGCAGGGCTGAAGTCGGGTGTGCTGGTGCAACTGAGTGATATTGTGGTGCCGTATCCCTACCCGCACTGGCTGGTGTGGCCGCAGCGCGAAAGCTCCTTGCTCAAGCAGCGTGATTTTATCGGCTGGATGGCCGAGGAGATTGAAGTGTATCAGCAGGGATTGGGCTGGGCGCACGGCTGATGTGGGCTACTGTTTGCTGCAGATGTATGCAAGGGAAATGCGGGTGATATTGCTGAAATTATTGTTGCTGTTTGGCTTGACTGCCTTGGCCGAGATTACCGGCTGCTATCTGCCTTGGTTGTGGTTGAAGCAGCAGGGTTCGATTTGGCTATTGTTACCGGCAGCCTTGTCGCTGCTGCTGTTTGTCTGGCTGTTGACCTTGCATCCGGCAGCGGCTGGGCGTGTCTATGCTGCCTACGGTGGTGTTTATGTCGTGGTGGCCTTGTTGTGGCTGTGGCTGGTTGACGGCGTCAGACCAAGTAGCTGGGACTTGCTGGGCGCTTCGCTGGCTCTGATGGGCATGGCCATCATCATGTTGGCACCCAGGCCGGCGTGAGGGGCCTGAGCTGCAACAAAAACCGGGCCATGCCCGGTTTTTGTTTGTTGGCATGCTCAGGAAGCCGGTGGCCGGGTATCGATAAACGATGGCCGGGCAGACAACCGTTCCAGCAGATTGGCCAGATTGGGATAGGGCTCGCGCCAGTTAATGGCAGGAAAGCGGAAATCCAGATAGCCAAGGCAGCAGCCAACGGCAATATCAGCCAGGCTGTAGCCTTCACCATTGCACCACTGCCGTTCTCCCAGGTCGGATGACATGGCGGCAAGCCCCCGGTCGATTTTGCCTTGCTGGCGTGCTATCCAGTCCCGCATCTGCTTGTCTGCTGGGCGACGTTGTTCCAGGACGATGGCAACGGCTGCGTCGGTGATGCCATCCGCTAGTGCCTCCCAGCGCCGGGTGTTGATCAGACGGCGGTTTTCTTGCGGCAGCAGGCGGGCTACCGGAGAAATATTGTCCAGATATTCCACGATGACCCGCGAGTCGAACAAGATGCTGCCATCGTCCAGTTCCAGCGCGGGGACTTTGCCCAGCGGGTTGTACCGGGCGACCTGGCTGTCCGGGTTCCACGGCACGTCCTCTTCCAGCGGGCAATCAATCTTCTTGTCGGCCAGCACGATGCGTACCTTGCGGGCATACGGGCTAGTGAATGAGGCAATCAGTTTCATGGTGGTAGAGTGCTCGGCGGGTCGTAAAAGCGGGCTGATATGTTCAGCCCGTTGTGTTGCTTACTGTAGCGCAAGGTCGCTACTGCATAAAGGGCTAGTTGAGTTCGATCTTGCCATTGATCATGAGTTGCAACTGGCTTTGCCCAGGTTGCCAGTCCGGCTGTGCTACATCCGCTTCCTTGGCCATGGGGGCTGCGGCGGCACGCATCAGCATGGGCGGACGAAAGGATGGCGCAGCATTGCCAAATTCCAGTTCCTTGATGGTGATATGGCTTTTGCCCAGTGTTTGTGCCGTGATGTTGGCTTGTGCCTGCATTTCGGCCAGGGCTGCCGGGATCATGGCTTTTTCTGCAGCACGCCTGGCGGTATCGGATACGGTGAACTGCACGCCTTCCAGCAGCATGGTTTTCTGTAGCTGTGCGACCAGCTCGGCCGCCTGGGTCATGTCGCGGCTTTTCAGACGGATCTCAGCCCGGCCCTGCCAGCCTTGTATCTTGCCGTTCTTGTCGTAGCTGGGCCAGCTGTTGTAGCTGCCGCTGCTTACTTCTACATGCGGGTAGTTTTTGCCTAGTGCCATGCCTTGGGCAATACCCTTGTTCAAGCGGTTAGCCAGTGTGGCGGGCTGTTCACTTTTTTCCTGCAGGTACAGTGTGGCTTGCAACTGGTCGTTGGCGACTTCCTGCTGGGCTGAGCCAGAGAGTCGTAGTTCGATGCCCTCGGCCGCTTTGGCCATGGCCGGGAGAATGAGCAGGCTGGCTGCCATCAGGGGGGGGATAAGCGTGGATTTCATGCGGACTCCTGCAAAGATTAGAGAACAGGCTTTTGAGCGGGGCGTGGTGCAGAAGGTTCGCATATCTGGCTGGGAGATGGCCACTGAGCGTGGCTGGCTCACGCCGGGCGATGGGCATCAACCGGCGTGAAGGGTGAGGGCTTAGCCTAGCAACAGTGCGTCATCGTCCAGCTTTTCACCACGGGTCTGTTCAAACATGGCCAGCAAATCGGGCACGTCCATGCGGCTGCGAGTATCGCCGCTGACATCCAGTACCACCCGGCCTTGGTGCAGCATGACGGTGCGATGGCCATGATCCAGCGCCTGGCGCATGGAGTGGGTCACCATCAGGGCGGTCAGCTTGTTTTCGGTCACGATGCGGTCGGTCAGCTCCAGCACAAAGGCGGCGGTTTTAGGGTCGAGCGCGGCGGTGTGTTCATCCAGCAGCAGCAGACGGGAAGGCTGCAAGGATGCCATCAGCAGGCTGACGGCCTGACGCTGACCGCCGGACAGCAGGCCCATGCGGTCGCCCAGGCGGTTTTCCAGGCCCAGTTTGAGTGTGGACAGCTTGTCGCGGAAGGCTTCGCGATAACTGGCCTTGACGGCGCGCGACAGTCCGCGTCCCTGGCCGCGCTGCATGGCCAGCGCCAGGTTTTCTTCGATGGTGAGCCCTTCGCAGGTACCGGCCAGCGGGTCCTGAAACACGCGGGCCACCAGTGCAGCACGCTGCCAGGCGGACTGGCGGGTGACGTCCTGCCCGTCGATGAACAGGCTGCCAGTGTCCGGACTGATGTCACCGCTGATTGCATTCAGAAAGGTGGACTTACCAGCACCATTGCTGCCAATCACGGTGACGAACTGGCCGGATTCGATGGTGAGCGACAGGCCGCGCAGCACAGGGTTTTCCAACGGGGTGCCGGGGTTAAAGGTTTTGAACAGATTGTCGGCGCGCATCATGCGGATTTTCCTCCTTGCTTGTTGCGCAGCTTACCCTTGATCTTGGGCAGTACCAGCGCCAGGCCCACCAGCACGGCGGTAATCAGGTTCAGATCCTGCGCTTGCAGGCCGATGAAGTCGGCATTCAGCGCCAGGGCAATCAGCAGACGATAGAGCAGTGCGCCCAGCACGGTGGCCAGGGTCACCAGCCACAAGCTGCGTGGCGGTAGCAGGGTTTCGCCGATGATGACGGCTGCCAGGCCCACCACGATGGTGCCGATGCCCATGGAAATGTCGGCGCCGCCTTGGGTTTGCACGTATAGCGCACCTGCCAGTGCAATCAGCGCATTGGACAGGGCCATGCCGGCCAGCGTCATGCGATCGGTGGAAATGCCCTGGGCTCGTGCCATGCGCGGATTGGCACCGGTGGCGCGTAGCGCCAGCCCTGCTTCCGAGGCAAAGAAGGCATCCAGCAACAGCTTGGCGATTACCACAATGACTGCCAGCACGGCAGGCTGAATCAGCCAGGCATTGTCATTGACCGTGCTGATGAAGGGGGCAAATACCGTTGGCAGGCCGATCAGGGCGATATTGGGTGCGCCCATGATGCGCAGGTTGATGGAGTACAGCGCAATCATTACCAGAATGCTGGCCAGCAATTGCAGAATGCCCAGGCGGACATTGAGCCAGGCGGTGAGCCAGCCGGCGGCGGCACCGGCAATGGCAGCGAGGCCGCAAGCCAGCCACGGGTCATGGCCACCGGCAATCAGCACGGCAGCCACCGCGCCGCCCAGCGGGAAGCTGCCGTCGGCGGTAAGGTCGGGGAAGTTGAGCAGGCGGAAGGAAATCAGCACGCCAAGTGCGACGAGCGCAAAGATCAGGCCGATTTCCAGCGCGCCCATCAGTGAAATCAGGGACATGAACACCTCTGAGACATACCGGCCCGTCAGGGTGGGGGCCGGTAAGCCAAGCCTGGATGAGGCTGGGCTGTTGATACGGAAAAAGCCCAGATGGCGATGAAGCCATCTGGGCAGTCAGACAGTAGTCTGCTTACTTGACGGTGTTCTGCGCTTCCTTGAGCAAGGTGGCGGACAGCGGAGCGCCTTGCTTGATGGCGGCAGACGGGTTCACTGTCAGGCTCAGCTTGCTACCCACTTCAGGTGCAATGGAACCCGGTTTTTCACCCTTCAGGATGCGTACCACGATCTTGCCGGTCTGGCGGCCCATATCGTAGTAGTTCATCCCCAGCGCTGCCACGGCTCCACGTTTTACCGAGTCGGTATCGGATGCGATCAACGGCAGTTTGGCTTGATTGGCCACGGCAACCAGCGATTCATAGGTGGACACCACATTGTTGTCGGTGCTGGTGTAGATGGCATCAACCTTGCCGATCAGGCTCTTGGCTGCAGGGGCTACGTCCACGGTACGTGCTGCCGGTGCTTCCACCAGGCTCATGCCGCGCTTGGACAGCTCTGCTTTCAGTTCCTTCACCACGATGGTGGAGTTAACTTCACCCGGGCTGAATACCATGCCGATGCGCTTGGCACCCGGTTTCACCTTCAGGATCAGGTCTACCTGCGGACCCAGCGGCAGCATGTCGGAGACGCCGGTTACATTGGTGCCGCTGGCTTTCCAGTTGCTGACCAGCTTGGCCGCAACCGGGTCAGTCACGGCGGTGAATACGATGGGCAGGGTTTTGCTGGCAGCCACCAGAGCCTGTGCGGACGGGGTGGCAATGGCCACGGCGACATCCGGCTTATCACCAACAAACTTGCGGGCGATCTGGCCGGCAGTGGCCGGATTACCCTGGGCGCTCTGGTATTGCACCTTGACCTTGTCCTCACCCATGCCTTCGGCTTTGAGCTCGTCGGTTACGCCTTTGCGTGCTGCATCCAGCGCCGGGTGGTCAACAATTGCCGTAATGGCAACCGATTTGAGCTCGGCGGCGGAAGTAGACAGGGAGAGCACGGCTGCAGCGGCAGCCAGCAGTTGGCGATGGCGTAGGGACATGGCAATTCCTTGTGAGTCAGGATAGATTTTTTTGGAAAATGAATATTTCGCGCAATTTTATTCCAATACCAAAGATTTTTCTTGTTGCGGTGCGCAATAATATGGCTGAAATTGGATATTGGAGACAGGAAGTTGCCCATTCGCCGGGCAGGCGAAAAAAAAGCGGCCCGGATCACGGGCCGCATGAGTGTAAGCTGGCAAATTGCCAACCATTGGATCGATCGTTTAATCGATGTAGTCGTAACCTGGCAGGGTGAGGAATTCGACAAAGTCATCCGAGGTGGTCAGCAGGTCGAACATGCCAGCCGCGTCTTCGTATTGCTTGGTCCAGCGATTGCCGTATTCCGCCTTGAGCTTGGCTACTTCGGCAGCTTGCAGTTCGCGGAACAGTTCCACCGTTACCTTGCGGCCATCGTCCAGCACACCCTTGGGGCTGCGAATCCACTGCCAGATCTGCGAGCGGGAAATTTCGGCGGTAGCGGCATCTTCCATCAGATTGTGGATGGGCACGCAGCCGTTGCCGGAAATCCAGGAACCCAGATACTGAATGCCCACATTGATGTTCATCGACAGGCCGGCTTCGGTGATCGGCGCTTCCGGCTGGAAGTTCAGCAGGTCGGCGGCGGTGACATTTACGTCCGGACGCTGCTTGGAAATCTGGTTGGGTGCATCACCCAGCACGCGGCTGAAGGCTTCGTTGGCAATCGGTACCAAACCCGGGTGAGCCACCCAGCCACCATCGTAGCCGTCAGTAGCATCGCGGTCCTTATCGGCCTTCACGCCGCCCAGTGCCTTGTCATTGGCCACCGGATCGTTCTTGATCGGAATCAGCGCGGCCATGCCGCCAATGGCCGGCGCGTTGCGCTGGTGGCAGGTTTTCAGCAGCAGCAGGGCGTAGGCGCGCATGAAGGGCACGGTCATGGTGATCTGAGCGCGATTGGCCAGGCAGAAGTCGCGGTTCTGCTTGAACTTCTTGATGCAGCTGAAGATGTAGTCCCAGCGACCGGCGTTCAGGCCGGAGCTATGCTCGCGCAGTTCGTAGAGGATTTCGTCCATCTCGAAGGCGGCGAGGATGGTTTCGATCAGTACGGTAGCCTTGATGCTGCCTTGGGCGATGCCCAGTTCCTGCTGGGCAAACACGAACACATCGTTCCACAGGCGCGCTTCCAGATGGCCTTCCATCTTGGGCAGGTAGTAATAGGTGGCGCTGCCTACGCTCTGCAGATAGGCGATGTTGTGGAAGAAGGACAGGGCAAAGTCGAACAGCGAGCCGGAGACAATCTCGCCATCTACCGTCACGTGCTTTTCCATCAGGTGCCAGCCGCGCGGACGCAGGATCAGCGTGGCCACGCTGTCGTTCAGGCGATATTGCTTGCCGTCGGGATTGGCAAAGGAAATGGTTTTGCGATAGGCATCACGGACGTTGATCTGGCCGGTGATCTGGTTTTCCCAGCTAGGACAGTTGGAGTCCTCGAAGTCGGCCATGAAGCTCTTGGCACCGGAGTTCAGCGCATTGATCATCATTTTGCGATCCACCGGGCCGGTGATTTCCACGCGGCGGTCCAGCAGGTCTTGCGGCAGCGGGGCAATCGTCCAGTCGCCGGTACGGATGGCGGCGGTTTCCGGCAGGAAGTCAGGCAGCTTGCCGGCATCCAGTTCGGCCTGGCGTACCACGCGGGCGGCAATCAGCTCACGGCGGCGTGCTTCAAACTGGCGGTGCAGCTTGGCAACAAAGGCCAGTGCTTCGGTGGTGAGGATTTCTTCAAACGCCGGGGTCAGCGGGGCGAGGATTTCCACGCCTTGCGGAAGGGTGACAGCCATGTGCTTGCTCCTGAAGTAAATGCGTTTATACGGCAGAACCGCTGCCTTTGATCAATAAAATGCTGCATTGCGATGACAGCCAGTGTATCTAGCCAAACAGTAAAAAAAAATGCATAAATAGGCATAACATCTTTTACTTTTAAGTAAGCAATGAGCGAACTCAAACAGTTGGAAACCTTCGTCGCCGTGGTCAATCATGGCAGCCTGTCCGCTGCTGCACGCCAGCAAGGTGTGGTACCGGCCATGATAGGCCGCCGGCTGGATGCGCTGGAGGAGCGGCTGGGGGTGAAGCTGTTGGTTCGCACCACGCGCAGCGTGACCCTGACCCAGGAAGGCGCGGCCTTTTTTGAAGACTGCCAGCGCATTCTGACGGAGTTGTCCGAAGCCGAAGCGGCAGTGGCTTCCGGTAGTGGCCGGGCGCGTGGTCATTTGCGAGTATCCGCCCCGGCCGGTTTTGGCCGACGGCATGTGGCACCGCATATTGCGGCATTTCAACTGGCGCATCCGGATATCCGCGTGACGCTGGATTTGTCAGACCGGCTGATTGATTTGCAGCGCGAGCGCATTGACTGTGCCATTCGCATTTCGGATTTGGCCGACTCCTCGCTGGTGGCCATGCGGCTGGCAGAAAATCGCCGCGTGGTGGTGGCATCGCCTGCTTATCTGGCGCGGCATGGCATTCCACATACCCTGGAAGAACTGGCCGAGCATAACTGCCTGTCGCTGGGTGAGAGCCAAAGCCGTGGCTGGAGCTTCGAGTGTGACGGGGCGCTGATCAATCTGCGGGTGTCTGGCCGACAGGAGTGCAATGATGGCGCAGTACTGCACGACTGGGCTGTGCAGGGCTTGGGCCTGGCCTGGCGTTCGCTGTGGGAAGTGAAGGATGACCTGTCTGAAGGGCGACTGGTGACGGTGCTGGACCAGTTTGCCTCACCCGACTACCCGGTATATGCCGTGGTGCCGCAGCGGCGCTTTCTGCCGGCACGGGTAAGGCATTTCATCGAGCATTTGCGCCAGATCTATACTGCCCCCGCTTATTGGGACTGAGAGCGGACTGGGCGTGCGCGATGGGGGTTATCTGCTGTGTCATGTGGAGTGAGACGTAGATTGGCAAGGCTTTGCTTATTGCTGCCTGGCGGCTGCTTGTTTCTGCGCAAGGATATGCCAAATAGGCATGGCATTGCGTTTTTGCGGCAATTTCTGCTGTAAAAATGACAGTCATGTGCCATTAACTGCTGATTTTTCAGAGAGTATGACAATTTGGGGGCAAATCCTGCTGCCAGAATTGTCCATGAATGGATAATGGATACACTTTGTCCAACTTTCTGGCTTGAACTGTTCCCCCCTTCCTGTAAGATCGCGCGTTTTCCGCAGCAGTGTCCTGCGTTGAGATGTCGGTCACGAACCGGCAACAGACAGGGCAGCTGTGGATGGGCTGAGTATGATCATCACGGCCGGCCGCCCTGTAGCCCAAACATGGTGACGGGTACCGGCGCACACAGGATAGTCTGAACATGAGTTTGATGCGCAAGAAGAGCGTTCAGGGCATGCTGGAATTTGCCCAGACCGCCAAAGGGCTCCGCAAGGAGCTGACGGCTTTCGACCTGACCATGCTGGGGATTGGTGCCATCATCGGTACCGGCATTTTCGTGTTGACCGGTACCGGTGCCACCGTGGCAGGCCCAGGCTTGGTGTTGTCTTTCATCATCGGCGCGTTTGCCTGCGGCTTTGCCGCACTGTGCTACGCAGAATTCGCCGCCATGCTGCCGATTTCCGGTTCCACTTATACCTATGCCTACGCCACGCTGGGTGAGCTGGTGGCCTGGATCATCGGCTGGGACCTGATGCTGGAATACCTGCTGGCATCGTCTGCTGTTTCGGTGGGCTGGTCCGGTTATTTCCAGAGCTTGCTGGGCGGTTTCGGCATTCACCTGCCTGATGCGCTGACGGCTGCGGCGGGTGCGGTTCCGGGCAAGGCTACCTTGTTCAACCTGCCTGCCTTCACCATCGCCATGCTGATTACTGCCTTGCTGGCCTTTGGCATCAAGGAATCCAAGCGGGTAAACAATATCGTGGTGCTGATCAAGGTTGCCGTGGTGCTGATGTTCATTGCCATTGGCGTATGGCATGTGAAACCGGTCAACTGGAGCCCGGCGCTGCCTTACGGCATGAATGGCGTGTTCCATGGCGCGGCCATCGTGTTCTTCAGCTTCCTGGGCTTTGACGCCGTGACTTGCGCGGCTGAAGAGGTGAAAGACCCGGCGCGTGACATTCCCAAGGGCGTGATCTGGTCGCTGGCCATTTGCTCCATCCTGTACGTAATCGTGTCTGCCATCATGACCGGCATCGTGCCTTACGCCCAGTTTGCCGGTATCGACCACCCGGTATCGCTGGCCCTGCAAGTGGCCAAGCTGGACTGGTTTGCCGGTTTTGTCGATCTGGGCGCCATTTTGGGCATGCTGACGGTGATTCTGGTGATGACCTATGGCCAGACTCGCATTCTGTTTGCCATGAGCCGTGACGGCCTGCTGCCCAAGGTCTTCTCTGAAGTGAATCCGAAATACGGCACACCGTATAAGGCGACCTGGCTGATTGGCACCATTATCGCCCTGATTGCTGGCTTCATTCCGCTGCATACCCTGGCTGAACTGGTGAACATCGGTACGCTGGCGGCGTTCTCGTTGATTGCCATTGCCATCATCAAGCTGCGCAAGACCGAACCGAACCTGCCGCGCAAATTCATGTGTCCGGGTGTGCCTTATGTACCGGCACTGGCCGTCATCTTCTGCGTATTCCTGATGGCGCAGCTGTCCATGCTCACCTGGCTGTGCTTCGTGGTGTGGCTGGTAATTGGCTTGGTGGTGTACTTTGGTTACTCGCGCAAGAACTCTCACTTGCACAAGCAGGCTTGATTCAGTACTTGCTGCGGCACTTGCCAAAAAAAAGCCACCTCACGAGGTGGCTTTTTTTACATCTCAAGCTGGCTGAATCAGCCGCGCAGCTTGGCGGCGATGGCCGCTACACGTGCGCCGTATTGCTTGGCAGTGTCCAGGTCACCCTGCGGGATTTCATCCACGCTGGCATCGGCCGGGGACTGCACCAACAGGCCAACCGAGCCGCCCAGATTATTGATGTCGGTGCGCTGGGCGGCCTTGGTGTTGCTCGGCATCAGGCCCAGGCTGACCCAGATTCCACCATGCTGCGACGCCAGGGTTTGCAGGGTGATCAGGGCAACTTGCTTGTCGCCGTTCAGGCTGGCGCTATTGGTGAAGCCACCGAATACCTTGTCTTGCCAGGCGCGGGTGAACCAGGCTTTGGAAGTGGCATCGGCAAATTTCTTGAACTGCCAGCTCGGGCTGCCCATATAAGTAGGGGCGCCGAAAATGATGGCGTCGGCTGCGGCCAGTTGATCCCAGGCGCTGTCAGCAACATTGCCTTCTGCGTCAATGGCGATGAGTTCGGCATTGGCACCGGCAGCCACTTGTTGGGCAACGCGTTGGGTATGGCCGTAGCCGGAATGATAGACAACGACAACCTTGGTCATGGTGAATACCTTTTCTGGAGATGAATCTGGAGAGGTGACGTGCCGTGACTGACGCGCCAGAAAGAATAGCAGCGTCCAGTATAGTGATTGTTCGTGTCAGTACTAGTCGGTTTTGATGAATTGATTGTTTAGCCAGATTTAATAAACGGCAGACCGCAAGCAAAACGCCCGCAAGCGTGAAGCCGGCGGGCGTGCTAACAAGGGCTGACTGGCAGCCCACGCTTTAGCGCTTAGTGGAACTGCTCTTCTTCGGTGGAGCCAGTCAGCGCGGTTACGCTGGATTGGCCACCCTGGATCACGGTGGTGACATCGTCAAAGTAGCCGGTGCCCACTTCCTGTTGATGCGATACGAAGGTGTAGCCACGGTCGCGTGCTGCGAATTCCGGCTCTTGTACCTTCTCGACGTAGGCCGACATGCCGCGAGCAACATAGTCTTGTGCCAGGTCGTACATGTTGTACCACATGCTGTGAATACCAGCCAAAGTGATGAACTGGTATTTGTAGCCCATGGCACCCAGTTCGCGCTGGAACTTGGCGATGGTGGCATCGTCCAGGTTCTTTTTCCAGTTGAAGGACGGCGAGCAGTTGTAGGCCAGCAGCTTGCCCGGATGCTTGGCGTGTACCGCTTCGGCAAACTTGCGGGCAAATTCCAGATCCGGCGTGCCGGTTTCGCACCATACCAGGTCGGCATAGTCAGCGTAGGCCACGGCGCGGCTGATGGCTTGTTCCAGACCCTTCTTGGTCTTGTAGAAGCCTTCGGCAGTGCGCTCGCCAGTCAGGAAAGGCTTGTCGTTGGCGTCGTAGTCGCTGGTGATCAGGTCAGCAGCTTCAGCATCGGTACGGGCAATCACCAGAGTCGGCACACCATACACGTCGGCAGCCATACGGGCAGCGATCAGCTTCTGGATGGCTTCCTGGGTCGGAACCAGTACCTTGCCGCCCATGTGGCCGCATTTCTTAACAGAAGCCAGTTGGTCTTCAAAGTGAACGCCACCGGCACCCGCACGGATCATGGCCTTCATCAGTTCGTAAGCGTTCAGCACGCCACCGAAACCGGCTTCGGCATCGGCCACGATCGGAGCGTAGTAGTCAACAAAACCAGGCTGACCTTTTTCAACACCTTTGGAGTGCTGGATTTCATCGGCGCGGGTGAAGGCATTGTTGATGCGCTCTACCACCTTCGGCACGGAGTCCACCGGGTACAGGGACTGGTCCGGGTACATGGCGGAGTATTCGTTGTTATCAGCAGCCACTTGCCAGCCGGACAGGTAGATGGCCTTGATGCCGGCTTTCACTTGCTGCATGGCCTGACCACCGGTCAGCGCGCCCAGACAGTTGATGTAGGGTTCGTTGTTGACCAGGTTCCACAGTTTTTCGGCCCCTTGGCGGGCCAGGGTGTGTTCCACTTGCACCGAACCACGCAGACGCTCTACGTCGGCAGCGGTGTAACCACGCTTGATACCCTTCCAGCGCGGGTTGGTGTCCCAGTCATGTTGAATGGCGGCGATACGTTGTTCGCGAGTAGTCATGTTCAAACCCTTCTCGAATAGTTTTCTCTGCAGACCGGCGAATTCCGGCAATCCTCTGGCTAAATGACGGTCCGGTTTTTCCGGACTGATTTTATTGACAACAGGTTATAGCCATTGCCCTTGCTGACCACCCAAGGCCCGTGGATGACGGTTTTCCGGGTGGGTCATTTAGCTGGTGTGACCCATTATATGCACAAAAAAAAAGCCTTGTGTGCGGTGCAACACTGAAATAATAGCGATGTTCAGAAGGTGACAATTGTGGCGAAAAATGAATATTTGATCCCCCAGTTTTTGTTGCAGTTGCGAAAAGAAAAGTCCGAAAACGCACAGTGCGGTGAGGTCCGGTAACAGCGGCTGTGACCGTGGGGCAAGACAAGGGACTTGAATTCCCTGTAAGAGACCTTATCTGACGTCGGGACATTGTTAAAAGCCGATTTTTTTGAGGTCTTGCCATGCAGGAAAACCAGAACAACGCGAGCAACGAAGCCGCCGTTGAAGACGTGAACAACGCCGCTGTCAGCGAACAGGCTGCTGAACAAACCGTAGAACAGCGCATTGCCGAACTGGAAGCCCAGGTGGCTGATCTGCAGGATCAACTGCTGCGCAGCCGTGCCGACCAGGAAAACCAGCGCCGTCGCAATGCCGAAGAATTGCTGAACACGCAGAAATACGCCATCAACAAGTTTGCCCAGGAACTGGTCCCGGTAAAGGACTACCTGGAAATGGCGCTGCTGGATCAGAGCGGCCAGATCGACACCCTGAAAATGGGGGTGGACATGACGCTCAAGCAGCTGGTGGCTGCCTTTGACAAGGTGCAGATCAAGGAAATCAGCCCGGCAGTGGGCGACAAGCTGGACCCGCACCAACACCAGGCCATGAGCGCGGAAGAGTCCGACGCAGAAGCCAATACGGTGTTACGGGTGCTGCAAAAAGGTTATCAACTGGCTGAGCGCACGCTGCGCCCGGCCATGGTGATCGTGGCCAAGGCCAAAGCCTGACACGAAAGCCATAAAAAGGTTCTTGGCCTGCTCTTGAAAAAGATCACATAGCCAATACCTATTAATGCAACAGGCCGTGGCTATCAGTTAAGGCCGCCGTCGCAACGAATCTAAAGATAAAGGAATAGAAGATGGGCAAAATCATTGGTATTGACCTGGGTACGACCAACTCCTGCGTAGCTGTAGTCGAAGGTGGCAACCCGAAAGTCATTGAAAATGCCGAAGGTGCACGTACCACGCCTTCCATCATTGCTTATATGGAAGACGGTGAAATCCTGGTTGGCGCACCGGCCAAGCGCCAGGCAGTCACCAACCCGAAGAACACCCTGTACGCTGCCAAGCGCCTGATCGGTCGCCGCTTTGAAGACAAGGAAGTGCAAAAAGACATCGACCTGATGCCCTTCCAGATCATGAAGGCACCCAACGGTGATGCCTGGGTGAAAGTGCGTGATCAGGAACTGGCTCCGCCGCAAATCTCCGCAGAAGTACTGCGCAAGATGAAAAAGGCTGCCGAAGACTACCTGGGTGAAGAAGTGACCGAAGCGGTGATTACCGTACCGGCCTACTTCAACGACAGCCAGCGTCAGGCCACCAAGGATGCTGGCCGTATCGCCGGTCTGGAAGTCAAGCGCATCATCAACGAACCGACCGCTGCAGCGCTGGCTTTTGGCCTGGCCAAGCAGGAAGGTGACCGCAAGATTGCCGTGTACGATCTGGGCGGTGGTACCTTCGACGTGTCCATCATTGAAATCGCCGACGTAGATGGCGAGCACCAGTTTGAAGTGCTGTCCACCAACGGTGACACCTTCCTGGGCGGTGAAGACTTCGACCAGCGCATCATCGATTACATCGTGACCGAGTTCCAGCGCGAACAGGGCGTGAACCTGAAGAACGACGTAATGGCGCTGCAACGTCTGAAGGAAGCTGCTGAAAAGGCCAAGATCGAGCTGTCCAGCGCCACCCAGACTGAGGTGAACCTGCCGTACATCACCATGGATGCCACCGGTCCGAAGCACCTGGCGATGAAGATTACCCGCGCCAAGTTCGAAAGCCTGGTTGACGACCTGATCACCCGTTCCATCGAACCGTGCCGCGTTGCCCTGAAGGACGCTGGTGTTTCGCTGGCCGACATCACCGACGTGATTCTGGTAGGTGGTCAGTCCCGCATGCCCAAGGTACAGGATGCGGTGAAGGAATTCTTTGGCAAGGAACCGCGCAAGGACGTGAACCCGGACGAAGCCGTGGCCGTTGGTGCCGCTATTCAGGGTTCGGTGCTGTCCGGCGATCGCAAGGACGTGCTGCTGCTGGACGTGACGCCGCTGTCGCTGGGTATCGAAACCCTGGGTGGCGTGATGACCAAGCTGATCCAGAAGAACACCACCATTCCGACCAAGGCATCGCAAACCTTCTCCACGGCGGATGACAACCAGACTGCGGTTACCATCCATGTGCTGCAAGGCGAGCGTGAAAAGGCTGCGGCCAACAAGAGCCTGGGTCAGTTCAATCTGGGTGACATTCCGCCGGCACCGCGTGGCATTCCGCAGATCGAAGTGGAATTCAACATTGACGCCAACGGTATTCTGCATGTATCGGCCAAGGACAAGGCCAGCGGCAAGCAGGCCAACATCACCATCCAGGCTTCCTCCGGTCTGTCGGAAGAGGAAATCCAGCGCATGGTGAAGGATGCCGAAGCCAATGCCGAGGAAGACAAGAAGCTGCACGAGCTGGTAACCGCCCGTAACCAGGCTGAAGGCTTGATCCACAGCGTGAAGAAGTCCCTGTCCGAGCATGGCGACAAGATCGACGCCGCAGAAAAGGCCAAGATCGAAGACGCTGTCAAAGCCGCTGAAGAAGTGGTGAAGAGCGAAGACAAGGCTGTGATCGAAGCCAAGACCGAAGAACTGGCCAAGGCCAGCCAGAAGCTGGGCGAAATCATGTACGCTCAGGCACAGCAGGCTGAAGCTGGTCAGGGTGCTGCCGATGCCGGCAAGGCCAAGGACGAAGGCGATGTGGTGGATGCCGAGTTCGAAGAAGTAAAAGACAAGAAGTAAGCCACAGGCTTGCTGA
Organism: Aquitalea sp. FG25; assembly: GCF_057809375.1. Lineage (NCBI taxonomy): Bacteria > Pseudomonadati > Pseudomonadota > Betaproteobacteria > Neisseriales > Chromobacteriaceae > Aquitalea > Aquitalea sp. FG25. The sequence continues at coordinate 24,137 of NZ_JBMDJV010000008.1, forward strand.
TTGAACGAGGCACAGGGAATGGCGGAGGGTGCTCCACCGGCCTCTGTGCCTTTGCCGTGTTAAGAAGATCATTGCCTGCCGTACCGGTTGGTCACGGCCAGAGAGTGAAACACCATGTCCAAAAGAGATTTTTATGATGTGCTCGGCGTCAATCGCGATGCTTCCGAGGATGACATCAAAAAGGCTTACCGCAAGCTGGCGATGAAGTATCACCCGGACCGCAATCCGGACAGCAAGGAAGCCGAAGAAAAGTTCAAGGAAGTCAAAGAGGCGTATGAAATCCTCTCTGACAGCCAGAAGCGTGGCGCTTACGATCAGTTTGGCCACGCCGGGGTAGACCCGCAGGCCGGTGCTGGTGGTGGTGGTGCCGGCTTTGGTGGTTTTGGCGATTTTGCCGACATCTTCAGCGACATCTTCGGCGGTGGCCGTGGTGGCGCTGGCGGTGGCCGTTCCAATGTCTATCGTGGTGCTGACTTGCGCTACAACCTGGACATCTCGCTGGAAGAAGCGGCACGCGGCTGCGAAAAACAAATCCGCATCCCTTCGCATGAAGACTGCGAAGTGTGCCACGGCACCGGTGCCAAGCCGGGTACCCAGCCCAAGACCTGCTCCACCTGCGGTGGTCACGGCCAGGTGCGCATGAGCCAGGGCTTCTTCTCCATCCAGCAAACCTGCCCGACCTGCCATGGCAGTGGCAAGCAGATCACAGACCCTTGCACCAGCTGCCATGGTGCTGGTCAGAAGAAAACCAACAAGACGCTGAACGTGAAGATTCCGGCTGGCGTGGATGAGGGCGACCGCATCCGCCTGTCCGGTGAAGGCGAGCCTGGCCAGAATGGCGGCCCATCCGGCGATTTGTATGTGGTGACCCACATCAAGCAGCACGCGGTGTTCCAGCGTGATGGCATGGATCTGCACTGCGAAATGCCGATTTCCTTTGCCACGGCAGCATTGGGCGGTGAAATCGAAATCCCTACGCTGGATGGCATGGCCAAGGTGAAGATTGCCGCCGAAACGCAAAGCGGCCGGGTATACCGTCTGCGTGGCAAGGGCGTGAAAGCGGTACGTGGCACCGACTATGGCGATCTGCACTGCCATGTGGTGGTGGAAACCCCGGTCAAGCTGACCGAGCGTCAGCGCGAACTGCTACGTGAGTTTGAAGCCATCAGCCAGGGTGATGTCGCCATGCATAATCCACGTTCCAAATCCTTCATGGACAAGCTGCGCGATTTCTTCGAATAAACGCTGTCTTGCACCGTGCACACAACGGAGCCCATGGGCTCCGTTTTTTATTGCGCATCTGCTTGTGGAATGGTGGCAGGGCAGACTGCAATGAAAAAAGCCACCGCATCAGTGCGGTGGCAAATGACTTTCTTCAAAGGAACCAGCCAGTAGATACGGCTTAGAAGTTGTGCTTCAGCATCACCCAGGTAATGGTGGCCTTGTCCTTGGCCCAGCCCAGTGCGGTTTGCGCGCCCTTGTCTTCCTTCACCTGACCGTAACCGGCTTCAACCATGGTGCGCTTGCTCAGGCTGTAATCCAGTGCCGCAGCAAACTGTGTTGCACCCCAGTCCTGCGACTGGCCGTCAACCTTGACGCTGCTGCGCTTGGAGTAGACGAAGGACGGCTTGAAGGCACCGATGGTGTAGGCAACATTGACGGCCCAAGAATTGCTGGTCAGCTTGTTGGCGCCGGTGTTGGCAACGGTCGTATTGGCGATGCCGGCAACTGACTGGCTGCCATCGCTATTGGTCGCCCAGGCATTGCCCCATAGGCTGCTGCGCTGCAGGGTGGCTGCCAGGTACAGGTTGTTGGCGTCGTAGCCGAATTCAACGCGGTGAATGCCGCTGTTGTGGTCTGCCACGGTGTTGTACTTGGCCATGTAGGCGTAAGCACCAAAGAAACCGGAATTGGTGTAAGCCAGACGAGTGCCCAGTGTGTTGCCGGTTTTCTTGCCACCGGATACCTGAGCTTCACCGGAGCCCAGCTGCACCATGGCATTGAAGCCGTTCAGGTCTGGGCTGTCATAGCGCACACCGTTTTTCACGCGGCTGTCACCATAGGCACCAAAGATATCGGTACCTTCATACAGCGGGAAGGCGATGCCGGTGCTGGCATCACGGCGCGGACCATACAGGTTGTCAGTGGATTCGGTTTCGCCCAGTACGTCGTCAATATAGCCCAGACGGACCTTACCGAAGCTGCCTTCCACACCGACAAAGCTGGTGCGGTTGGCAAAGGTGCCGGAGCCGGTGCCGCTGGTGGTCACACCATCCACGTTCATGCCGGTTTCAACCTGCCAGATGGCCTTCAGGCCATTGCCCAGGTCTTCGTTGCCCTTGAAGCCGATACGGCTGGCAAAGTCGTCCACACCGGTGCTCGACTTGAAGCTGGTGTCAGCGCTCTTCATGCTATCCAGGCCGGCACGAATGGAGCCATAGATGGTGACATCTGCGTGTGCCAGTACCGGCATTGCTGCTGCAATGGCAGCAGCGAGTACGAGTTTTTTCATTCCTCTAAATCCTTTAATAGTAATTTCTGTGTCCGCCTGATCTGATGACAGGCTGGTTGCTGGCGTGCTCAAGCCATGTAAAAACTTGATTTCACCGACGGGGCTGAGTGTGCGAAACGCACCCGTTAGCGTCAACGAACATTTATTAACAAACTACCCGGTTTGCTAGTTGTCTCAATCAGACTCACTGGAAAATTTTCATTGTTAGTTGAAGTTAAAATTCATAAAAATCAATCATATAGATTTGATTTTTTGTTGATTTAGCCTTCGTTAATTTTTGTTTTTCATTGTTTCGGGTCATTTCAAACATCTGTTTTTTACGCAGTTAAGGTTGTTGTATTTTAGTAAATTGGACATTTTGTCCGGAAAAATGCAACTTTTACACCACAAAAATCAGGGCTTGCCATGAGTGTCAAGAATGATTGATATGATTTTTACGCATGGATTAATCGCTGACCGTGGTGCTGGAGGGCGAAATCCTTCAATCTGCGATGCTGGCGATCAAAATCGGGTTGACCTTGATGGCCAAGTGGGGAATGCCGCTGCCAGTCTGGGCCAACAGGCGTACAATTCCCGCCATTGCCATTGTCCCCTGTGATGGAAACACCATGATTTTTGCCAATCGCTATTTCCCGGCCACCCGCATGCGTCGCATGCGCAAGGATGATTTCTCCCGTCGCCTGATGCGTGAGAACGTGCTCACCACCAACGATTTGATCTATCCGGTATTCGTCCTGGAGGGTGAAAACCGCGAACAGGAGGTCGCTTCGATGCCGGGCGTGGTCCGGCAAAGTCTCGACAAGCTGCTGTATACCGCCGAGCAGGCGCTGGAACTGGGTATCCCCATGCTGTCGCTGTTTCCGGTGATTGAAACCGGCAAGGACAATGCCGCGCAGGAAGCCTATAACCCGGATGGCCTGGTGCCGACTGTCGTGCGTGCGCTCAAGCAACGCTTCCCCGAACTGGGGGTGATGACTGACGGTGCGCTGGACCCGTACACCGTGCACGGCCAGGATGGCCTGATTGATGACAGCGGCTATGTCTTGAACGATGAAACCACCGAAGTGCTGATTCGCCAGGGCCTGTGCCATGCCGAAGCCGGCGTGGATGTGTTTGGCCCCTCCGACATGATGGATGGCCGCATTGGTGCATTGCGTGATGCCTTTGAAGAAGCCGGTTTCATCCATACCAAGATTCTGGCCTACTCGGCCAAGTATGCGTCTGCCTTTTACGGCCCCTTCCGTGACGCGGTTGGTTCGGCGGGCAATCTGGGCAAGGCCGACAAGTACAACTACCAGATGGACCCGGCCAATCTGGACGAAGCCATCCAGGAAGTGGCAATGGATCTGGAAGAGGGGGCCGACATGGTAATGATTAAGCCAGGCATGCCGTACCTGGACGTGATCCGCCGCGTGAAAGATACCTTCCGTGTGCCGACTTATGCCTACCAAGTGTCTGGCGAATACGCCATGCTGAAGGCAGCCTTCCAGAACGGCTGGCTGGATGAAGAAAAGTGCATGATGGAAAGCCTGATGGCGTTCAAGCGTGCCGGTGCTGATGGCATCCTGACGTACTTTGCGCTGGACGCGGCGCGCGTATTGCGCCGCGTGTGAGCGTTTAGCGGCTACCGGCCTGTCCGTGGCAGGGCGGTAGCTGATCAATGAAGGAGTAGATAATGGATATTCTGCATTCCACCTGGTTCTGGCTGTTTGTCATCGTGGCGCTGGTAATGTCCACCATCGGCTCGCTGGCCAGACTGTCCAAGGCCCCGCCGCCGGTTGATCTGCCAGGGGTAAAGTCGCAGCCCTATGCGGATGACGACGACAAGGACGATGCCGACAGCCCTGCCGGCCATACCCCGGCCAGCTTGCGCAAGCCTAAATAAGGGGCGATATCCGTTTTGATCGCGTACGGGCCGGTATCACGCCAGCCCGCCGCGCCGGAAATACTGCTGGATGAATTCGACACAGACCCGCAGTTTGGCCGAACTGGCCAGTTTTTCCGGATACACGGCCCAGATATCTGCCGGTAAGTAATAGTCGGGCAGTACCTGTACCAGCAGTCCCAGTTTCAGCTCGCGCTCGATATCCCACAGCGAGCGCAACATGATGCCATGACCCTGCAAGGCCCACTGGTGTACCACTTCGCCATGATTGGCTGCCAGCGCACCTTGCACCCGGATGGTGTGCTCTCCTTGTGGTCCGGTCAGACGCCACACCCCGAAGGGATGATCTCTTTCCTTGATAACCAAGCAGTTGTGCTGGCTGAGTGCATTGAGCGCCACAGGAGTGCCATGACGTGACAGGTAGGCTGGCGAGGCGCACAGGATGCGCCGGTTGTCGGCCAGCTTGCGCGCCAGCAATTGCGGGGCAATCTCGTTGCCCACCCGGATGTCCAGATCGATTCCCTCTTGAGCCAGGTCGATCAGACAGTCTGCCACCTCAAAGCGGATACTCAGTTCCGGATAATGTCGCGCCAGTTCGCCCAGTGCCGGTGCCAGGTGTACCCGACCAAAGCCGAAGCTGCTGCTGATGCGGATGATGCCGCGCGGCTGCTGCCGTGCAGCACCGATCTCCACACTCATCTGTTCCACATCATGCAGTATCTTGCCGGCCCAGTTGTAGATGCGCTCTCCCGTTTCAGTCATGGCAATGCGCCGGGTGGTGCGATCCAGCAAGCGACAGCCGAGGCACTGCTCCAGCACGCGAACCCGCTTGCTGACATAGGCCGGGGACGCGGCCATGGCTTCTGCCGCTGCGGCAAATCCACCCTTGCGCACGACCAGAGAAAATACCCGCAAATCTTCAAGCTGCAGCAGATCCTTCATGTTTCGTGTTTTCTGTATGCACGGAACTGCCAATTATCCGGGCTTTGTTTTCCGCCATGCTAGGCCTCGAAGTACAAAGTCATTACGACGAAAGAACAGAGGAGGGCGGGATGCGCGCTTACAGAATTGCTGCCATTGCAGGTGATGGTATCGGGCAGGAGGTACTGCCGGAGGGGTTGAGGGTGGTGGAGGCTGCGGCCAGGCGCTTTGATATTGATTTGTCTGTAACCCGTTTTGACTGGGCATCCTGTGACTACTACCAGCAACACGGGCAGATGATGCCGGACGATTGGTTCGACATCCTGCAGGGTTTCGATGCCATTTACTTCGGAGCGGTCGGCATGCCGGAGAAAGTCCCGGACCATGTATCGCTGTGGGGTTCGCTGTTGAAGTTCCGCCGAGGATTCGACCAGTACGTCAACTTGCGGCCGGTGCGTTTGCTTGCCGGTGTACCTTGCCCGCTGGCCAATCGTCAGCCGGGAGACATTGACTTTCTGGTGGTGCGGGAGAACACCGAGGGTGAGTACTCGGCCGTGGGTGGGCGCATGTTCGAAGGAACAGAGCGTGAACTGGTACTGCAGCAGTCGATATTCACCCGACACGGGGTGGATCGCATCCTGCATCACGCATTTGCCCTGGCGCAGGGACGGCCACGCAAGAAACTGACTGCCGCAACCAAATCCAACGGCATTGCCGTAAGCATGCCCTATTGGGATGAACGTGTAGCGGCGGTGGCTCAGCATTACCCGGATGTGCAATGGGAACGGCAGCATGTGGATATTCTGGCTGCCCGCTTTGTGTTACAGCCCGATCGTTTCGATGTGGTGGTGGCGTCCAATCTGTTTGGCGACATTTTGTCTGATCTGGGCCCGGCCTGTACCGGCACCATTGGCCTGGCTGCGTCGGCCAATCTCAACCCCGAGCGTCGTTTTCCTTCTCTGTTTGAACCGGTGCATGGTTCTGCACCGGACATCTATGGCAAGAACATTGCCAACCCCATTGCCATGATCTGGTCCGGTGCACTGATGCTGGATTTCCTTGGTCACCACCAGGGACCGTGCCATGCAGCACACGACGCCATCATGCAGGCCATCGAGTTGGTATTGCGTACGGGGCCGCTGACGGCAGATCTGGGCGGCAAGGCCAGCACCACGGAACTGGGGATGGCCATTGCGGCGGCAGTTGCCACGTCCTGATGTCGCAGCCATCCCAGGCTGAAAGCCTGACATAACCCTGTCGCTGCTGCATGACGGCAGCGCACATCATCTTTTCCCGTCTGGAATACGACCCGGGTAGCAAGGAGAACTCATGCATAAAGCCAAGCAAGGCCGGCGGGATATGCCACTGGCCGTTGTCAGCCTATTGATCGTATTTGCGCTGGTCCTTGTCATGACCGTCATGCCACAGGCGTCCATCGCGGTTGCTGATCGCTTGATGTACTGGTGCACCACCGCGTTTGCTTCACCCATCCTGTTGTTTGCTTTCAGCTGTGTACTGTTTGTTATTTGGCTGGGCATGAGCAAATACGGCCAGATCCGTTTGGGAGAAGGGCCGCCGGATTACTCAACCTCCTCCTGGATTTTCATGTTCATTATGTCCGGGCTGGGGTCGTCCACCTTGTACTGGGGTTTTCTGGACTGGGCCTACTATTACCAGACGCCAGGCCTCAACCTGCCGCCGGCATCGCCGCAAGCGCTGAAATACAGCGTGGCTTACTCCTTTTTCCACTCGGGTCTGAGCGCCTGGGCCATCTATGCCGTCGGCTCGGTGGCCATGTGCTACCACTTTCATGTGCGCAAAAATCAGGGTTTGAGCTTGGCTGCCATTGTCGGCAGCATTACCGGTCGCAAGCCGGATGGCCTGCTTGGGCGGTTGGTGGATTTGCTGTTCATGCTGTGCATGTTTGGCGCGCTGACCATTTCGCTGGTACTGACGGCAACTACCTTTGCCCGCCTGCTATCCGTTCTGACCGGTATCCCCGATAGCTTTGTCACGCAGCTGATCATCATTCTGGCTGTATCGGTACTGTTTACCCTGTCTTCCTGGGTGGGAATGGACGGCGGGATGAAACGGCTGAGCCGCATGGTGTGCTGGGGTATCGTGCTGCTGACTTGCTACATCTATTTGCTGGGGCCTACCCAGTTCATCACCAGCAATGCCCTGTCCAGCATGGGGCTGATGCTAAGCAGCTTTGTCGACATGAGCCTGTTCACCGACCCCATGGGTGATGGTAAGTTCACCCGTGAATGGACGGTGTTCTACTGGCTGTGGTGGATTTCCTATGCCCCCGGCGTTGCACTGTTTGTTACCCGCGTGTCCCGTGGCCGCACTATTCGCGAAGTCCTGCTGGCCATGGTGGTGGGTGGCTGCTCCGGTATCTGGTGTGTCTATGGCGTGCTGGAGAGCTACAGCGTGCACAGCTTCATCAGCGGCATGGTGGATGTTCCGCAGATGCTGAGTGCACAAGGGGGAGAGGCGGCCATCGGACAATTGCTGGATCTGCTGCCGGCCGGGCGCTGGGTGATGGGGTTCTTCCTGGCGGTGATGGCGATCTTTCTGGCGGCGCATATGGACGCCGTGGGGTATGCGGTATCTGCCACCTGCACCCGTAACCTTGGCGAGGGTGAAGACCCGGCACCCATCGACCGTCTGTTCTGGTGCGTCATGCTGACCCTGGTACCGCTGGCGATGATATTTGCCAAGGCACCGCTCAATACCATGAAGACCACGGTTATTGTTACCGCCATTCCCTTTGCCATCATCACCTTGATCAAGGTGTATGGCCTGCTCAAATGGCTGCGGGAAGACTATGGCGATGTGCCGGCCCACCAGATTGGTGAACAGTCCCCCCCAGTGGAAACCAGCAGCCAGTCCGCTTCCTGAGCCGCCATGACCAGCAACTACCAGCTATCTGCAGAAATGCAGTCTTTTGTGAGGCAGAGCGCTCTGTTCCAGCCTGCCGATAACAGCCTGGCAGAAATGCGGGCGGCCTACGATGCCCTGTGCCGTTATTTCACACCACCATTACCTGCCGGATTACGGGTTGAGGACCATGCGTTAGCGGTGGCAGGGCGGCAGATTCGACTGCGACTGTACCGCCCCACTGCTGCCATGCCATCTGCTGGCTGGCCCTGCGTGCTGTACCTGCATGGCGGGGGCTGGATGTTGGGCGATCTGGATTCACATGCTTTTATCGCAGCACCGTTGGCGCAAGAGTGTGCTGCCGTGGTGCTGGTGGTTGATTACCGCCTGGCTCCCGAACATGTGTTCCCCGCCGCCTTCGAGGACTGCATGGCGGTATGGGACAGCCTGCAAACCTCAGCCCATGCGCTGGGTATCAATGCCGCCCGCGTGGTGGTGGCTGGCGACAGCGCCGGTGGCAATCTGGCGGCAGCCCTGTGCCTGGCTGCTCGTGAGAAAGATGGCCCACCCTTGTGCGGGCAGGCGCTGGTCTATCCCGCACTGTCCACCGAACCGGCAGAGCCGGCGATCACCGAACATGCAGATGCACCGCTGCTTAGCCGCGATGACATGGCCTACTACCTGGCGCAGTACGCACCGGATCCGGCTACGCATACCGACCTGCGCCTGTCACCGCTGGTAGCCGCCAATCTGCAAGGTTTGCCACCGGCCTTTGTAGCAGTGGCGGAGTACGACCCGCTTCGTGACGATGGCCTGCGCTATGTACAACGCTTGCGGGAGAGCGGTGTTGCTGCCGAGTGCCATATAGGCCCCGGCCTGTTGCATGGCTGCCTGCGTTTCTGGCCGCAGGGGCGCGAGGCAGCCCGCATGTACCGCGCACTGCTTGTTGCCATTGCTCGCATGCTTGCTGGCTAGACATCAGATTAGCGGCGTAGCGGCCTGTTCTGTAGCGCTGCGCACGCTCTCCCGGTCTTGTAATTTTCATTTGCAAGCGATGACCGGACAAAAAAAGGGCAGGTATTCACAGCCCTGTGACAACCCCAAACAGAGGAGAACATCCATGAATGACTACACCAAATTGAGCCCGGATTTCTGTGCCGATCCCGAACGCGCCTGGACCCTGCCTGCCGCGTATTACACCTCGGATCAGGTCTATCAGTTTGAGAAAGAGAAGATTTTCGCCAATAGCTGGATTTGCGTGGCCCATGGCAGCGAACTGGCCGAATCCAACGACTACATCACCCGCGAGGTTGCTGGTGAAGACATCATCGTGGTTCGTGGCCGGGATGGCGTGCTGCGCAGTTTTTACAATGTCTGTCCCCATCGTGGTCACCAACTGTTGCAAGGCAGTGGCAGGGCCAAGAATGTGATCACCTGTCCCTATCATGCCTGGACTTTCAAGCTGGACGGCCAGCTGGGCCATGCCCGCAATTGCGAAAACGTGGTCGATTTTGATGCAGACAAGGCGACCTTGTCGCCCTTGAAGGTGGAGGAGTATGCCGGCTTCGTGTTCATCAACATGAATCTGGATGCCGCCCCGGTGGAGCAGCAATTGCCTGGCCTGGCCGACAGCTTGCGCAAGGCATGCCCGGTTATCGACCAGTTGCATCTGGCTGCCCGTTTTGTTACGGAGACGCCCGCCAACTGGAAAATCATCGTCGACAACTATATGGAGTGCTACCACTGTGCACCGGCCCATCCGGGCTTTGCCGATTCGGTACAGGTGGACAAATACACGCACACCTTGCATGGCAACTGGACGCTGCAGTATGGCTTGGCCCGCTCCTCCGAGAAGTCTTTCAAGATCGACCCCTCGGTCAAGGACCCCAGCTTCAGCGGCTACTGGGCCTGGCCCAGCACCATGTTCAACGTACCACCGGGTGCCGACTTCATGACCGTCATCTACGAATATCCGGTGGATGCCGAAACCACCTTGCAGCACTACGACATCTATTTCCGCAACAAGGAACTGACTGCCGAGCAACAGGCACTGGTGGAGTGGTATCGCACCGTGTTCCGGCCGGAAGACCTGCGGCTGGTAGAGAGCGTGCAGCGCGGACTGAAATCGCGTGGCTATCGTGGTCAGGGTCGCATCATGACCGACCGCCAGCGTAGCGGCATCAGTGAGCACGGCATTGCGCATTTCCACCATCTGGTCGCGCAGCAACACGCAGAGTAAGTCCATCCCTCGCGGCGGCGCATCCGCGCTGCCGCCATTCTGCTTGGAGAATCCTGCATGAAACTGAATGACCCCCTGCTGTTGCGGCAGCAAGCGTATATCAATGGTCAATGGTGCGCTGCCGATGGCGCGGACACCTTTGCGGTGCACGATCCGGCTACCGATCAGCTCATCGCTCATATTCCGCTAATGGCTGAGCAGGAAACCATCCGTGCCATTCAGGCTGCTGATGCGGCGCTGCCTGCCTGGCGTGACCTGACCGCAAAAGAACGCGCCCGGTTGCTGAGACAGTGGTTTTCCCTGCTGGAGCAACACGAAGAGGATCTGGCCCGGCTGATGACCTGGGAGCAGGGCAAGCCACTGGCCGAGGCGCGGGGTGAAATCCGCTATGCAGCCTCCTTTGTTGAATGGTTTGCCGAAGAAGCCAAGCGTCTGTATGGCGATGTGATTCCCTCGCCCCGCCAGGGCCAGGAGCTGCTGGTGATGCGTGAGCCTATCGGTGTCTGCGCTGCCATCACGCCGTGGAATTTTCCTGCAGCGATGATTACCCGCAAGGCGGCACCGGCCTTGGCCGCCGGTTGCACCATCGTCATCAAGCCGGCCAATGAAACGCCGCTATCTGCACTGGCGCTGGCCGAACTTGCCCACCGTGCTGGCATCCCGCCGGGTGTGTTCAACATCGTTACCGGCGATGCCCAGGCCATCGGTGGACAACTGAGCACCCATCCGCTGGTGCGCAAGCTCAGCTTTACCGGCTCCACGCCGATAGGCAGGCTGCTGATGGGACAGTGCGCCAGCACCATCAAGAAAGTCTCGCTGGAGTTGGGCGGCAATGCGCCGTTTATCGTGTTTGACGATGCCGATCTGGATGCGGCAGTAGAGGGGGCCATTCAGGCCAAATTCCGCAATGCCGGCCAGACCTGTGTCTGCGTCAACCGCTTCTATATCCACCAGTCCCTGTATGCCGGCTTTCTGGAGCGCTTTTGCACACGCGTCGCCGAATTGCGGGTGGGGAACGGTTTTGCCGAGGCAAGCGAGATCGGCCCATTGATTTCTGCCCGCGCTGTCAGCAAGGTGCAAGCGCTGCTGGACGACGCGCTACAGCGTGGAGCCCGCTTGCTGACCGGCGGGCACAGCCTGGCTGCCGGGCCGCAGTACTTTGCGCCTACCGTCCTTGCCGATGTCAAACCGGGCATGCGCCTGCTGGACGAGGAAATATTTGGCCCGCTGGCACCTGTCATGCCGTTTACCACCGACGAAGAAGTGGTGGCACTGGCCAATGACTCCATATATGGCCTGGCTGCCTATTTCTATAGCCGGGATATTGCCCGGGTATGGCGGGTGGCGCGGCAACTGGAGTACGGCATTGTCGGCATCAACACCGGCATGGTGTCCAACGAGGTCGCCCCGTTTGGCGGCATCAAGCAGTCCGGCCTCGGGCGTGAAGGCTCCCGTTACGGCATTGATGACTATCTTGAGTCCAAATATCTGTGCATGGCGTGTTAAACGCGCATCCCTGTGTTTCCAGTCAACCCCGAACTTGAACCAACATGACCCTCCAGCCCTCGATGATTACCGTCCGCGTGGTGCGGATTGAACAAGCCAGCCCCCTGATCAAGCGCTTCACCCTGCAGGCCGAGGATGGCCGCGACCTGCCGGCCTTTAGCGGCGGCAGCCATGTGATTGTGCAGATTCCCACTGCAGGCGGGCTGATTCACAACGCCTATTCGCTGATGGGATCTCCCTTTAGTCTGCAGCAGTACCAGATTGCCGTGCGGCGCGAGGAGGCCTCCCGTGGCGGCTCGGCTTTCATGCACGCGCAACTGGCGGAGGGCGACATCCTGCAGATATCCCCGCCCAACAACCTGTTTGCACTACATGCCACCAGTGGGCGGCAGATCCTGATTGCCGGTGGCATCGGCATCACCCCTTTCATGTCGCAGATGGAAGAGTTGCAGGCCAGTGGCGCGGCATTTGAGCTGCATTACGCATTTCGCAGTCGCGAACAGGCTGCCTTTGTTGACGAGCTGGCGGCACGTTACGGTGCGCACTGCCATTTTTATGATGCTGCCCAGGGCGAGCTATGCAATGTCGCGGGCTTGCTGGCACAACTGGGTGAGCAGGACCATGTCTATGTCTGCGGACCGGCATCGCTGATCGAGGCGGTGAAGCTGGCTGGGGCGGAGCAGGGCATACCGCCAGCCCGCCTGCATTGGGAGCAGTTTGCCGCCAGCGCGCAAAGCGGAGAGGCATTTACCGTGGTGCTGGCCCGCTCCGGGCACGAAATCCGGGTGGAAGCGGAGCAAAGCATTCTGCAAGCCATCGAGACCGATGGCACGGCGGCGGTGGAGTGCCTGTGCCGCGAAGGGGTGTGCGGTACCTGTGAAGTGGGCATTGTCGAGGGCGAGGCCGAACATCGGGACCAGTACCTCAGTGAAGAAGAAAAACAGGCGCAAAAAAGCCTGCTGATTTGCGTATCGCGCGCCCGGGGTGGGCGTATCGTGCTTGATTTGTAAGCCGGGTGCTGAGGGACGGCGGTCAGCCGCCGTTGATGAATACAGTTGTACGGCAGGTGATGGCCAGGTGGTGACAGCTACGCAGCGAAATCCTTGACAACTGTCACTGATAAAGCGTGATTCACTGGGCTAGAATGGATGACAGTTTTCGGCGCGCGGTGATCCCGCTGCGACTGCAGTCCCGGCGCCTCACGATTGGCCTACAAGGACATCCCTGCCATGAACCATACCTATCTTGCCCACCTGGATGCCACGCTGGCACAAATCCGCGCTGATGGTTTTGAAAAGCCGGAACGGGTGATTGCCACCCCGCAGCGTGCCGACATTGCCCTGTCCGGTGGTGCCCATGTACTTAACTTCTGCGCCAACAACTATCTGGGTCTGGCCGATGATGCCCGCCTGATCGACGCGGCCAAGCGCGGGCTGGATGAGTATGGTTATGGCTGCGCCTCGGTGCGCTTCATCTGTGGTACCCAGCAGGTACACAAGGATCTGGAGCAAGCCATTTCCGGCTTCCTCGGCACCGATGACACCATTCTGTATTCCAGCTGTTTTGACGCCAACGGCGGTGTATTCGAAACCCTGCTGGGTGAAGAAGATGCGGTGATTTCCGACGAGCTGAATCACGCCTCCATCATCGACGGCGTGCGGCTGTGCAAGGCCAAGCGCTTCCGTTACAAAAACAACGACATGGCTGATCTGGAAGCCCAGTTGATTGCTGCCGAAGCCGCTGGTGCGCGTTTCAAGCTGATCGTGACCGATGGCGTGTTCTCCATGGACGGCATCATTGCCGATCTGAAAACCCTGTGCGAAGTGGCGGGTCGCCATGGTGCCATCGTGATGGTGGACGACTCCCACGCGGTCGGTTTCATTGGTGAAAACGGTGCCGGTACGCCGGAGCTGTGTGGCGTGGCCGACAAAGTGGACATCTATACCGGCACATTGGGCAAGGCGCTGGGCGGTGCTTCCGGTGGTTATGTGTCAGCGCGTCAGCCCATTATCGACCTTCTGCGCCAGCGCTCGCGTCCCTATCTGTTCTCCAACAGCCTGGCCCCGGCCATTGCCGCCGCCAGCCTGGAAGTGCTCAAGCTGATCCAGTCCGAAGGCGAGTGCCTGCGCGCCCAGCTCAAGCGTAATGCCGAGCTGTTCCGCAACGAGATGTCTGCCGCCGGTTTTACCCTGGTGCCGGGCCAGCACCCCATTATTCCGGTGATGCTGGGTGATGCGCGTCTGGCCGGTGAAATGGCCGCCCGCCTGCTGCAAGAAGGCGTGTACGTCATCGGCTTCTCCTTCCCGGTGGTACCCAAGGGCAAGGCGCGCATTCGCACCCAGATGTCGGCCGGTCATACGGTGGAGCAGGTGCAGCGCGCGGTGGCCGCCTTCATCAAGGTGGGCCGCGAGCTGAAAGTGATCGACTGATCTCCCAAACTTCAGCCCGCTGGCCACAAGCCTGGCGGGCGCAGCACAGACAGGCAAATGCAATGAAAGCACTCTCCAAACTCAAATCCGCTCCCGGGCTGTGGATGAACGAAGTGCCACAACCGGAAATCGGCCATAACGACTTGCTGATCAAGATCAGCAAAACCGCCATCTGCGGCACCGACATCCATATCTGGAACTGGGACGAGTGGGCGCAGAAGACCATTCCGGTACCCATGCACGTTGGCCATGAATACGTGGGCGTAGTCGCCGCCATGGGCTCTGAAGTGCGTGGCTTTGAAATCGGCCAGCGTGTGTCCGGCGAAGGCCATATCACCTGCGGCCACTGCCGCAACTGCCGTGCCGGTCGTCGCCACCTGTGCCGCAACACCGTGGGCGTGGGCGTTAACCGCGCAGGCGCATTTGCCGAATACCTGGTGATTCCGGCCTTCAATGCCTTCCCGATTCCGGATGATATTTCCGACGATCTGGCTGCCATCTTCGACCCCTTCGGCAATGCGGTGCATACCGCGCTGTCCTTCAACTTGGTGGGCGAGGACGTGCTGATTACCGGCGCTGGCCCCATCGGCATCATGGCCGTTGCCATTGCCAAACATGTGGGCGCGCGTCATATCGTGATTACCGACGTCAATGACTACCGCCTGGAGCTGGCGCTCCAGATGGGGGCCAGCCGCGCCGTGAATGTGGCGCGTGAAGACCTGAAACAGGTGATGAGCGAGCTGCACATGTGCGAAGGCTTCGACGTGGGGCTGGAAATGTCCGGCAATCCGCAAGCCTTCCGCCAGATGCTGGAAACCATGAACCACGGTGGCAAGGTGGCGCTGCTGGGCATTCCGCCGGCCAATACTGCCATCGACTGGAACCAGGTCATCTTCAAGGGCCTGGAAATCAAGGGCATCTATGGCCGCGAGATGTTTGAAACCTGGTACAAGATGGTGGCGCTGATTCAGTCCGGGCTGGATATCCGTCCCATCATCACTCACCACTTCAAGGTGGATGACTTCGAGCAGGGCTTTGCCGCCATGCTGTCCGGCCAAAGCGGCAAGGTGATTCTGGACTGGAATTGATCCGGTCACGACCTTGGCTTGTGTAGATGAAAACCGGCGTAAGCCGGTTTTTTCTTGTCTGCTTGCGCCATGGTTCGGGGGCCTGCAGCCAGGCAAAAGGCGAGGAAGAATGCGCAGCAAGTCGTGCAATGCACAACGCACGGCAGCTTTCAGCCACTGCCTTGCTTTGCGGCGGGGGCGCTAGGCGGTAGAATCGACCTTTGACTTTTTACTCGCTACCCCACGTCTATGCTTACCTTCCAGGAAATCATCCTTACCCTCCAGAATTATTGGAACGAGCAAGGGTGCGTCATCATGCAACCCTTCGACATGGAGGTGGGCGCCGGTACCTCACATCCGGCCACCTGTCTGCGTGCCATCGGCCCGGAGCCGTGGAATGCAGCTTACGTGCAGCCGTCGCGCCGCCCCAAGGATGGCCGCTATGGTGAAAACCCCAACCGTCTGCAGCATTACTACCAGTTCCAGGTAGCGCTCAAGCCGTCGCCGGCCAATATCCAGGAGCTGTATCTGGGCTCGCTCAAGGTGCTGGGCATTGACCCCACCGTGCACGATATCCGCTTTGTGGAAGATGACTGGGAAAACCCGACGCTGGGCGCCTGGGGCTTGGGCTGGGAAGTCTGGCTGAACGGCATGGAAGTCACTCAGTTCACCTACTTCCAGCAAGTGGGCGGTCTGGACTGCAAGCCGGTACTGGGTGAAATCACCTATGGCATCGAGCGTCTGGCCATGTATCTGCAAGGTGTGGAAAACGTGTATGACCTGCTGTGGACGGTTTACCCCAACGGCCAGCGCGTGACCTACGGCGACGTGTACCACCAGAACGAAGTGGAACAGTCCACCTATAACTTCGAACACGCCAATGTGCCCAAGCTGTTCGAATTGTTCAGCTACTACGAATCCGAAGCCAAGCGCCTGCTGGACATTCCGCTGGCGCTGCCGGCTTACGAAATGGTGCTCAAGGCCGGTCACTGCTTCAACCTGCTGGATGCGCGCGGTGCTATTTCGGTAACCGAACGTGCCACCTATATTGGCCGGGTACGTACCCTGTCGCGTGGTGTGGCCCAGGCTTACTACGCCGCCCGCGAGGCACTGGGTTTCCCCATGTGCCCCAAGGCCTGACCGGCCATGAAAACACGGATCAGCCTGCTTCTGGCCCTGCTATCCCTGCCCGTCATGGCGGCAGAACCTGACTGGGGTGTCTACCAGCAAGGTTCCGCCCTGGAACTGGCGATGGACCGTAATTCCATCTGGGTGGAAAAGGACGGGCTGGTCCATTTTGTGAATCAGGAGCGCTTTAGCCAACGTCAGTACGACAAGGCCACCGACATCAAGTATTTCATCCGGCGCACCAGTGGCTATGCCAGTTGCAGCAAGCAGCAATATACCTTTGTCGGCTTCGAATATGCCGACAAGCGTGGCCGCCAGCTGTACTCCACGATGTTCCCGGTGCAACGCTTTGCCTGGAAATGGCAGTCGGTGGAGCAGGGGTCTGTCGCCGACACCATGCTGCAAGTCGTGTGCTATCTCGCCAAAACCGCTCCGCACAAGAAACCTGAATAAATCATGAACGCCACCCTGCTTATCGAGTTGCTCACCGAAGAGCTGCCGCCCAAGGCGCTGGAAAAGCTGTCGCTCAGCTTTGGCCAGACCATTACCGAAGAATTGAAAAAACTGCAGTTTGTGGCTGCCGATGTCGCTGCCACCGTGTTTGCCTCGCCACGCCGCCTGGCCGTGCAAGTACCGGCCGTGCTGGCCGTGCAGCCGGACCAGAAAATCGTGCGCAAGGGCCCGGCGGTGACTGCTGGCATGAAAGATGGCCAGCCCACCCCGGCACTGGCAGGCTTTGCCCGCTCCTGCGGCGTGGACGTGTCCGCGCTCACCACCATGAGCGATGGCAAGCAAGATGTGTTTGCTTATGAAAGCACCAAGACCGGCGAAGCGTTGTCCGCCGTACTCACCGACATCGTCGCGCTGGCGCTGAAAAAACTGCCGATTCCCAAGCTGATGCACTGGGGTGATCTGGATTACCAGTTTGTGCGTCCGGTGCATGGCCTGATCATGCTGTGGGGCGAAACCGTGATCGAAGGCGGCGTGCTGGGCCTCACCAGCCGCAATGCCACCCGTGGTCACCGCTTCCTGTCCAGCGGCGATGTATTTGTCGAAAAAGCCGACGACTACGCCCGCGTGCTGTTTGAACAAGGCAAGGTACTGGCCAGCTTTGATGCCCGCCGTGAACTGATCAAGAAGCGCCTGGCTGACGCCGCCGCCGTACATGGTGCCACCATTGCCGCCGACGACGCTTTGCTGGACGAAGTGACCGCGCTGGTGGAATGGCCGGTGGTGCTGGAAGCCGGCTTCGAGGCCGAATTCCTCAAGGTGCCGCAGGAATGCCTGATCCTGACCATGCAGCAGAACCAGAAGTACTTCCCGCTGCTGGATGCCAAGGGCAAGCTGATGAACCGCTTCCTGCTGGTGTCCAATCTGGAAACCGCCGACCCCAGCCACATCATCCAGGGTAATGAGCGCGTGCTGCGCGCCCGCCTGTCTGATGCCAAGTTCTTCTTCGAGCAAGACCAGAAAGCCCGTCTGGAAACCCGTCTGGCCAAACTGGCCGAAGTGGTTTACCACAACAAGATTGGCAGCCAGCTGGAGCGGGTAGTGCGCCTGCAGTCCATCGCCGGCCAGATTGCCGCCCAACTGGGCGCAGATCAGGCAGCAGCCGAACGTACCGCCTTGCTCGCCAAGGCCGACCTGGTTACCGACATGGTGGGCGAATTCCCCGAGCTGCAAGGCGTGATGGGCATGTACTACGCCCAGCACGACGGCGAAAGCGAGGTGGTTGCCGCCGCCATCGAAGGCCACTACCACCCGCGCTTTGCCGGTGACAGCCTGCCGCAGGGCGATATCGCCACCGCCGTGGCACTGGCCGACAAGCTGGAAGCCATTGTCGGCATCTGGGGCATCGGCCTGATTCCGACTGGCGACAAGGACCCGTACGCCCTGCGTCGTGCCGCCCTGGGCGTGCTGCGCATGGCACTGGCAGCCAAGCTGGACCTCAAGGCCCTGCTGACGCTGGTAGCCGCCGCCTTCCCGGCAGGCAAGCTGTCCGCCACCACGGCGGACGAAGTGTTTGCCTTCATGATGGACCGCCTGAAGAACTACCTGGCTGCGGATTATCAGGGTGATGAAGTCGATGCCGTGCTGGCCCTGGCTCCGTCCACCCTGAACGAAGTCCCGGCTGTATTGGCCGCCGTGGCTGCCTTCAAGGCACTGCCGGAAGCCGCTACCCTGGCCGCCGCCAACAAGCGGGTGAAGAACATCCTGAAAAAAGTGGAAGGCGATGTGGGCACGGTGAACCCGGCCCTGCTGAGCGAAGCCGCCGAACAGGCCCTGTATGCTGCCGTGCGCGAGCTGGCACCGCAGGTGGATGCCAAGTTTGCCGCGCATGACTTTGCCGGTGCGCTGGCGCAACTGTCCAGCCTGAAGGCGCCGGTGGATGCCTTCTTTGATGGCGTGATGGTGATGGCGGACGACCTGGCCGTACGTGCCAACCGTATCGCCTTGCTGGCTAGCCTGGCTGCTCTGTTCAACCGCGTGGCGGACATCTCGCTGCTGGCGGATTAACCCGGGAGGGGAGTGGAGAGTCGGGGATAGGGAGTGGGCAATAAGCCGGGCTCCGCTACTCTTAACTCGCCACTCCCCATTCCCTTCTCAGGAAGTGCACGCTCAACATGAAACTTGTCATCCTGGATCGCGACGGCGTCATCAATGAAGACCGCGATGATTTCGTCAAGAACACCATGGAATGGGTGCCGCTGCCGCACAGTCTGGAAGCGATAGCCAACCTTACCCAGGCTGGCTGGCGCGTGGTGGTGGCCACCAATCAGTCCGGCTTGGCGCGTGGCCTGTTCGATGTGCATGCGCTCAATGCCATGCACGAGAAAATGCACCGTCTGGTTGGCCAGGCCGGTGGGCGTATTGATGCGGTTGCCTACTGTCCGCATGGCCCGGATCACGGCTGTGAATGCCGTAAGCCTTTGCCGGGCATGGTGTTGGAGCTGGCTGAGCGTTTCAATGTCAAATTGCAGGGCCTGCCGCTGGTGGGTGACAGCTTGCGTGATCTGGAGTCGGTTGCTGCCGTGGGCGGCCAACCTATTCTGGTGCGCACCGGCAAAGGCATGCAAACCCTGGAAAAGGGCGGTTTGCCGGAAGGCACGCTGGTGTTCGACGACCTGTTTGACGCGGCCGAACACCTGATCAATTCGTGAAGTGGTTTGTTGTGAGGCTGAAATAACTCATGATCTGGATTCGTAACCTGATTTACTGGCTGTTGCTGCTGATTGTCACGCCGCTGTGCTTTCTGGGCCTGTTCATTGCTGCGCCGCTGCCGCGCCGTACCCGCCATGTGTTTGGCGAGAGCTGGGCCAGGATCATGCTGTGGCTGCTGGTGCATGTGGTGGGCTTGAAGTACAAGGTGATCGGTGCCGAGAACATCCCGTCCGAACCGTCCATCATCTGTTCCAAGCACCAGTCGGGCTGGGAAACCCTGGCCTTGCAGAAGATTTTTCCCTCGCAGATTTACGTGGCCAAGCGCGAGCTGTTGTGGTTGCCCTTCTTCGGCTGGGGGCTGGCCTTGATGAATCCGATTGCCATCAACCGCTCCGACCGCACCCGCGCCAATGACCGCATGCTGCAGCAGGGGCTGGAGCGCAAGAAGCATGGCTTCTGGATTACCGTGTTTCCCGAAGGTACCCGCACCAAGCCCGGCTTTGCCGGCAAGTACAAGCATGGTGCGGCACGTATGTCGCGCCAGCTGGACATGCCGCTGGTGCCGGTGGCACATAATGCCGGTGAGTTCTGGCCGCGTAATGCCTTTCTGAAATACCCCGGCGAGATTACCGTGGTGATCGGCCCGGCAATCCGTCCGCAAGATGGTGTTGGCCCGGAAGCCATGACTCAACAGGCCCAGCAGTGGATCGAAGCGCAGCAGCGCGAGATCGGCGGCGTTGGCCCCTTTGCCCATCCCGATGACAAGCGCCGCCGCCTGGACCATCCTGCCGCTGCCTGAGGGCGCGGTGGAAGTGCACCTGGTGCGCCGGGTGCGCAAAAGCATAGGCATACGCATTGCCAATGGCCGGGTGGAGCTGATTGCCCATCCGCGTGTTACCCAGGCCCGTTTGCACGAAGTGTTGCAGGCCAGACAGGACTGGATTTCCCGGCATGTGGTGCTGCAGCGGGAACAAAAACAGCAACTGGCAGATCAGACCGGTTTGACCTATCTGGGACGCCAGCTTTCCATTCAGCTGCTTGGTGGTGCGCGTCGTTCCGCCCGGCTGGAAGGGGAGGTGCTGCAAGTGGCGGGCATTCAGCCGGGTGATGAATCCGGCCTGCTGGCTGTGGTGGCCGCCTGGCTAAAACGACAGGCGCAATTGTTGTTTGCCCAGCGCATGGCACAGCTGCAGTCACAATGCCCGCGTCCACCCGGTAAGCTTTCGCTGTCATCAGCCCGCACCCGCTGGGGAAGTTGTACTGCGCGGGGGGATATCCGCTTGAACTGGCGACTGGTGCAGGCCCCGCTCCCCGTCATCGATTATGTGCTGGCCCACGAGCTGGCGCATCTGCAGCACATGAATCATTCGGCGGCCTTCTGGATGGAAACCGCCCGCTTGTTTCCCGATTGGAAAAATGCCCGCCACTGGCTGAAACAGCAGGGCAGCGGCCTTTTTCGTTTTGGCTAGCATGCCGACGGGCCACCAGATGGCCCCCCTCATCATTACAGGAGTCCACTATGCAATTTCTGCACACCATGCTGCGCGTCGGCAATCTGGAGCGTTCGCTGGCTTTTTACCAAGACGTGTTGGGCATGCGCCTGCTGCGCCGCCAGGATTACCCGGAAGGCCGTTTTACCCTGGCTTTTGTCGGTTATGGTGAGGAATCCGACCACACCGTGCTGGAACTGACCCATAACTGGGATACCGACAGCTATGAACTGGGCAACGCCTTCGGTCATATCGCCATTGGCGTGGAAGATGCCTACCAGGCCTGTGATGCCGTGCGCGCCAAAGGCGGCAAGGTGGTGCGTGAGGCCGGGCCGATGAAGCATGGCACGACGGTCATCGCTTTCGTGGAAGATCCGGATGGTTATAAGATCGAGTTTATTCAAAAGGGCAGCCATTAAGCCCCGAGCACACTCCCTGCTGTAGCGGCAGGGCTGATCAAGAGGCTGGAGCAGTGTCTTCCAGCCTTTTTCATGTTCACGCTGCCCCAGTCGTACTGGCGGGCGGCTTAAACCGGAGTCCAGATGCCAATCACCCTGCGTAAAACCATCAGCCTGATCCTGCTGCTGGCCCTGCCTGCCCTGGCACAAGCGGCGGACCTGGACGGCCACACGCTCAGCCTGGCCTGGGTGTTGCCCTTTGCCGGCATTCTGTTGTCCATTGCCCTGTTTCCCATTTTTGCGCCGGGCTTCTGGCACCATCATTTTGGCAAGATCACCGCCATCTGGACGGTGTTGTTCCTGCTGCCCTTCACCGCCAGCTTTGGTGCCGGCAGCGCGCTGGGGCTGATCGTGCATGCGCTGGTGAGCGAGTACATACCCTTCATCATGCTGCTGCTGGCGCTGTATACCGTGTCCGGTGGCATTCTGGTAGGGGGCAGTCTGCATGGCTCGCCAGGGGTGAATACCACCATTCTGGCCATTGGCACTGCGCTGGCTTCCATCATGGGCACCACCGGAGCCGCCATGTTGCTGATCCGCCCTTTGCTGAAGGCCAATGACAACCGCAAGCACCGCGTACATGTGGTGGTGTTTTTCATCTTTCTGGTGGCCAATATCGGTGGGGGCTTAACACCGCTGGGCGACCCGCCGTTGTTTCTGGGTTTTCTGAAAGGTGTCACCTTCGGCTGGACTTTCCTGCACATGCTGCTGCCGGTGCTGGTGTTGTCCTTGGCGCTGCTCTTGGTGTTTTTTCTGCTGGACAGCTATTTTTACCGGCGTGAGGACGAGGAGTTCCGGCCGCATCGGGACCAGCCGCTACGCTTGCATGGCAAGCGCAACTTTATCTTGCTGGCCGGTGTGGTGGGGGCGGTGCTGTTGTCCGGCTTCTGGCAGCCCGGCATCCATCTGGAGGTGGCCGGGGTGCATGCCGAGCTGCAAAACCTGGTGCGCGATGGGCTGCTGTTGCTGCTGACCGTGCTGTCGCTGTGGATCACACCTAAACAGGTGCGCGCGGGCAATGAGTTCAACTGGGATCCGATTCTGGAAGTGGGCAAGCTGTTTGCCGGTATCTTCATCACCATCGCCCCGGCTATTGCCATTTTGCGCGCGGGCACGTCAGGTCAGCTGGCCGCCCTGGTGCATGCGGTTTCCGGGGCGGATGGCCAACCGGTGAATGCCATGTATTTCTGGATGACCGGGCTGCTGTCCAGCTTTCTGGATAATGCGCCTACCTATCTGGTGTTTTTCAATCTGGCCGATGGCAATGCCAGCACGCTGATGGGGCCGCTGGCACAAACTCTGCTGGCCATTTCCATGGGGGCGGTGTTCATGGGCGCCAATACCTATATCGGCAATGCTCCCAACTTCATGGTCAAGGCCATTGCCGAGCAGCGCGGTGTGGCCATGCCCAGTTTCTTTGCCTATATGTTGTGGTCGGTCAGCATCTTGCTGCCCTTGTTTGTCTTGATGACCTGGCTGTTCTTCTGATGCCAAGACGGCGCGCCCTGGTTGCGAGGGCGCGCCGTCATTGTCATGCCACTGGGGTTGGCCTGCTTACCTGGGCTTGATGGCTGCCTGCTCCGGGCTGGCACTCATGGCCTCATCCCATACATGCTTGGGAATATGCGATTGCAGGTATTCCACCGCTTTCTCCAGTAAGTCTTCATGCAGTTGGTGACCCACAAACGGTTCGATTTCCGCCGTCACATCGCCACCCAGGGCAATCAGGTGTTCCGCAGCCTGCACGCTGTGCACATACGGAATTACCGGGTCGGCTTTGCCATGGAACAGGTGCACCGTGGTTTGCGGCAAAGCTGCAACCGGCAGGCTGGCAAAGCGCCCGCTGAAGGCCAGCACGCGGCTGGCCAGTTGCGGACGTGCTGCTGCGGCTTCCAGTGCCATGATGGCCCCCTGGCTGAACCCGACCAGCGCCGTGGCCGCATGGCCCAGGCCGCTTTGCTGCTGCCAGTATTCAACTGCAGCAAGAAAGCGCGGCAAGGCGTCGGCTACCCGCTGCAAGCGGTTTTCTTCCGTGACCCCTTGCACCGAAAACCACTGAAAACCCTGGCCCAGGTCACTGCTGTCCGCCCCGGCCACGCTGACAATCAGCGCCTGCGGAAAGTTTTTGCCCAGATAACGCCCCACCTCGGCCATGCTGTCCGGGCTGGCACCCACGCCATGGAATAGCAACATCAGTTGCACAGGGCTGGCCGGTTGTTGAATCACGATGTCGTGGCGCATGTGTTTTCTCCTGAACTGCTGGCCCGCCTAAATGGCGCGCCAGTGTTGAATGATGGACGGGCCATGGGCCGCGTGCGAACAGAGTGAAATATAAGGCCAATGCGGCGTTATAATAGCCCCCTCGCGGTTAACACAGCATTTACTGTCATGCACATTCATATCCTGGGCATTTGCGGCACCTTCATGGGCGGCATTGCTGCCATCGCCAAACAGGCGGGCCATACCGTTACCGGCTGCGATGCCAATGTTTATCCTCCGATGAGCACCCAGCTGGAGGCCATGGGCATCACCCTTACCCAGGGCTTCGGAGCCGAGCAGCTGGCGCTGGGCGCGGACATGTATGTGATTGGCAATGTGGTGACACGCGGCAAGCCCTTGATGGAGGAAATCCTCAATCGTGGCCTGCCTTACATTTCCGGCCCGCAATGGCTGGCCGAAAACGTATTGCAAGACAAATGGGTGCTGGCGGTGGCCGGTACCCACGGCAAAACCACCACCAGCTCCATGCTGGCGTGGATTCTGGAAGACGCGGGCCTGGCCCCTGGCTTCCTGATTGGCGGCATTCCGCAGAACTTTGGCGTATCCGCCCGCCTGCCTGGCACCCCGGCGCAGGATCCGGCCAGCACCAGCCCCTTCTTTGTGATCGAGGCGGATGAGTACGACACCGCCTTCTTTGACAAGCGTTCCAAGTTTGTCCACTACCGTCCGCGCACTGCCATCCTGAATAATCTGGAATACGATCACGCGGATATTTTTGCTGATCTGGCTGCCATCGAAACGCAATTTCACCACCTGGTGCGTACCATTCCGGCCCAGGGCCTGATTGTCAGCAATGGCCGTGAAGCCAGCCTGAGCCGGGTGCTGGAGCGTGGCTGCTGGACGCCGGTGGAAGCCTTTGGTGTGGCAAGTGGCTGGCAAGCGGGCGAGCCGGATGCTAATGGTCATTTCGATGTGCTGCTGGATGGCCAGCTGCAAGGTCGGGTGGAGTGGACGCTGATGGGCGAACACAACCGCCTGAATGCGGTGGCTGCCATTGCCGCCGCCCGTCATGCCGGGGTGAGCGTGCGTGATGCCATCGCCGCACTGGCACGCTTTGACAACGTAAAACGCCGCATGGAAGTGCGCGGCAAGGTGGCAGGTGTCACCGTGTACGACGACTTTGCCCACCATCCCACGGCCATTGCCACCACGCTGGAAGGCTTGCGCCGCCATGTGGGTGAGGCCCGCATCCTGGCGGTGCTGGAGCCGCGCTCCAACACCATGAAGCTGGGCACCATGAAGGACGCGCTGCCCGCTTCACTGGCGCTGGCCGACCGGGTGTTCTGCTCGGCTGTTGGCCTTAACTGGAGCCCGGCCGAGGCCTTGCTGCCCATGGGCGATAAAGCAGAGACTTTCGATCAGCTGGATGCACTGATCGCCGCCATCCTGGCCGAGGCGCGCAGCGGCGATCATATCCTGGTGATGAGCAATGGCGGTTTTGGCGGTATTCATCAGAAGCTGCTGGACGGGCTGGCTGGCGCTGGGGCAGACTGAAAAGCCCTTTCTCCTGAAAGCCCCGCCTGCCATGCCACACTCCATTCACTGGCTTAGCTTTGCCCTGCTGGCGCTGGGCATGGTGCTGACCCCCGGCCCGAATATGGCCTATCTGCTGTCGCGCTCCATCTGCCAGGGGCGGCGTGCCGGCATGATATCGCTGGCAGGCGTAGGCACCGGTTTTCTCTGCTACATGTTGTGTGCCGCACTGGGCATCAGTGCGCTGCTGCTGGCGGTTCCGCTGGCCTACGATGCCTTGCGGCTGGCCGGAGCTGGCTATCTCATGTATCTGGCCTGGCAGGCGCTCAAGCCCGGTGGCCGTTCCCCTTTCGAAGTGCGTCAGCTGGACGCCGACAGCCCGCGCAAACTGTTTGCCATGGGCATGCTGACCAATCTGCTGAACCCCAAGGTGGCGGTGATGTATTTGTCGCTGCTGCCGCAATTCATCGATACCGCACAGGGCAGTGTACTGGCTCAGTCTTTGTGGCTGGGTTTTACCCAGATTGCCATCAGCCTGCTGGTCAATGCCGTGCTGGTGCTGCTGGCCGGCAGCATGGCGCGATTTCTCAGCGGACGCCCGCTGTTTTTGCGCGTGCAGCGCTGGCTGATGGGTGGCGTGCTGGCTGTCATGGCTGTGCATCTGGCGCGTCAGGGCCGGGCCTGACGCCTGCTTAGGCTTGCCGGAATATCCGGTTGCTACCTGCGATGCGGGCCTGATCCAGTGCGCCTTGCAAGCGCGTCAACATGGCGTTGGGCGCGTGTTCATCGTCACGCAAGGCACTGATGCCAATGCATACGCGCAGTGGCAGCGTTTGCACCTCGGCAAAGCCCGCTGGCTGGCTGAGTGCCTGCAGCAGCCGGGGGGCCAGTTCATCGGCACCTGACAATGGCGTGCCGGGCAGTAGCAATAGAAAAACATCTTCTTCCCGCCGCGCCACCAGATCGCTGTCCCGCGTGGCCTGCACACAAATACTGGCAGCCAATTGCAGCAAATGCCGACGTGCTGCTGCCATGTCGGCACCGGCACTGGATGGAGGCAGGCTGAGCATTTGCACCGCCATGCCGGATAACGCACCACCATAGCGGCGGATGCGCCCGCTTTCGGTATGGGCGGCGGCGAGGAACTCCGGCATGCTGATCAGCCCGGTGAGCTGGTCGTCTTCGGCACCAGCGGCATGTTGTTGGTGCAGGTGCTTGACCAGTTTGAGCGAGCGGGCGAGCAGTTGCTGCTCGAAATCCAGCAACTGGCGCATCAGCTGCTGTTCGGTTCTGTCGCTGAAACTGACCACCATGATTCTGCTGCCATCAAGCAGGACTTCCCGCAGGGAAAACTGGACATTGATCAGCCGCCCGCTTGCGGTCTGCAATTGCATGCCACGGTTATAAACCATGTCGTGACCGGCAAGCAGGGTGGGGATTTGTGTCTCACCAGCCGGCAGAAAACCATGCAGGGGCTGGCCGATTAATTGCGCATGGGGGGTGGCCAGTAAAATGGCAGCCAGCTGATTGGCAGCAAGGATGTGGCCGCTGTCCGGCTCCACCAGCAGCAGTCCGCCCTGTACGGTATCAATCAGCGACTGGAGGACGGGGATGCTGGCCATGATGGCATACCTGATCTGCTTGGCGGTGTTGCCGGATCATTTCAGTCTATTCCAGGCGGCAGGGCATTGCCGAGGAATGATGGCGGTCGGCTTCAGCGTTCCAGAATGGCCCGTCGATGCCGACGGAACACCCAGCGTTCCCACAGTGGACTGGTTTGTTCGTCAGCCGGCAGTTGCAGTCTGGCGGTAATGGCGTAGGACTCGTCGGGGGTGGGGGTCTGGGCTTCGATATGGGCGGCAAGAAACAGCATCAGTGCCGAATCCGGGTTGGGCATCAGCGCAATCTGTACCGCATCGCCCACCCGCCAGGGGTGGTCGGACAGCCAGGCAATACTTTCCAGCCCCAGACGGCAAGGGGTGAGTGCCGGTCGCTCCGGGTGGTGGCTCAGCAGGGCGATTTCCAGCGTCAGGTCCAGCTTGGCTTCCAGCCGTACCAGCATGGGGTCCGGTTCTTCCGGCGTTTCGCTGGGGGCGGCCAGTATCCGCAGTGCCAGCCGGGTTTCGCGCTGGCGCGCCGGGGAGCACTCTTCCTCGCTCAGTAGCTGCACGCTTAGCGGCAGCCGGGCATCAAAACTGGCACTGTCCAGTGCAGGCAAGGTATTCATGACATCCTCCCGGTGCGGTATGGAATCAGGCAAACAGACTGGCCACACCATCCAGCCCAACGATATTGATGGCCACGTCGGCCTTGGCTTGCACCACCGGTTTGGCACGGTAGGCCACGCCGACACCGGCTTCGCCCAGCATCAACAGGTCGTTGGCACCGTCACCCATGGCGATGACCTGATCGGCACGCAGGCCCAGTTCGCTGCGTTTTTCTATCAGCAGGCGTTGCTTGGCAGCGGCATCCACAATGTCGCCCACCACGCGGCCAGTGAGTTTGCCGTCCATCACTTCCAGCTGGTTGGCGTAAGCATAGTCCAGTCCCAGCTGTTGTTTCAGGCGTTCGGTAAAGAAGGTGAAACCACCGGATACCAGCATGAAGCGGATACCGTTTTCCTTGCAGCGTGCCAACAGCTGTTCGGCACCCGGACTCAGCTGCAGGCGTTCCTGATATACCTTTTCCAGCGCGCTTTCCGGCAGGCCGGCTAGCAGCGATACCCGCTCGCGCAGCGAGGCGGAAAAATCCAGTTCGCCGCGCATGGAGCGTTCGGTAATGGCGGCTACTTGCGGCTTGATGCCTTGCATGTCGGCAATTTCATCGATGCATTCGATGGTGATCAGGGTGGAATCCATGTCGGAAACCAGCAGGCCGAAATCTGCCAGTTTCAGCGTGCCATCGACAAAGGCAAAGTCGTAGCCCAGCGTCTGGCAGCAGGCGCTGATGGCATCGCGGCTGGCCGGGTCGGCCGCCTCCAGCCGGGCCACGTCGGGGCTGGGCTGCTGGATGTTGCTGGCACCGGCAAGGTTGGCCAGCTCCTGCAGCTCGCGGTTATCGAGACGGGGGGACTGAATGACAAGGGTAATGGACATGGGCTGGCATGGATTCTGTTGAGCAAGCCGCCATTATGCCACTCGCAGGCCGACTGCCGGAATGGGCATGTGTGCCGTGCCGCCTCAGCGTGAAAACCTGGCCCGCTGACGCCAGTGTCGCCAGGCGCTATCCAGCGACAGGGTGCCAGGGCCACAGGTAAACAGCACCAGCAGCAACATGCCCCAGTAGTAGTGAAACTGGCGGGTGATATCGGTCAGGCCGGGATAGCTGATGACCGCCATCAGGTTGACCACAAACAGCCCGACGGCGGCAAAGCGGCCAAACAGCCCGACGACCAGCAGGCTGGAAAACACGGTTTCGCCAAAAGTCCCCATCACGGCCGCTACGGCTGGTGGCAGCAGCGGTACATGGTATTCCTCGGTAAATAGCAGCAGGGTGGTGTCCCAGTCATCCAGCTTGGTCAGGCCGGATTTGAAAAACACATTCGCTACCCACAGCCTGAGCAAGAGCAGTACCAGCGGGCGGCTGGTATGACTAGCTTGTTCGAACCAGTTTTGCAGTGTTTTCAGCAGTGCTTGCATGATGTTGCTCCCGGATTAAAGACAAGCCTCACCCCTCCGCTGTGCGAGCGGATCAAGCAGGGCGCAGGTGTTTACAGGTGGAAGTGGCTGAGCAGGCCGTCGGCAAACAGCTGTGCGAGTGCGGCTTGCAGGTCGAAGCCGGTTTCGGCATGCAGTGCCTGTTCAGCAGCCTCAGCCAGTGCTTGTTCCTGCTGCAGTGACTGCAGCAGGGCCGCCATGCCCGGGCTGACCGGGGTGACGCTTACCTGACCGGCGCGACGTGTTACCAGTGCGGTTTCACCTCCGCTGTCCAGATTTACTTGCAGGGTGTGGCCAGGCTGATGGCCCTGCCATATCGTGACCACCGGCCATGCTGAAACCAGCAGCGCACAGACTGTGCACAGCGTGAAATGCAGCTGGCCGTATTGCTCTGCAGCTACGTCGGCCAGTGCCGTGGCGGCTAAGGGAGACTGGTCGATGGCGTAATAGCTGCGATGCACTGCCCATTCCAGCCGGGCTACGTCCGCTAGATAGGGCAGTTGCTGTGCGGGTGGAAAGTCCTGCAGGAAAGCAGCAAAGCTGCTGCCATAACGATGTAGATTGCCGCTGAGCGAGGCATGGCGTTTGCTGTACTCCCGTGCCAGCCCGGTGAAAAATTCCTCGCCGACGATTTGCCCGCATACCGGGTAAATCATGCTCAAGGTTTCGATCAGGCCTACACGGTAGTTGTTGCGATACACCGCCAGCCCGGCTGCATTCAGGCCCAGTGAGGCGTCGGCCAGTTGCTCCTGCTGGGCAATCAGTTCCAGCAGTTGCGCCTGCCAGTGTGCTTCAGGCGTCATGGCGGGCTCCTTGCAGGATGGCATCGGCCTTGGCGGCCTCGGCTTGCAGTGTATCCAGCGGCGGGATGTCCAGATCCCATTCGATCAGCGTGGGGCGCGGGCCTAGCTGTTCTATCACCTGTGTATATAACTGCCATACGCCGGGATGTACCGGCTGGCTGTGCGTGTCCACCAGCATGCCGTCGCGCTCGCTGTAACCGGCCAGGTGGATTTCTCCGATGGCAGCGGCAGGCAGGGCGGCTAGCACGGCCTGCACGTCGGTGCCCAGATTCACCCCGTTAACGTAGAGATTATTGACGTCCAGCAACAGGCCGCAGCCGGTGCGCGCCACCAGCTCGGCCAGAAACTCGCCTTCGTGCATCTCGTTGCCGGGGTATTCCACATAGCTGGACAGGTTTTCCAGCAAGATGCGCCGTCCCAGTGCCTGCTGGGTCTCATCCACATGGCTGGCAATCACCTCCAGCGCGGCCCGGGTATAGGGTATGGGCAGCAGGTCGTTCACATAGCGCTGGGCGCTGTGGTTGAACGACAGGTGCTCCGATACTGCGGGTGGGTCGATGGCATCCACCAGCCGCTTGAGTGCGGCCAGATGCTCGCCGTCGGGCCGCACCAGTGAACCCAGCCCCAATCCCACCCCGTGCAGTGACAGCGGGTAATGCGCTGCCACGCGCTGCAGCATGGCCAGCGGCATGCCGCCATCGAAGAAGTTTTCGCTGTGCACTTCCACCCAGCCCAGCGGTGGCAGGGTGTCCAGCACCTGGCGGTAATGCGGTGCGCGCAGGCCGATACCGGCAACGGCAGGAAGGGTGGAGTGGTTCATGGCTCTGCTTCAAGGTGAGGTAAAGGGAGCGGGCTATTTACTTGGCCAGCTTGCCGCCCATTTTTTCACAGCTGCCCTTGGCCACGTATTTCCAGTCGCCGGGGTCTTTGTCCTTGGTGGCCTGGCCGGCGCAAGAGTGGGCACCTGTGGCTGAGGCGCAGTCGTTCTTGCCAGCCTGGGCGATGCCGAAGCATTTTTCTTTTTCCGCAGCGGCGGCCGGGGTGGCGCTGAGCGCGCCCATGGCAACAACAGCACCCAGGGCGGAGGCGAGCAGGGCTTTGGAAGCATTCATGGTGGTTCTCCTGTGGAGCAAGTTCAAGCAAAGGTAAGGTGTGTGGCACGGGCCGGGGCTGGCCCGTGCTGGAGCGTATTTGCAATAGACTGCTTATTGTTTCATTGGTGCCATGGTATTGCCACCCATCTGTTC
Source organism: Aquitalea sp. FG25 (assembly GCF_057809375.1). Classification (NCBI taxonomy): domain Bacteria; kingdom Pseudomonadati; phylum Pseudomonadota; class Betaproteobacteria; order Neisseriales; family Chromobacteriaceae; genus Aquitalea; species Aquitalea sp. FG25. The sequence goes on from NZ_JBMDJV010000008.1 coordinate 55,276, forward strand.
GCAGCTGCCCTTGGCCACCAGTTTCCAGTCGCCGGGGTCTTTGTCCATCTTGGCCTGGCCTTTGCAGCCGTGTACGCCGGTGGTGGAGGCACAGTCGTTCATGCCGGCCATGGCCACGCCATAGCATTTTTCCATGTCGGCAGCGGCTGCCGGTGTGGTGCTGAGCGCAGCCATGGTGACAACGGCACCGAGTGCGGAAGCAAGCAAGGTCTTGGAAGTGTTCATGTCTATCTCCTGTCGGGTGGTAACCGGCTGTTGCCGGGTTTCAGGAGTCAGTCGTGCAGGCTGCCGCTTTCTTACACGGCTGGAGAATTATTTTCGAAATAAGCAGCCATTCGCCGTCATTGGCTGTGGTTGTGCGTATTTCGATGCAATATTCCGTAGCGCTGCATCACTGTCCCTGCTGCATAAGTCGGAACAGTCCCCGGCTTCTTACAGGAGCAGGCAAAAAAAAATCGGGCAGGATGTTCTGCCCGATGACTCAGCGGATATTGACCACCTTGTGGGTTTGCACCGACAGCCGCCAGCGTGGATGCGCCATGCAGTAGGCAATGGCGGCGCGGGTGTTGGCCGCCAGCTCCGGGCCATCCATCGGTTGCAAATAGAAAGTATCAAATTGCAAATGGCCTACGGTTTCCGGCAGCTGGGTGGCTTGCGGGTAAACCAGCTTCAGCTCGTTGCCGCTGGTTTGCAGCAGCGGCGCGCCTGCCTTGGGGCTGACGCAGATCCAGTCAATACCTGCCGGGGCGGCGATGGTGCCATTGGTTTCCACCGCGATTTCAAAACCCTCGGCATGCAGGGCGTCAATCAACTCGGCATCCAGCTGCAGCAGGGGCTCGCCACCGGTGCACACCACATAAGGTGTGCCGCCGCTGCCAGTCGGCCATTGGCTGGCAATGCGGGCGGCCAGCGCGGTGGCGGTGGCAAACTTGCCGCCATCCGGGCCGGTGCCGACAAAATCGGTATCGCAGAACTGGCATACCGCCTTGCTGCGGTCTTCCTCGCGGCCAGACCACAAATTACAGCCGCTAAAGCGACAGAACACGGCAGCGCGGCCGGCTTGTCGGCCTTCACCCTGCAGGGTGTAGAAAATTTCCTTCACCGTGTACATGTCAATCCCCTTGCAGCAGCGGCCAGCGCATATCGTCATGGAACAGCAGCGATACCCCCTGATGCGCGTTTTCCATCAGGTCGATGCGCGCCAGCTCCGGCACCAGTGGCGACAGATGGGCGTGCACCCATTCGGCCACCGACTGGCTATGGCCATCGCGCACGCCAGCCAGTTTGTCCAGCGGGTTGTGGTCCAGCTGACGGTAGATAGGCTTGAAGCGGTCTTTGACATCGCCAAAATCCAGCAGCCAGCCCATGGTGCGGTCCAGGCTGCCGGTGAGCATCAGCCGCACCAGATAGCTGTGGCCGGTGTAGTTGCCCTGTTTGTCGAAAGGCACCGCGCTTTCAAAGCGTTGTTCCTTCCAGATGCGGAAGCGCTTGCCGTCGAACTGGCTGCCAGCGGTATGGGTTTCGCGCACTTCCACCCAGGCAAGGCCGCTCAGGCCAGCGGCCTGTAGCTCATGGAACAGCCAGGCGGCAATCACCTCGCTGGTGGGGTTTTCCAGCCCGGCGATGTCATTGAGGTAGCGGTGATTCAGCCGCAGGAATAACGGTGCCCAGGCGGCTTCCAGCTGGGCCTGGCTGTGCTGGCGGGCATCGGCCACGATGCGCACGCCAAAACCATGACCGTGCAGGCGGCCGCATTTGTGACCGGCCGGTACATGCGGCAGGTGGTGGGCGGCTTCGAAGCTGGCGGCAATCCAGTGCAGGGCGGTGCCGTTTTCCAGCATCACGCCGCGTTCCGGCGCACTTTGCAGCAGCAGGGCGGAGGGGCAGTTCAGCGCGTCCTTGATGTGCTGGGCCAGGCTCAGGTCGTTACACTGCGGCAGTTGCTGGTTCAGATCCTGATAGTCCAGCCCGGCCAATACCTGCGCCAGTGCGGTTTGCAGTTCGGCTTGTTCGATATGGGTGACATCGGCACGCGCCATCACGCGGAAGCTGTGGCCGTGCAGGCCATTTAGGCGGTGTTCGTCACCGGCAACGCGGCGGGCGGCTTCAAAGCGGCCACCGGCCAGCAGGCAGGATGCGTGCATGTCAGGCCTCCTTGCTGCAGCGTTCGACCAGCGGGTCGGCCACGCCAGCCTCGGCAAAGCCCTTGGCGCGCAGCTCACACGATGCGCAGTGGCCGCAAGGCGGCACCGCGCCGTTATAGCAGGTGTGGCTCCAGGCCAGGGCTTCCATCGCGCCTACTTGCTGCGCCAGGGTGACGGTTTCGGCCTTGCTCAGATACATCAGCGGGGTGTGCAGTTCTACCCGGCTGTCCATGCCCAGGCGTACCGCCAGTTGCAGCGCCTGCAAGGTGTTTTCGCGGCAGTCCGGGTAGCCGGAGTAGTCGGTTTGCGCCACGCCGGTAACGATATGGCGTGCGCCACGGGTGTAGCCAAAGGCAGCGGCAAAGGTGAGGAAGATCAGGTTGCGGCCCGGCACAAAGGTATTGGGCAGGGCATCGTCGTCGCGGCTGCCTTCTTCGGGCTGAATGCTGTCATCGGTCAGCGCATTACCGCCAATGGCGGCAAAGGTGTCGATGGGCAGCACGGTCTGGCGCACGCCAGCCATGGCGGCAATCTTGCGCGCGCAATCCAGCTCCACGCGGTGGCGCTGGCCGTAGTCAAAGGTAACGGCTTCCACATTGGCGGGGCCAAATTTCTGCACTGCCCAGTACAGGCAGGTGGTGGAATCCTGACCGCCGGACAGCACAACCAGTGCTTTTTCCGCAGTCTTGGGGGTATTCGGTGTCATGGCGTGATCCATCGATAAACAGTCGAGGCAGATGTGCTGACTTAAAGGTGCCGTTGCTGTCGCAGTACGCACGCGGGATCGGTCTCACCCGGCAGGCACTGGCAGCCGGAATCCGGCGCAGCAAAACCGCCAAATTTACCAGAAAACCGCTGTGTCAGCCAGTTGCCTGCCGCGATTAGTGCATTGATTTTATTGCCCGCAGTGCTGGCGGGGGCGCTGACAGCGCAGAGCATGCCGGTATCAAAAGCCAATGTTCTGTCTGATAATCCAACGGTTATTTTCCAATAGTCTTGTTATGGCTCAGACCCGGCTGGTTTTCATCCTGCATGGCCTGCGTTGTCCGCGCAGCCTGCCCGACCGCTTGTTGCAGCGCTTTGCTGCCCATTATCAAGTGGATATCCACATCACCACCTCGGCAGTCAGTGCCGAGGATATGGCGCTGCAAGCCGTGCGGCAGGGCTGTGATTATCTGATTGCGGTGGGCGGCGATGGCACCATTCACGAGGTGATCAACGGGGTGATGCGGGCCGAGGCGGGGGCACGCGAACGGGTGGCGGTGGGGGCACTGCCGTTTGGCACCGGTAATGACTTTGTCCGTTCACTGGGGGTGAACGATTCACTGGAACAACTGGAACAGCTGATTGCCAGCCAGCGCGTACGCCGTATCGACCTGGGGCGGCTGAGCCTGCCGGATGATGACGGTGAGCGGATGATCTGGTTTGGCAATATCGCCTCGCTGGGCATCAGCTCGGCCATTGTGCAGCAGGTGCGCCGCCTGCCGGGCTGGCTGCCGGCCAGTGTGGCGTTTTATCTGTCCATCCTGCTTACCCTGCTGCGTTACCGGCCACGGCGCATGCAACTGACGCTGGCGGATGGCGAAGTCATCAGCGGTGATTTCCTCAGCCTGTGTGTGGCCAATGGCCGCTATTTTGGCAGCGGGCTGGGCATTGCCCCCATGGCAAGGCTGGATGACGGCCTGCTGGAAGTGGTGATGATCAAGCAAGGTAGCGGGCTGGATTTCCTGCGCCACCTGCCCAGCTTACGCAAGGCGCAGCCGGTGCTGGACGAGCGGGTGCGTTACCTGAGTGTGCGCAGCCTGCTGGTGGAGGGGCGGGACTGCCCGCTGGAGGTGGATGGCGAACTGGTCGGGCAGGCGCCGGCCCGCTTTACGCTGGAGCCGGCGGCACTGCGCTGCCTGTCCGCCCTGTAAGTCAGAATCAGCCGTTCAAGCGGGCCAGCAGTTTTTCTGCCACCAGTTCGGACGATGCCGGGTTCTGGCCGGTAATCAGCAGGCCGTCTTCGCGCACAAATACGCCCCAGTCCGGGCCTTTTTCATAAAGGCCACCCTTGGCTTGCAGCGCGTCTTCCACCAGCAGCGGCACGATGTCGGTCAGCTGCACTGCGTCTTCTTCGGTATTGGAAAAACCGGTGACCTTACGCCCGGCCACCAGCGGCTGGCCTGCGGCATCACGGGCATTCACCAGTACGGCGGATGCGTGACACACGGCGGCTACCGGCTTGCTGGCAGCGATAAAGGCTTCGATCAATGCAATGGAGGCGGTGTTGTCGACCAGGTCCCACAGCGGGCCATGGCCGCCGGGGTAGAACACGGCGTCAAAGTCGCTGGCCTGGACGCTGTCCAGGGTGACGGTATTGGCCAAGATGGCTTGCAGGGCGGGGTCCTGATTGAAACGTTCGGTGGCCGGGGTGCTGAAAGACGGGTCGGCACTCTTGGGGTCGATCGGCGGCTGGCCACCTTTGGGCGAGGCCAGAGTGATGGCTACGCCTTTGTCAGCCAGCGCGTAGTAGGGCGCGGCAAATTCTTCGATCCAGAAACCGGTTTTGTGGCCGGTATTGCCCAGTTCATCATGGCTGGTGAGGACAAACAGTACTGTTTTCATGGTGTGCCTTTTCGTGTGGGATGGTCCGGGCGGCGCTGGCCAACCCGGACGCTTGTTGTCAGTGTTAAAGCAGGGTTACAGCGTCGGATAGTCGGTGTAGCCCTTGGCATCGCCACCGTAGAACGTGGCGGCATCCGGGGTGTTCAGCGCGGCACCGGCTTGCAGGCGTTCCACCAGGTCCGGGTTGGCGATATAGCTGCGGCCAAAGGCCACTGCATCGATATAGCCCTCGCCAATCAGCTTTTCCGCTTTTTCCGCGCTATAGCCACCGGCGGCGATGATCACGCCTGGGTAACGCTTGCGGATTTCCTGACGGAAGGCTTCGTTCAGCGCCGGGCCGCCAGCCCAGTCCGGTTCGGAAATGTGCAGGAAAGCCAGCTTGCGCTTGGCCAGCTGTTCGATCACGTACAGCGCGATGTCCTGTTCTTCCACATTGGACACGCCATTGAATATACCCAGCGGCGAGATGCGGATGCCCACATGCGCGGCGTCCCATTCGGCTACTACGGCGTCCACCACTTCCAGCAGGAAGCGGGCGCGGTTTTCCACGCTGCCGCCGTAGGCATCGGTGCGCACATTGGCTTCCGGCGACAGGAACTGGTCCAGCAGATAGCCGTGGGCACCGTGGATTTCCACCAGGTCGAAACCGGCGCGACGGGCGTTGTCGGTAGCGCGGCGGTAGTCTTCCAGAATGTCTGCCAGCTCGGAAACTTCCAGCGCACGTGGCTCATCGCAGGGCACGCGGGCCAGGCTGCCATCCGGCTGGCGCACATTGGTATTGCTGTCGGCACGGATGGCCGACGGTGCCACCGGGGCTTCGCCATCCGGCTGCAAGGAGCGGTGCGAGATACGGCCGGTATGCCACAGCTGCAGCGCGGTCTTGCCACCAGCAGCATGTACCGAAGCATTCACCTTGCCCCAGGCTGCCACCTGTTCTTCGCTATAAATCCCCGGTGCACCGGCATAGCCCTTGGCTGTGCGGGAGATATGCGTGCCTTCGGCAATAATCAGCCCGGCGCTGGCGCGCTGGGTGTAGTACTGCACCGACAGGTCGGTGGGCACATCGCCCGGCTCGGTATTGCGCAGGCGGGTGAGCGGGGCCATGGCAATGCGGTTGTTGAGGGTGACGCCACCCACTTGCAGCGGGGTAAACAGTTTATCCAGGCTCATGTTCGGTTCTTTCCTGTGGGGAGTAGAAGATAATTAACGATCAAAACCAAAGCCCTGCTTGCGGGCGACGGGAGCAACTTCGGGGAAATACACATTCTGGTAGTACTGCGCGGTGTTGGCAGTCCACGGCAGGCCATCGGCACGGCCAATCTGCTGCCAGTAGCTGGCCAGCGTCTGGTCGTACTGGCGGATTTGTTCCGGCAGCTGCGCAGCCTGGTAGTGCTCGTGATGGACAAAACTCTCACGCGGCAGGCGCGGCTTGATGCTGCTGTCCTGATCGGTATAGCCGATGACCACGCCAGCAATGGGGAAGGTGTATTCCGGCAATTGCAGCAGCTCGATCATGGCTTGCGGGTTGCGGCGGATGCCGCCAATCGGCACCACACCCAGGCCGGCAGCGCGGGCGGCGGTCATCAGGTTGCCCAGCGCAATGCCAGCGTCCACCGCACCAACGGCAAAGCCTTCCACGCTGTCCTGAATCACCTGCTCGGCACCGGCAGCTTCCACGCCAAGGCGGGTTTTGTAGAAGTCCACCACCAGGGTGACAAACACCGGGGCCTGGGCAATCCACGGCTGACCACCGGCCAGGGCGGCAATTTGCTGGCGGCGTGCGGCGTCCTGCACCACCACCAAAGACACCTGTTGGCCATTGATGGAGGTGGGGCCTTTCCAGGCGGCATCCAGCACTGCATCCAGTACCTCGGCGGGGATGGGCTTGTCCTGATAGCTGCGAATACTGCGATGCTGCTGCATCAATTCCAGTGTGCTGTTCATGGCATTCTCCCGTTTGGGTGAAGATAAATAGACCGGTCGTCTAGTCATTGTGTCAAAAATACCCGCCGCAGGGGCGGGTAAGCTAAATCCGTATTGCTGCTTTAACTTGCCTGACAGGCACCCGGCTTGAGCATGGCGTCGGTCAGCGCCTGTGCCTGCAGCATGGGCTGCTGGGTGTGCTGCACCTTGAACAGCAGGGCGGAACCCACCCACAGGCTGTACAGGCTGCCTGCGGTATCTTCGGCTGACAGCCGGGTGCACAAGCTGCCTTCCTGCTGGCCACGGCGGATACAGTCGGCCAGCCGGATGATGACCCGGCCCATGCCCTCGGCCAGCGCTTCACGCATGGGTTCGGACAGGTCGGATACCTCGGCGGCCAGCTTGATGGCCAGACAGCTTTGATTGCCTTCTTCGCATTGCTGGTGGCGGTCCAGCCAACCGGAGAAATAACGCAGCAAGCAGCTGCGTGCATCACCCTGGCTTGGGTCCAGCGCTTCCAGCAGACGCGCGTCGTAATGTTCAAAGTAACGCCGCAGCATCTCCACACCAAAACCTTCCTTGGAGCGGAAGTAATGGTAGAACGAGCCTTTGGGTACGCCGGCGCAGCCGAGAATTTCGGCCAGGCCAACAGCAGAAAACCCCTTGCCCAGGATGATGGATTCACCGGTGGCAAGCAGGTGTTCGCGGGTATCGGAAAACTGGCTGGGTCGTGACATGGGGAGATAGTACTAGACCAGTCGTCTAGTTTGCAAGCTTCTTTTGCTTCTACCGTGTCATGCCAGCTGCAGTCAGGCGGGACATCGGACAATGCATCGCGTCTCGCTGGTGCGGTTTCATCAGTTCAGGTGGTGATGAGCATTAGTTCTGTCGTTGCAGTGGCCGGACAGTGGATGGGCGGTGAAGCAGCAGGCTTACAAGATGGTACGGTCTGGAATGATCTGGCTTGAAACCGAGCAAGCCTGTTCGAAAGAACTGTTTCGCAAGCAGAGCCGAATTAAGCTATGCCGTGCCGGGATACTTGGTTTGATAACAGGGTGTGAATAATTTGATAAAAATTCAACGTTTTTTGCCAGTGATTGGCAATGCATTGAATTGTCTTCTATCAAATGTGCGTCAGATTGTGGATTGTAAGATTGAGATGCATCCTCTATCGCTTTGGGAAAATTCTTGTAAAAGGTCTTCAGCTATGTAAAATGCGTAACATTGATAAATTGTATTGATAATGGGATATTCGCTGGCTGAGCACTGCCATGCGACTTGCTCATCCATACCACCATGCCCCAATTCCCAGCAGGAAACACAGTAGCGCCACGTCAGCGACGACTGGGTTTTACTCTGGTCGAGATGATGGTCACGGTCGGCGTTGGTGCCATCATGATGGCGGTGGCCGTCCCGCCGCTCAGAACGCTGGTGGCCAACAACAAGATCACCACCGAAGCAAACCGTATCGTGGCAGGGTTCAACTACGCCCGTACCGAAGCCGTGCGGCGCAATCAGCCCGTATATGTGTGCTCGGCCAATCTCAATACCACTAGCTTGAGTATCAGTGGCTGCCTTAGCCAGCAAACCAGCAGCAAGTACAACTGGGGTTATGGACAGTTGGTGTACGCCGACAATATCACTACCGGCACCATGGGTAGCTATGACAGCGGTGAAGCCATCAAGAGCTTTTCCTTCTACGGTGAAATGAATAATGCGTCGGCCATCAATCTGGTGATGTCCACCAGTCCGGTGGGCAGCCTCAACCAATTGGCCTTTGGCAGTGATGGCCGCTTGCTGGATGGCAACAGCCGCAAGCTGGTGTTGCAGGACACCAGCAATAATCTGTGCCGTGTCATCCTGGTGAGTGGTTCTGGCCGCAGCAAGGCGTGTGATACCAGCACGGACAGCAGTTGCGGAGCCTGCTCATGAAAAAAATGACCGGCTTCACCATGCTGGAAGTGCTGATGTCCATATTGATTGTCGGTATTGGCATGCTGGCCCTGGCTGGCATGCAGGGCCGTACCCTCAAGACGGTGCGCGAAGCCGAGCAGCAGGGCGTGGCCGCCATGCTGGCCGCCGAAGTGGCTGATGCCATGCGCGCCAATGCCTATGCCAGTATCAATGCCAGCGGTAGCGTGACGGAAGACTGGACCAACTACGTCGAAACCAGCTACAGCGACCACACCTCGGCGCCTTCTACCCTGTGTAATGCCGCGAGCGGTTCCCAATGCACTAGCGCACAGATGGCCGCCTACGACCTGTACCAGTTCAAAAACAATCTGGCCACGGCGTTTTCCGACAGCAGCCAGAACAATGTGCGGGCCATTATCTGCCGTGACAGCAATGCCTCGTCCACCATCAATTTCACCGATAGCAAGCTGGGTGGTTGTACCGGTGGTAGCAAGCTGATGATACGGGTGGCCTGGAAGGCGGCGATGGAAAAAACAGCTAATACCGCCCTGGGCAACAATAGCGCCAATTCTTCGGCAGCGAGTGCCACCACCCGGGTATATGGCTATGTCTTGCAGTTTGAACCATGAGTGAATCCATGAAACGGATGCGCGGCTTTACCTTGATCGAGCTGATGGTGTCGCTGACCCTGGGCATGATCGTGCTGGGCGCAGTAGTAGCGGTTTATGTCAACAGCAAACGCACTTTCAATGTGGTGAGCCAGCGCATCAGCATGCAGCAGGATGCACGCATTGCCCTGCTGCAGATTTCCCGTGACCTGCGTATGGCCGGCAGCTATGGCTGCGCCACGTTGGACGCCAATAATACGACTGCGTCGCAGGCGGTGACGGTCAGTGTCGCGAATGATGTGCTGTCGCCGGGTACTAATCAAACTTTTATTATGGATGGCTCCAGCTATGTGCCGTTCAAAGCCTATGCCTCTGGCACTGCATCTACTTGGCTTGGCGGGCAAACGGCTTCTTCACCGGTTGATGTGCTTGCTGTGCAATACGGTCGCGGGAGTGCAGTGGCAGCTTCCGGAGCAGCCAGTTTTTCAGCCAACAGTAATATGCAACGTACCTATACCGTAGGTCAGCATTTTTATGTGGCAAGTACTTGCCAAAATGTTGTCTTGCATTACACATCAGCCGGTTTGGCTTCTGCGGGTGTGTCGGTCACTCTCGGTAGTATGACCTCTGGTGCCGACTTGATGGATCTGGTATCGCGCGCCTACTTTGTCAACAGCAGCGGGGCGCTGGTGATGAGTGAGTTGGGGCAGAGCGATACATTAGGGCAGTCGCCATCGGTTAGCGAGTTAATGAGCAATGTCACCGCTATGCAGTATGAATACGGTGAAATCACCGACAGCACTAATTGTTTGGTGACCTACCGTAGCCGGGCTTCGGTAGGCAACTGGCGCAATGTGTCATCAGTACGCATCACCCTGACGGTACGCAGCCAGAACCAGGTACCGCTGGCCAGCGGCAACAGCTTTGGCTACCTGACCCAAACTTACCAGACCACTGCCGCCATCCGGGGGAAGCAATGCTACCGCGCCAGCTAAAATCCGGGCGGCTTCATGCTCAACGTGGCGCCAGCCTGATCGTGTCCCTTATCTTGCTGGCGGTAATTGCCCTGTTGGTGGTGTATGGGGCGAATCCTTTGCTGACCGAACAGAAAATCGCCAGCAACCAGAATGACCGCACGCTCACATTTCAGCTGGCCGAGCTGGGGCTAAAGGCTGGCGAGAGCTATGTGGCCAGCAACAAGCCGGCAGCCAGTTCCTTTGTGTCAGCCTGCACGGGGGGGCTTTGCCTATCCAGCCAGTTGGGAGGTAGTGATACCGTTAATGCCTGGGAACGCAGCAATGTGTTTATCGGCAGCTATGCAAACTCGTTGCAGTGCGACACTTGCACCATCACTGGCGAAACCCTGCAGAAGCCACGCTATATCGTGGAGTTACTGAGCAGTAGTTACACCGATGCCGTCACCGGCACTACTGGTGCATCGCTGTATCGCATTACTTCTCGTGCCTGGGGCCGCAATGCCAATACCCAGGTAACTTTGCAAAGTTATTACGTCGTTTCCTGAGGCAGTTGCCTATGTCCCGTTCTGTTACTGTTTGCACGGCAGCTGTGCTGGCACTATTTTCTGCCACGGTTTTTGCTGCAAATCCGTATCCGGCTGTGCCGCTTTATCTGAATCAGAAAACCGTACGGCCCAATATTGCCCTGATGGTGGACGACTCGGGGAGTATGAAAGATGCTCCTAATGGCAACTCGGTAACGACTTCCAATCCGTCCAAGATTACTATTGCCCGTAAAGTACTGACCAATTTGTTGAATAATAATTGGGATATGGCTTATTGGGGCTTGTTTCATTTCAATTATGGTCCATATTCTTGGTCGTATGGTGGTTATATTCCTCTAAGGAGCAGTTTGAAGCTGGACGGTTGGAGTGATCCAACCTTGTCAAATTCCAGTACTCAGCTAACTAATTTTACCAATGATATTAATGGCAGTGGCTTGACGGATTATCTTGGCACGCCAAGCGCAGGTGCATTTTATAATATCATGCGTTCATTTTCCGGGCGGCCTGGTTGGAATGGTTATCCAAGTTATCAGACACCACAAGACTATACCGGTGCTTCACCCATCAAATATGTCTGCCAGAAAAATTTTGTTATTTTCATGTCGGATGGCTATCCCAACGATGAGGTAGTCAATGCCACCGAAAAGAATAAATCCGGTACTTCCGTAGCGTTGAATAGTTATACCCCGGTAGGGGTGACCATGCCCAGTGTGGCTTCAGGTGTTGACCCGACACTGGTGCGTTATGCCGGCTTTTATTATCAGAACGGTATTGTGCCCAATGGAGTGACAAAAGATACCGAAGGCAATAACTATAGCGCAGCGACTGCACAACCCATCGTGACTTACACCATTGGTTTTGGTTTGCCTGCTACGGATGATGGTCAAAAGGTATTGGCAGCCACTGCAACAGCAGGTGGTGGACAAAGCTTCAATGCAAGTGATGAGACATCATTGACCAATTCGCTCAAGGCGGTGTTGAACAGTATTTCGTCTACCACGGCCACCAATGTGCCGGTGGTGGCCAGCAAGCCTACCAACCCCTCCGAAGCGATTCAGGCGACCTTTTATTCTGGTGACTGGTCTGGCCAGTTGCGTGCATACAATGTGAGTAGCACGACTGGTCTGGCTAACCTGAATTCAACCATCCCGGTGCTGTTCAACTCATCCAGTACCACCCGGCTGGCCAATATATTCACCAGTACCGGGGCCAGTGGCAGTGGTGCGCTGTACACCAGCGTTTCCAGTAACAGCAATCTGAATAGTTATCTTGCCGGTGGTTCGCCGTCTGGCTGGCGTAGTAGGAGCGGTGATAAATCCACCCCGTCTACCCTGGGTGACATCATCGACTCCACGCCAACACCGTTCGGCACGACGGCCACTGCCGGTTTTGCGGTGGGGGCCAATGACGGCATGTTGCATGTGTTTGGCCGCACTACCAGCAATTACACCGAAGTTTTTTCCTATATTCCGCGTGCCGTTACAGCGGCCAATCTGGCCTTGCTGGGCTCCACGACTTATGGCGGTGGCCAACCACACCTGTATTTTGTCAATGGCAACCTGACCTTCAATAATGTCAGTGGCGGTGATAACCAGTTTTCCACATCGACCACCTCGGTGCTGACCGGTGGCATGGCGCAGGGTGGCCAAGGCCTGTTTGCACTGGATATCAGCAATACCGTCGGTAATCCTTCACTGTTGACTGGTGGCAATGTATTCGGCACCGGCAATGTACTGTGGGACCATCTGCCGACAGATTCCGGCTTTACCAATCTGGGCTATACCTTTGCCAAGCCGGTGGTTGCCCAAGTCTATTATGGTGGGAAAAAGAAATGGGCGATGATCACCGGCAATGGCTATGACTCGACCAACAAGGCCACCACCCTGATGGTGATTGACCTGAAAACCGGTGCCATGTTGTACGAACTGGATACCTCAACCGCCAGCAATGGCTTGTCCTCCCCGGCGGTGCTGGATGTAGATGGTGACAAGGTGGCGGATTATGTCTATGCGGGCGACCAGTCCGGCAATGTATGGCGCTTCAAATTACAAACCAGCAGCGATCAGACTAGCTCGGTCAGCAAATTCTTTACCGCTCAGGCCAATCAGCCCATTGTGGCGGCCCCGGCCATTTATGCCATTCCGGGTGGTGGCTACATGGTATACATCGGTACTGGCCGCATGCTGTACGAAAACACCACCGACAACGACCGCACCACGGTTTATCCGCAGTCGCTGTACGGCATTTACGACGACAAGACCAAGACCAATCTGACTTACAGTAGCTCCACCTTCATTACCGACGCCGAAGTTGCCAATCTGAATGGCACCGCTTCCATTGACGGTTCCACAACTTCTACCGCTTCAGGAAAACTTGGCAGCAGTGTGGTATTTCGTGAAACCACCACCATTGCTGATGCCGCCACTACCGGTGGTTTGTCGGTGGGGCCCAGTGGCAATCGCGCTGGCTGGGTATTCAACATGAACAGCACAAACGGCGAGCGCATGATTTATCAGCCGGTGGTGGCACTGGGCAAGCTGTACTTCACCACCCAGGTGCTCAAAGGGAGCTCTCTGGTGTGCAGTAATGTGAACCAGCAAAGCGGCTGGGTGATGGCACTGGACCTGATGACTGGCGGGGCACCATCGACACCGGCATTCGACCTGAACGGCGATGGCAAGATCAATACCAGTGCCACTTCGCCCGATGGTGACACAGTGAGTTTTATTGATAAAAAAACCACCATTCCTTCCGGCATCAATTACAACATCGGCATTCCGTCGGCCTTGTCCATTGCCTTTACCGTCACCACGGTAAACCTGGGGGACTACAGTTCAACCGATGCAGGCCAGCTGGGTAGCTATCCTTATCCTGCCTCCACCAATACCAATGAGGTTCTCACCTTCTATGTGGGCGGGACGGGTGGCAGCAACGGCAATGTGGCGGCGGGGAAGCTGATTCCCAAAGCCACTTCGGTGGGGCGGCGTATTGCCTGGCGTGAAATTTTCTGAGGTAGCTATGAACAAGCAGCAGGGTTTTACCTTGATCGAACTGGTTATTGTGGTGGCGATTGTCGGTATTCTGGCCGCCATTGCCTATCCGTCTTACACCCAGCATGTCATCAAGGGTAACCAGGCGGCCGCCAAGGCCAATCTGGTAGAAAATGCCCATTACATGGCGCGCTGGTATGCGGAAAAGGGCAGCTACGCCTCGGCTACTCTGCCTCTGACCACCGCGCCCAGCAATGGCACCACCTTATACAATATTGCCGCCAGCGGTACTACCACGGATACCTTCTCCTTGGTAGCCACGCCGGTGAACGGTATGTCGCAGGCCGGTACGGAAACCATTTCGGTGGATCAGGACGGCAATATCCTGTATTGCAGTCAAACCAGCACCGGCAGCTGCCATCAGTAAATCCTGATACGCCACAGTGCGGCTGCTTGTCCATTGACGGTGACCCAAACAAAACCGCCAGCCTTTACGGGCTGGCGGTTTTGCATTCACCCTCCGCCCTTGCAGGGCGGGCTATTCCTGCCGGGGCTTACATGGCCCCTTCGAAAATGCTTTCAATCTCAGCCTGGCTGGCTTTGCGCGGATTGGTCAGGCCGCAGGCATCTTGCAGGGCATTGCGTGCCAGCAGGGGAATGTCTTCTCGCTTTACGCCCAGTTCGCTCAGCGAGGACGGGATGCCGATGTCGGCAGCCAGCTTGCGGATGGCCACCAGGCAGGCCTTGGCACCGGCTTCTGCAGTGAGGCCGCTGGTGTTGACCCCCATGGCGACGGCGACGTCGGACAGGCGCGCAGCAGATGTCTGCACATTGAACGCTTCCACATGCGGCAGCAGCAGGGCATTGCATACCCCGTGCGGCAAGTCGTATACCCCGCCCAACTGGTGTGCCATCGCATGCACATAACCCAGCGAAGCATTATTGAACGCCATGCCCGCCAGGAATTCGGCATAGGCCATCTGTTCGCGTGCTTCCAGATTTTTGCCGTTTTCCACTGCCACGCGCAGGTACTGGGAAATCAGCGACACTGCTTTTAGCGCGCAGGCATCCGTGATGGGGGTGGCTGCGGTGGAAACATAAGCTTCGATAGCATGGGTGAGGGCATCCATGCCGGTGGCCGCAGTCAGGCCCTTGGGTTTGGCGATCATCAGGTCCGGGTCGTTGACTGACAGGATGGGAGTGACATTGCGATCGACAATGGCCATTTTTACGTGGCGTGCCTCGTCGGTGATGATGCAAAAGCGGGTCATCTCGCTGGCTGTGCCTGCCGTGGTATTGATGGCCACCAGCGGCAGTTGCGGTTTTTTCGAGCGATCCACCCCTTCGTAGTCGGCAATTTTCCCGCCATTGGCGGCGACCAGTGCAATGCCCTTGGCGCAGTCATGGGGAGACCCGCCGCCCAGTGAAATGACAAAGTCGCATTTCTTGTCCTGCAGCACCGCCAGGCCGGCTTCGACATTGGCAATGGTCGGGTTGGGCTTGGCTCCGGCAAAGATGGTGGCCTGGATATCGCACTCGGCCAGCAGCTTCTGGATACGACCCGCCACACCGATTTCGTCCAATACCTTGTCGGTAACAATCAGCGCATGGCGAAAGCCATAGGCCTGGATGGACTGGATGGCGTCTTTCAGGCAACCGGCACCCATGACGTTGACAGCAGGAATAAAGAAAGTCGTGGTGGTCACTGTGTTATCTCCTTGTTTGACAGGCCGGCCTCGTGGCTGGGCCAGCCCGGACTGCAGGCTAGAACAACATGGATTGCATGACGGCAAAGTCACGCTTGCAGCCTATAGCGCCTGGGCCTGGCTTCCCATTCGACTTTAGTTGCACGTTTTTCTACGCATTGCCAGCGTGCTGATTTTAGGTTTTGTCGACATTTTTTCCGGCTGACAGGCAGGGCAAGTGCAGGTGTTCTGGTGCGCATGCGTGTTCATGTTCACGCCTGTGTTTGTGCTGCGAAGTGGCTTGCAATTGGCATTTAACTTCACATAAAGGCAGTTGCCGGAAAGCGCCTGCCCTGACCTGCATTTGCCTGAAAAATGATGCTTTTTTGTCAAAATCAATGCGTTTTTTCAATCTCTATCAATAAGAAATTTCATTCTTTATTCAATGGCTTGGCTTGAATTTGACGAGGGCAGGGGTGGAGCTGGTATGTTTAAAATAATATTCATTGTGGCGTTTTGTTAAACGCGTGATTAGAATTGGTTTGCCGAGATGCAATGGAAAATCCAGTTGATACAAGGATTTGACAGCTTTGGATACTGTAGCCAGGTATCGACTGTTTAAAAAATTGCCACTCGTTTTGTCAATGACAGGAGAAACAGCATGAGCAACAAGGACCTGATGCAACGCAAGGCGGATGCAACCCCGCGTGGCGTGGGCGTCATGTGTACTTTTTTTGCCGACAAGGCCAAAAACGCTGAAGTATGGGATGTGGAAGGCAATCGCTACATCGACTTCGCCGGCGGCATTGGCGTACTGAATACCGGCCATCTGCACGCCAAGGTGCAGGCTGCCGTGGCCGAGCAGCTCAATCGCTTCAGCCATACCTCGTATTCCATCATTCCCTACGAATCCTATGTCAGCGTGGCTGAAAAGCTGAACCAGCTGACACCGGGCAATTTCGCCAAGAAAACCGCCTTTTTCAGCACCGGTGCCGAAGCCGTTGAAAACGCCATCAAGGTAGCGCGTGCTGCCACTGGCCGTCCGGGTGTAATCGCCTTTGGCGGTGCCTTCCATGGCCGCACCATGCTGGGCATGGCGCTGACCGGCAAGGTGGCCCCGTACAAGATCGGCTTTGGCCCCTTTGTGGGCGAGATCTACCATGCTGCCTATCCGAATGCCATGCACGGTGTGTCGGTGGAGGATTCGCTGGCCAGCATTGAAAAGCTGTTCAAGTTCGATATCGAAGCCAAGCGCGTTGCCGCCATCATCTTCGAGCCGGTTCAGGGCGAGGGTGGTTTCAATATCGCACCGACAGAGTGGGTGGTGGCACTGCGTCAGCTGTGTGATACCCACGGCATTCTGCTGATTGCCGACGAAGTGCAAGCCGGCTTTGCCCGTACCGGCAAGCTGTTTGCCATGGAGCACTACCCGGTTGCTCCTGATCTCACCACCATGGCCAAATCGCTGGCCGGTGGTTTCCCGCTGTCCGCACTGGTGGGCAAGGCCGAATACATGGATGTGTCGGCACCGGGTGCGCTGGGTGGCACCTACGCCGGTAGCCCGCTGGGCCTGGCCGCTGCCGGAGCGGTGATTGATGTCATCCGCGAAGAAAACCTGCTGGAACGTTCCAACAAGCTGGGCGACTTGCTGAAAGAAAAGCTGCACAGCCTGAAGAAAGACATTCCGCAGATTGCCGACGTGCGTGGCCTGGGCGCGATGGTTGCTGTTGAATTCAACCAGCCGGGTACTCACCAGCCGGATGCCGAGTTCACCAAGAAGGTACAGACCAAGGCGCTGGAATCCGGCCTGATCCTGCTGACCTGCGGTGTATACGGCAACGTGCTGCGTTTCCTGTTCCCCCTCACCATCGAAGACGAAATCTTCGCCGAAGCGCTGGCCAAGCTGGAAGCTGCGCTGAAGGCCTGATGCCGTATGGACGGCCATGCTGACCCTCGTGGTCGGCCTGGCTGCAGCGGCGTGCTGTAAGCACGGGCGCGCACCTCTGCTGCCTGTCGGTAGCGGCGCGGTGCCGCCGGTGTCCAAGAAGTAATGTGGGTCATTTCCAAGCAACAAAAAACAATAAAACGACATGACTGGCGGACCTGCTCCCCGTGGGCTGCCGGTTTTGGGAGAATCTTTCATGAGTGCTTCATCACAAAGCTTGAGCCACGGGCTCAAGCAACGCCACGTCACCATGTTGTCCATTGCTGGTGTGATTGGCGCTGGTTTGTTTGTTGGCTCCGGCCACGCCATTGCCGAAGCGGGCCCCGCCGTGTTGCTGGCGTATGGCATGGCCGGCCTGCTGGTGGTGCTGGTTATGCGCATGCTGGGTGAAATGGCGGTTGCCGCGCCGGATACCGGCTCGTTTTCCACCTATGCCGACCGTGCCATCGGGCACTGGGCCGGTTACATCATCGGCTGGCTGTACTGGTGGTTCTGGGTGCTGGTAATTCCGCTGGAAGCCAATGCCGCTGCCACCATCCTGCATGCCTGGTTTGCCAGCGTGCCAATGTGGAGCTTTGCCCTGAGCATTACCGTTCTGCTCACCATTACCAACCTGTTTAGCGTGAAGAACTACGGCGAGTTCGAGTTCTGGTTTGCGCTGGTCAAAGTGGTTGCCATCGTGGCCTTCCTGGCCGTGGCCGGTGCCGCCATGTTTGGTCTGATTCCGGGCAGCCAGGTTAGTGGCACCGCCCGTTTGTTTGATCATGGCGGCTTTATGCCCAATGGCTTTGGCGCGGTGCTGGGTGCCATGCTCACCACCATGTTTACCTTCCTGGGTACCGAAATCGTCACCATCGCGGCGGCTGAGTCGGACAATCCGCAACAGCAAATCACCAAGGCCACCAACTCGGTGGTATGGCGGATCAGCCTGTTCTACCTGGGTTCCATCTTTGTGGTAACCGCCCTGGTGGCCTGGAACGACCCGCAACTGGCTGCTCTGGGTTCCTACCAGCGCACCTTGCAGCTGATTGGCATTCCCAATGCCAAGGCCATTGTTGACGTGGTGGTGCTGGTCTCGGTAGCAAGCTGCCTGAACTCCGCGCTGTATACCGCCTCGCGCATGCTGTACTCGCTGTCCAGCCGTGGCGATGCCATCAAGATGTTTGGCGATATCGCCCCCAACGGCACGCCGCAAAAGGCAGTGCTGGGCTCCATGGTGGTGGGCTTCATGACCGTGATTGCCAACTACCTGATGCCCAAGGAAGTGTTCGACATCCTGCTGGCCACCTCCGGCACCATCGCACTGCTGGTGTATCTGGTGATTGCCATTTCCCAGCTGCGCATGCGTCAGCGCATGGAAGCCAATGGCGAAACCCCGGCCTTCCGCATGTGGATGTTCCCGGTGCTCACCTGGATTGTGATTGTGTTTATCTGTGCCGTGGTGGTGCTGATGGCCATCCGTCCGGAACACCAGGTAGAAGTGATCAGCACCGGCGCGCTGTCGCTGGCCTTGCTGGTAGTGGGCTGGGTGCGCTCGCGCATGTATGGCACACCGTGGATGGGCTCGCGTGCAGCCAAGGTGGTCACGCAGTCCTGATCCTGACTGTTTGCCGGGCGTGTTGCCCGGCCAACTCCCTTCCTTTGCCCTGTTCGACCCAGAGCATTACTTCCGCCCCCGTCAGGGGGCTTTTTTTATGCAGGGATTAGCCGCGTGTACTTTTGCTTACACAAGGCACACGTTTGCTTACACGTCAGGTTTGTCAGCAGTTCTATAATATGAATTAAATTAAACCGACGTGTCGCAACCAGTGTCCGACCGTTAGTGAACTTGTCAGCGTCCGGGCTGCCAGAAGCAGATGCCTGAAATATGCCAGATGGCACCTTGCCATGTAGCTGCTGCTCCATGGCGGCAAGCGGCCATCGGCCCGGACCCAACCCTGGCGGTGTGAGATGCACACACCGCAACGAGGAGATCACGATGAAAAACCTGATGACTACCCTGGTGGCTGTTGCCATCGCCTCTGCCAGCCTGAGCGGTTGCGCCAATATGAGCGAAACCCAGCAAACCACCGGTACCGGTGCTGCGGTGGGGGCGGGGGTTGGTGCCTTGCTGGGCGCGCTGACTGCCGGTGGCCATACCGGCCGCAGTGCAGTAACCGGTGCTGCCGTGGGTGCGGCCTTGGGCGCAGGTGGTGGTTATCTGTGGTCGCAGCATATGCAAAAGCAGAAAGAGGCGATGGAAAAAGCCTCGCAAGGCACTGGCGTCAGCGTAAGCCAGACCGCCGACAACCAGCTCAAGCTGAATATTCCGAGCGACGTGTCGTTTGACTCCGGCCGTTACGACATCAAGCCCAACCTGCGCCCGGTGCTGGATCGCTTTGCCACCACCCTGCAGCAAAACCCGGTCACCACCGTGCGCATTGTCGGCCATACCGACAACACCGGCAGCGATGCCATCAACAACCCGCTGTCGGTCAACCGCGCCAGTGCCACCCGCGACTATCTGGTGAGCCATGGTGTAGCGGCCAACCGCATCAGCATCGACGGCATGGGCTCGCGTCAGCCTGTTGCCGACAACAGCACCCTGGCTGGCCGTGCCGCCAACCGCCGTGTGGAAATCTTTGTTGGTGAAGCTGGCAAGTAAGCCGTCATCCACAGCGCAAGCAATATGCAGTCAGCAAAAAGCCCCCGCAAGGGGGCTTTTGCATGTCAGCTACACACCACACATTCAGGCGTTACGGCTTTGTTCCAGTGATTGCAGGAAGTACTCCAGCACCAGATTGGGCCGCCGCCCCTTGCGCATGGCCACGTTCAGCGGGATGTCGTAGCAGAACTGGGTTGGGTGCAAGGGCCGCAGCACGCCTTGCGCCACCCAGCCAGCGGCAAAGTGATTCGGCAAAAAGCCGATGTAGCTGCCGGTGAGAATCAAAAAGGCAATGCCTTCCCGGTCGGAGGCGGTGGCGGTGCAGTTAAGCGCATGATGTTGCGCCATGGCCTCCACCGTCAGCCGGTAGTTGGGGGCGATGGCTTCGGCGCTGCGTAGCTCGGCCTCGCTGATGTCGCTATCGGCACGGGCAAAGAAAGGGTGCTCGCGGCTGCAGTACAGCAGCGAATGTTCTTCGTACAGTGGCAGGTAGTCCAGCCCGGACAGCGGATTGATCAGCGGCACCACGCCCACGTGCAGGTGGCCGTCCTGCACGCCCAGTTCAATTTCGCTGGGGGTGGTCATGGAAATATTGATGCGCACCCCCGGCCCGCGTGCGCTCAGCGACTTGAGCGCATGGGTCAGATGCATGTGCGACTGGGTGACCAGGTTGTTGATGATGCCGATGTTCAGCTCGCCGCGCAGCTGATGGTGCAGTTGGTTCACCTCGGTGCGGAATTCCTCGATGGCCGACAGCATGGTCTGGCTGGCATGCAGCACGGCACGGCCTTCATCGGTGAGCGCAAAACCGGCCCGGCCACGCTGGCACAGGCAGATGCCCAGCCGCTTTTCCAGATCGCCCATGTGCAGGCTGATGGCGGAACGGCTGATGCCCAGCACACTTTCAGCGGCGGAAAAGCTGCCGCATTCCACCACGGTTTTGAACAGGCGCAACAGGCGGATATCAAAATCGCTAACCTGGGCGAGAGATTTTTTTTTGCTCATCAGTTGAGTATTTTTGAAACTGAAGGTAAGAAATTCAGGATTTATCTCAACATATCACCTGGTTCAAGCTATGCCAAGCAACACACTGCCCAGCCGGATTGCGGTGCGGGACAGTTGTTGCATGGTGTGGGGCTGCGCAGTGCTACCGGGCTATCCGCCATTGTGTCGGCCGCTGTCCCGTCTGCGGTCTGTGCTGCTTTCATGGCACAGGTCTTGCAGGCCGGGTGTCGGCATCGCATGATCGATACCGCGCTTGCCCGCCCGTGCAGCGTCGCGTGTCTCTCCCGTGAACTGTCCCATGCCCAAGGAATATCTGTTTTATGCCGCAAATCGTGTTTGAACGTGAGGCACCGCAACAAGCGCTAATCGACGCCGCGCTGGCTGGCAGCGTCAACCGCCCGTTCTGGGGCGACGATGTGGCGCATCTGCGCCGCAGTTTCCCCCCGCTGCAAGGCAAGGCCAGTACCGATCTGGCCATTGTCGGCGGCGGTTTTCTCGGCCTGTGGAGCGCCATTCTGGCCAAGGAGCGCAATCCGTCGCGCTCTGTCACCCTGCTGGAAGGCCGTCAGGTGGGCTGGGCTGCGTCCGGCCGCAACGGCGGTTTTTGCGAAGCCAGCATCACTCATGGCGAGGAAAACGGCCAACAACGCTGGCCGGAGGAAATGGCCGAGCTGGATGCCCAGGGTTTGCAGAACCTGGATGAAATCGAAGCCACCATCCGTCGCTATGGCATTGAGTGTGACTTCGAGCGTACCGGCGTGCTGGTGGTGGCAGTAGAACCCTATCAGGACGAGCAACTGCGTGGCGAAGGCTATATGGATGCCGCGCAAATCCGCGCCGAGCTGAATTCGCCCACCTTTCTGTCCGGCATCTGGGAAAAAGACAGCACGGCGATGATTCACCCCGGCAAGCTGGTGCTGGAACTGGCGCGGGTGGCGGTTGAGCTGGGCGTGCAGATTCACGAACAATCCGCCGTCACCACGCTGGATAGCCGTGGCAACCGCGTGCGGCTCTGCACGGCTGCGGGCGAGCTGGATGCCGCCCGCGTGGTGCTGGCCACCAATGCTTTTCCTTCGCTGCTCAAGCGTTATCGCTGGCACACCATCCCGGTGTACGACTATGTACTGATGAGCGAGCCGCTGAGCGCAGAACAACTGGCGTCCATCGGCTGGCAGCACCGGCAAGGCATTGCCGACATGGCCAACCAGTTTCATTACTACCGCATCACCCGCGACAACCGCATCCTGTTTGGCGGTTACGATGCCGTCTACAACTTTGGCGGCAAGGTAGATGATGGCTACGACGACCGCCCGGCCTCGTTCACCCGGCTGGCCAGTCACTTCTTTACTACCTTCCCGCAACTGGCCGGGCTGCGTTTCAGCCACCGCTGGGGCGGGGCCATCGATACCTCCACCCGCTTCTGCGCCTTTTTTGCGCTGGCGCGTGGCGGCAAGGTGGCCTATGCCGCCGGTTTTACCGGCCTGGGCGTGGGGGCCACCCGTTTTGCCGCCAATGTGCTGCTGGACAAGCTGGACGGGCTGGACACGCCGCGTACCCGGCTGCGCATGGTGCGTGAGATACCGCCGCCGTTTCCGCCAGAGCCGCTGACCTATGTTGCGGTACAGGCCACGCGTTGGTCGCTGAACCGTGCCGACCACAACCATGGCAAGCGCAACCTGATGCTGCGCACCATGGATGCGCTGGGTCTGGGTTTCGACTCCTGAATCTGTTCGCCCCCTGTTTAAGAATCAAAGGAAGCAAGCATGTCCAATCCCTTTGCCCTGCTGGCCAATCACAGCGTGGATGCCACGCGTGTTGCGCTGGAATACCGCGATGTTCCGGCTGATCAGATCATTACCGGCCCGGCCCGTGTCGGCACTGCCGAACTGGGCCAGTTGCACGGTTGCAGCATCGGCGTGTGGGAAATGTCGCCCAGCGTCACCACCGATGTGGAAGTGGATGAATTCTTCATCGTGCTGTCCGGCAAGGCCAGCGTACAGTTTGCCGATGGCCGCCCGGCGCTGGAATTGCAGCCCGGCACCGTGGGCCATCTGGCCGCCGGTACCGCCACCACCTGGGTGGTGACGCAAACACTGCGCAAAATCTACATCGCCTGAGCGGCACAGACCGCCCGGCACAACAATACCAAGGCAGGAGGAAGAAACATGCAAGTGCGCAACAACTACATCAATGGCCGTTGGCAAGCCTCGGTCAGCGGCGCTACCCGCGAAGTCATCAACCCGTCCAATGGCGAGGTGATTGCCCTGGTTACCGACAGCGTGGCCGAGGACAGCAAGCAGGCGATTGCCGCTGCACGTCATGCCTTTGACCGTGACGGCAGCTGGCGGCGCATGGCCGGGCCCAAGCGCGCCGACATGCTGCTGCGCATTGCCGATGCCATTGCCGCCCGCGCCGACGAACTGGCGGTGATGGACACGCTGGACAATGGCAAGCCGCTGCGCGAGGCGCGCTGTGATGTGGACGATGCCGTGGCCTGCTTCCGTTATTACGCCGGGCTGATCACCAAGCCGCAGGGCGGAGTGTATGAAGTCAGCGACGGCTTTGGCCCGATGCATGCTTATTCCATGCACGAGCCGGTAGGCGTGTGCGCGCTGATCACGCCGTGGAACTACCCCTTGCTGATGGCCACCTGGAAGCTGGCCCCGGCGCTGGCGGCGGGCAACTGCGTGGTGTTCAAGCCCAGCGAAGTCACCCCGCTGTCGGCGGTGGCGCTGTTTGAAATCTTTGATGCCGTCGGCCTGCCGGCCGGTACCGCCAACCTGGTGCTGGGCAGCGGCCCGGCTGCCGGGCAAGAGCTGGCCGCCAGCTTTGATGTAGACATGATTACCTTCACCGGCAGCACCCGCACCGGGCAAACCATTGCCGCCGCAGCGGTGGGCAATCTGAAAAAAGTGGGACTGGAGCTGGGTGGCAAGTCGCCCAACATCATTTTTGCCGATGCCGATCTGGAAGGTGCGGTGGAATGGGCCATGATAGGCGTGTTCTTCAATCAGGGCGAAGTGTGTTCGGCCGGTTCGCGCATCCTGATTGAAGCAAGCATCAAGGACCGCTTTGTTGCCCGCTTGGCCGAACGTGCCAATGCCATCACCATTGCGCCGGGTATGAAAGACGCCGACATGGGCGCGATTGTGTCAGCCGCGCAGCTGGAAAAGGTGCTGGGCCATATCGAACGCGCCAAGCAGCAGGGTGCCACGCTGGTATGTGGTGGCGCGCGCTATGTCGAGGGTGAATGCGCCAAGGGTTACTTCGTGCGGCCCACCATCTTCGACAATTGCACCCGCGACATGGACATCGTGCGCGAAGAAGTATTCGGCCCGGTGGTGGCCATCCAGACCTTCACCACGGAAGCCGAGGCCATCGCCATGGCCAATGACACGCCTTACGGCTTGGCCGGTGGGGTATTCACCACTGATGGCGCCCGTGGGCTGCGGGTGGTGAAGGAAATCCGTGCCGGTGTCACCTGGATCAACTGCTACAACCCCACCTTTAACGAAGCACCGTGGGGCGGCTACAAGATGAGCGGCTATGGCCGCGATCTGGGCGTCAACGGCCTGCAGGAATACCAGCAGGTGAAGCAGGTGAGCATTAATCTGCAACCGGGCCTGGTGGGCTGGTATCCGCAGCGCTAGTACGGCTGAGGGGCTGGTGATGACGGGGGCGAGGGCGGCATGCATCGTCCCCGCTGTCTTTTCCCCAGCCGGATGCCTGCGCCTTGCACTTCCTCTGCTATGCTCTTGCCCTGTTTCCGGAGACAAGCATGCAACGATTGACCATTTCGCTCAGCGACGAGCTGGCGCAGGCATTTGATGAATTAATGGCCCGGCGCGGCTACAGCAGCCGTTCCGAGGCGGTACGCGACATGCTGCGCCGTGAATTGGGCGAGGATAATCTGGCTGGCGAGACGGGTGGCCCCTGCGTGGCGGTGCTTAGCTATGTGTTCGATCACCACGAACGCCAGTTGTCATCGCGGCTGACCGGCTTGCAGCATGATCATCACGATCTGGCCGTGGCCACCATGCATGCACATATCAGCCACGATGACTGCATCGAAACGGTGATCCTGCGTGGCGACAGCGGCGAGGTGGAGCGCTTTGCCCGTTCGGTTATTGCCGAAACCGGCGTGCGTCACGGCCAGGTGCAGCTGATTCCGGTTAAGCCTGCCGCGCACAGCGGCACACTGTATCGCCGCAAGCCATCCTCCTGAGCGCTGCTCAGCCCTGCCGTCGGCCCCACTGGCGATAGGTGCTGCGCGGGCCGGCATGGCTGTGCTGATGGCCGTGGGCGTGTGGATGGCTGTGCACCTGTCCATCGGCATGCCGGTGCGGGTGCGCATGCAGCAAATGGCTGCGCGCCAGCAGCGCGTGGTCGGCCAGGATTTCCTGCGGGCTGCCTTGCGCCAGCAAGCGGCCTTCGGCCAGCACGATGACGTGATCGGCAATGTCGGCCACGCTGTCCAGATCGTGCGTTGCGGTAATGATGGTGCGGCCATTGCCCTTGCTCTCCAGCAAGAAGCGCAGCACCTCGCTCTGGCTGGCCGGGTCCAGTGCGGCGGTCGGCTCGTCCAGCAGCAATACTTCCGGCTGCATGATCAGCACCGAGGCCAAGGCCACCCGCTTGCGTTCCCCACCGGACAGCCGGTGCGGCGCGCGCTGCTGCAGATGGCTGATGCCAAATTGCTGCAAGGTGGCGGCAATGGCGGCGCGAATGTCCTGCTCTGGCCAGCCCAGTTGCAGCGGGCCGAAGGCCAGCTCGTCGAATACCGTGGGATTGAACAGCTGCACGTCCGGGTTCTGGAATACCAGCCCCACCCGGCGGCGGAAGGCATAGTGGCGCGCATCCTCCGCCAGCGCCGCTTCGCTCAGCACTTCGCCAAAGGCGCGCACCTCGCCTTGCTGGGCAAAATACAGGCCGTCCAACAGGCGTAGCAGGGTGGATTTACCCGAGCCATTGGCCCCCAGCAGGGCAAGCCGGCTGCCAGCGGGGATATCCAGCGTCAGTTCATGCAGCGCCGTGTGCTGCTGGTAGCGGTAGCTGACCTGTTGCAGGCTGAAAACCGGTGTGCTCATGCGTGAGTCCAGACAATCAAAAAGGGGAGGGCGCTGGCCAGCAGCAGGGCGCACCAGTCACGTTTGCGGGTGTGAAAACTGTGTAGCAGGTAGATATCCCCGCGATAAGCACGCGACACCATGGCCAGATGCACATCGCTGCTGAGCTGGAACGCCTTGCCCAGCAGCACGCCGCCACTGCTGGCCACCAACTGGCGTGCCATGCGGCCGGAGGGCGCTGCCACCATGCGGCTGCGCCGGGCTTCAAACATCTGGCTGGCGGTTTGCAACAGCACAAAAACATAGCGATGAGTCATGCCCAGCAGGGCCACCAGCAGCACCGGCACGCCCAGGCTGCGCATGGCCTTGAGCACGTGCATCCACGGTGTGCTCAGCATCAGCAGCAGGGCAAAACTGGCGGATACCTCGGCCCGGCCCAGCAGCAGGGCCGCACTGAGCAGCCCCTGGCGGCTGACATGCCAGCCCAGTAAGGGCAGGGTAAACAGTGTCTCGCCCGGCACCAGAAACAGCGCTGGCAAGGCCAGCACACCGCTGAACAGCAGCACGCTCAGCCAGGCCTGGCGATACAGCTGGCGCAGTGAAACCTGCGAGCAATGCGCCAGCTGTACGGCCAGCGCCAGTAATAGCAACAGGCTGGTTAACTGGTGCGCCAGCAAGGTGGCGCTGAGCATGGCCAGCAGCGATAGCAGCTTGATGCGCGGATCCAGTTGCTGCAGCAGGCCCTGGCGTGTGCTGAGTGACTCGGCGTCCAGTGCATGCTCCATCACCTGTTGCAGGCCATGCACCATGCGTTCCGCCACATTACCGCGATGGCGGTGGCCCGCCTTCAGAAAAGACTGTTCGCTCACTGTGGCAGGCCGCGCTTGCCAGCCAGCTGCGATAACAGCAGCAGGCTCAGCAGGATCAGTCCGGCCCCAAACAGGGCCGACAGCACGTAGCCGAAGCCCGCACTGTGGATAAAGGCTGGTGCATAGTCAGGAAAGGGGGCAGACCACAATCCGGCCAGCTTGGCCAAGCCTTCCGGTGCGGCTTGCGGCAGTGCATGCAGGCCGGAGGCATGGATGATTTCCTGCCGTGCCGTCGGATCGGCAAAGTCTTCTGCCGCCCATTCACCCCAGGCGGTACCGGCTGCCAGCAAACCCAGTGGCGACAGGATCATCAGCCCGGCCAGCCCGTACCAGAGCGAACGTGCGCTGCGGCCACGGCTGGCGGACTGCCCGTCAAGGCCAGCCTGTCCAGCCAGCAGTTCTGGCTGGGAGCGTTGCAAATAGGCCACCAGGCCTGCTGTCAGTAGCATCTCCGCCAGGCCGGCAAAGCTCAGATGGCCGATCATCATGGCCGGAATGGCCACAGACAACGGATAGGGCGCATACAGCGGTGTGCCGCTGGCGTCGTGAAACAGCATGGGCTGCACGCCAAATTCGATGGCGGTCAGCAAGGCGGCGGCATTGATGGCCAGATAACCGGCAGCCCCGGCGGCCAGCACGCGGCGGCGCGAGGACAGGCTGGCCCCGGCAGACAGCAGGCGGTAAACGCCCCAGGCCACCAGTGAGCCCACCACCGCCATATTCAGGCTGTTGGCACCAAAGCTGCTGATGCCGCCATCACCAAAAAACAGTGCCTGAATCAGCAGGGCAAGCGATACCGCGATGATGGAAGCCCACGGCCCCAGCACGATGCTGGCAATCGCCATGCCCACGGCATGGCCGCTGGTGCCGCCGGGCAGTGGCAGGTTGAACATCATGATGACAAAGCAAAACGCGGAAAACACGGCAAACAGCGGCACCAGCCGGGTATGCAGCAGCCGCTTGGCGCGCTGGTAGGCCAGCAACCAGAAGGGAAGGGCGACGGCGTAGGCCAGGGCGCAGGTAGAGGGGCTGAGATAACCGTCGGGGATATGCATGGGGCTGTCTTTCTGATGCTGGGCAGAGGGTGCTTGCGTATGATTATTTTTTAAAATGTATGAAATCTTAGCAAGAGTCATGCCATCTGTCATGTGTTCCGCCTGCCGGGCTAGAAGATGGACCGGCTGGTGGCAGCGCGGCTGGCAATGGCATGGAAAGCAGCACTGCCAGGGTGACAAGCAACTGTGCACTTGTGCTGGAAACTGGGTAGTGACTGACCGGCACGGCGTGCTTGCCTGCCCCGGCTTGGGCGGGGGCAGGCGATTAAGCTAGCGGCGCGGTCTGAAACCCTGGGCTTCAATCTCCACCAGCAAGTCTGCCCGGCAGATGTCTGCCTGCACATAGACGGCACGGCTGTCATCGCCCACACACTGCAAGAAGGCGGCGCGCACCGCCGGGTAGTCGGCGGCATGGCGGATATAAACCCGGTAGTCCAGCTGTTGCAGGGTGAAGGCGGCGGCATGCTGACGCTTGGCCTCATCCAGCAGGATGGCGATATTGGCAAAGGTTTCGCGGGTTTGCGCGGCCACGTCGTCCTGATGCAGCGTGACATGCCCGACAATGCTGGCGGTGCCGGAAATAAACAGGATGTCCTCCCCCGGCTGGCTGGCCAGTGCCGCACGGCTGAACGTGGGGCTGCGCGGGCCGTATTGGCGCGGGTAGGCAAAGGCGCTGACCTGGCGCGGGTTCTCCAGCGGCAAGGCCGGGCGGGTGCTGGCCAGAAAGGCAAGGCTGACCGGACCCGCCGCCGTACCCAGTGCACAGGCCGCCGGGCTGCTGTCCACCGGGCGTGCGCAGGCGGCAAAGGCCTGATGCCGGCCGATATTGAACTGGCGGTAGCGCTCCATGCCGTCCTGCTCGGCATTGATGCGCGGAATGTAATTCCATATCCGCCACAGGTGCGGGCAGTTTTCCACAGCCAGCAAACCAAACAGCTGACGATAAGCCTGCTCGGCAAGCAGTTGCAGCGCAGATGCGTCGCCCGTGGGCTGGATGCTGCTTTCTTCCAGCGTAATCACGCCATACAGCACATCCTCTGCGGCCTTGCTGAAGTGGATGTCCCCAAACTGTCCACGCCGTATCGGCGCAGTGCTATGCCAGTACTCCTGCAGTGCGCAGGCGCTATGGCCCAGCAAGGGCATCAACACCGGCTGGGTAGGCCAGGGTTGGGCGCTGGCGGGCTGGCCGATATGGCTCATGCCGAGAATGTGCCCGGCATCTGCCGGGGCCTGGCCTGCGGCCAGTGCCGGCGTGAGCGTGGAAAACTGCAATCGGGTATCTGGGTACATGCTGCAAGCTTGCTACGGGAAAAGGTTGATCATGCGCGTGGTTGGTTGCCGGGCTGGCGGTGGTCACGATGCAGCGGCATGGCGTGGGCTTGCAAACCGGTAAGCCATGCGCTGCCTGCCCCCAGCAAGGTGCCGGCAGCCACATCCAGTGCCACATGCTGTTTGACCGCCATGGTGGAGTAGGCAATGGCCACGCACCACAGCAGGTTCAGCCACTGCAGTGCACGCGGCCAGCGCAGCGCCTGCAGCCGCCAGTGCAGCCACAGCCCGGAAAACACCGCAGTGGCCACATGCAGCGAGGGGAAGGCATTGCCAGCGGTATCCACGTTTTTCAGAAAGGCCACGCCGGGATACTGCTGCCAGTCTATGTCTGGCGGGGCAATGGCATTGGGCCAGAAATAGAAAACCAGCAGACCGGCCACGCAGGGCAGTGCCACCTTGAAGCCATAGGCGATGATCTCGCGATGCGACAGCATCAGCACCGGTGGCAAGGACACATAGGCCCACAGCGACAGATAAACCGGTAGCGCCCAGGGGTGGAAACCAACCCAGCCGTCGACGGCGGTGGTTGGCACAATGCGGACGGCCGAGGCCGGATGGCGCAGCAGATAGACATAGGCAACAAAAAACACCAGGGTAAAACCCATGGTGCCGAACATCTTGAACCAGAAGCGGGTAAGTACCGTTTCCAGTATTCTGGCTGTGCCATTGCTGTTTGTCATGCCCTCGTTCAAATCCCCTCCTATTGGCATGTTTTCATATGCAATTACATGTGAAACGTCTGATTTTTGCCCTGCTGAATACGTGAGGGTATACTCCGTCTTCATTTTTCTGATGTCTCTTGGTGCTGAATATGGGTAGGAATTATTCAGGTTTCCAAGAGATCATTCTTACGACCGGCGATGATACCGAAACTGTGTGACATTGGCGATTGCCGGCAATTCCCTTAAAACAGAAACGATTATTGCAAATCATGGAACAGCAACACTCTGCACATACCGAGCCGGACCTGGCGCTGGAAAGCGAAATCGCCGGGTTGATCGTCTCCGCCTTGAATCTTGATATCGCCGCCACCGATATTGCGCCTGAAGCACCGCTGTATGGCGATGAACTGGGAATCGACTCCATTGATATTCTGGAAATCGCCCTGGTTATGTCAAAACAATATGGCGTGCAAATGAAAGCGGATAACGAAGACAACTCCACCATTTTCGCCTCGCTGCGCAAACTGGCTGCCTATATTCGCGAGCACCGCAGCAAATGAGCCCGCGATGGCGCATCTTGCGCCTGGCTGTGCTGGCAATGGCCGGACTGCTGTATGTGGTGATGGATTATCTGGCTTCCTCATCCAATCACCCGCCGGTATATGCCGTGGTGGTGGGGGCTGCGCCGCTTACCCTGGGCCTGCTGACCGCCTGCTGGAATTCCCGCCTGCGCTGGCCGGCACTGCTGGCCTGTACTGCCGCCCTGCTGGCCGTTGTGGGTAATCTTGACCGCCTGCTGGCGCACGCCGCCTGGTTTTATCTGCTGCAGCATGCAGGCATCATGAGCGGTCTTGGCTTTATGTTTGGCAGCACGCTGCGCACCCACGAGGGGGCGCTGTGTTCGCGCATTGCCCGCATTGCGATTGCCGCACCGCTGGATGCCGCCTACTTTCACTACACCTGGAAAGTGACACTGGCCTGGACGGTTTACTTTGCCCTCTCCGCCATGCTGTCGCTCGGCCTGTTTGCACTGGCACCACTGGCCTGGTGGGCTTTTTATGCCGCAGTGCTGACGCCGGTATCGCTCGGGCTGATGTTTGGTGGTGAATACCTGATCCGCCAGTGGGTGTTGCCAGGCAGCCCGCCGTTCAGCATCGCCCAGACCATACAGTCCTATCGTAAATATTCGCAGTGCCGCGACAGTGCCGATTAGGCCGCTGCTGTGCCGTCCATGCCATTTTGCCCATGAACCTGATACCGCTTCTTCCCGATACTGACCCGACCACTGCGTTTGCCTACGTTAACGAGCAGGAAATCGACCGCGCCACCTTCCGCGCCCAGGTGCTGACCCTGGCAGCGGCCCTGCCGGCGCGCGAGCGGGTGCTCAATATGTGCGCCGACCGTTACTGGTTTGCCGTGGCGCTGTTTGCAGCCATCGCCCGCAATATGGTGACGGTATTGCCCAATTCGGCGGCACCGGAACATATCGCCGCCGTGGCGGTGGAGCAGCCGGGATTGTTGGTGCTGGGCGACCAGGCGGAATGCCCGGTGGCTGATCTGCCCTATATGCAGATCAACACCCTGCCGCCACGCATGGAGCTGGCGCAGGCCGCGCTGCCGCAGATTCCCTTCGATCAGCGCGTGGCTTGTTTGTATACCTCGGGCTCCACCGGCACGCCCCTGCCACATTTCAAAACCTTTGGCCGTCTGCGGCTGGCCATTCTGGCCGGAGCCGAGCGGGTGTGGGGTGCGGCGGGACAGGCCTGTTCGGTGGTGGGTACGGTACCCATTCGCCACATGTACGGCCTGGAATCCAGCGTGTTGCTGCCAATTTTCGCTGGTGGCCGCATGTCTGGCCGTATTCCGTTTTTCCCCGCAGACATTGCCGATGCGCTGGCCGAGATGCCCGCGCCGCGTCTGCTGGTAATCACGCCCTTCCATCTGCGCAAGCTGCTGGATGCCGACATCAGCCTGCCGGAGATTGCCGTCATTCTGTCGGCTACGGCTCCGCTGTCTGCCGCGCTGGCCGCCCAGACCCAGCAGCAACTGGGCTGTCCGGTACTGGAAATTTACGGCTCCACCGAAACCGGCCAGGTGGCCACCCGCGAAACCGCTGTGGAAACCACCTGGCAAACCTTGCAGGGCATTGCGCTGGAAATGCGCGACGACGAACTGTGGGCGGTGGGCGCGGTGTACGAGACCCCGCAAATGCTGAACGACACGGTGGAGCTGTACAGCCCGCAGCAATTCCGGCTGGTGGATCGCAAGGCCAATATGATCAATGTGGCTGGCAAGCGCAGCTCGCTGACCTTCCTGAACAACACCCTTACCAGCCTGCCCGGCGTGGTGGATGGCATGTTCTGCGTGCCCGAGCGCGGTAGCGGCGAGGAGGTGGAGCGTCTGGCGGTGTTTGTGGTGGCGCCCACGCTGGACCGCGCCGCCATTCTGGCCGGATTGCGCCAGCACCTGGATTCGGTGTTTCTGCCGCGCCACGTGGTGTTTGTTGATAGCCTGCCGCGTGACGGCAATGGCAAGATTCTGGCCCGCACCGTGCAGGCGCTGATTGCCAGCCATCTGGCCGGGCGCGACTGATATGCAGCACATCGAACTGCTGATTGCTGCCGATCATCCGGCCTATCCCGGCCACTTTCCGGGCCGCCCCATCCTGCCCGGCGTGGTGCTGCTGGATCAGGCCCAACTGGCCATCCAAGCCGCCACCGGCGTGGTGCTGACCGGCCTGGCGCTGGCCAAGTTCCACCGCCCGGTGGCACCGGGCGAGGCCTTGCAACTGGCATTTTCCATCGGCAGCGGTAACGTATCCTTTGTGATTTCCCATGCTGGCAGCAAGGTGGCGGACGGCAAGTTTGTCGTTGATACGGAGCCTGCCGCGTGAGCGAGGACAAGGACAGCCAGGCCAAGCCGCAATGGATGCAGCAGCGCGAGCGCGGCAGCCGCTTCTGGCTGCGCATCATGTCCACGCTGTCCTGCCTGCTGGGGCGGCGCTGCTCGCGGCTGGTGCTGTATGGCATTGCCGCCTATTTCGTGCTGTTTGGCGGCAAGGCGTGCCGCGCCTCGCGCCAGTATCTGGCCCGCAGCCTGGGGCGGCCAGCGCGCTGGCGCGATGTGTACCGGCATGTGCTGAGCTTTGCCACCACCATTCACGACCGTGTTTACCTGCTGCGTGACCGCTTTGATGTCTTCGACATCGACCTGTCCGGTGCCGCAGCCCTGCACCAGCATCAGGAAGGCGGTCAGGGCCTGCTGCTGTTTGGCGCGCATCTGGGCAGTTTTGAAGTGCTGCGCGCCATGGCGCGTTTTCGCCCCGACATGCAGGTGAGCATGGCGATGTATCCGGAAAACGCCCGCCAGATCAATCAGGCCTTGCATGCCATCAACCCGGCACTGGCTCCGGACATCATTCCGCTGGGCACCATGGACGCCATGCTCAAGGTGCATGCCCGGCTGGAAGAGGGCGCACTGGTCGGCATTCTGGCCGACCGTGCTGCCGGGCCGGACGAATATCTCAGCCGCATGCTGCTGGGTGCGCCAGCGCGCTTTCCCAGCGGGCCGCTGCGCATGGCCGCCATGCTCAAGCAGCCGGTGTACTTCATGGCTGGCATCTATCTGGGCGGCAACCGCTACCGGGTGCATTTTGAATTGCTGGAAGACTTTTCCGCACTTGGACGGTCACAGCGGGAGGCCGCCATGCAGGCACTGCTGGACAAATATGTGGCCGCACTGGAAAGGCATTGCCTGGCCTATCCGTACAACTGGTTCAATTTTTATGATTTCTGGGATGAAAGCTAGACAGACCATGCACGTATCCATGTTGAGCAAGACCCTGGCCGGACTGGTTCTGCTGCTGGGCAGCACCGCACTGCAGGCCGCCGATTTTTCGCTGACTGACTTGATGCAGCAATTGGGACAGAAAAAGTCCGGCACGGCCACCTTTGTGGAAAAAAAATACATCGCCATGCTCAAGCAGCCGCTGGAGTCTTCTGGTGAACTGGCTTTCACCGCGCCGGACCGGCTGGAAAAGCGCACGCTCAAACCCAAGGCGGAAGCGGTGCTGCTGGAAGGCAACAAGCTGACGCTGGAGCGTAATGATGGCCGCAAGATGAGCGTCAATCTGTCGGACCGCCCGGAAGTGTCGGCCTTTGTCGAAAGCATTCGCGCCACCCTGTCCGGCGACCGCAGCGCGCTGGAGCGCTATTACACCCCGGCGCTGTCTGGCGGCAGCGAAGAATGGCAGCTCAAGCTGACCCCGCTGCAGCCGCGCATGCAAAAAGTGATCAGCCAGATCCGCATTGCCGGTGTTCGCGCCCAGGTGAAAACCATCGAATTCCTGCAAGCGGATGGTGACCGTTCGGAAATGACCATTACCAGCACCCGATGAAATCGAGACTTTTCAAACCGGCGTTGTTGATCTGGCTGGCGGCCATGCTGGCCTCGGTATTGGTCATCAGCCAGACCCGCTTTGTGGCCGACCTGTCCGCCTTCATGCCCAAGCTGCCCAGTGCGCGCCAGCAGATGCTGATCGATCAGCTGCGCGATGGTGCCATCGCCCGCATCGTGCTGGTGGGGATTGAAGGCGCGGATGAGGCCGAACGTGGCCGTCTGTCGCGTCTGCTGGTGGGCAAGCTGGCGCACAATCCACGCTTTACCTCGGTGCAGAATGGTGATCGCCAGGCCCAGCAGCGCGACCAGCAGTATTTCTTTGATAACCGCTATCTGCTTAGCCCTGCGGTAACGCCGCAGCGCTTCAGTGCCGCCGGTCTGCACGATGCCATCCAGGGCACGCTGGATGCCATATCCGGCGATGCCGGTTTGATCGTCAAAAAAATCCTGCCGCGCGATCCCACTGGCGAAACCCTGCAGATACTGGAACAGTTCATCGGTGAGAACCAGCCCAGCACCAGCGACGATATCTGGGTATCGCGTGATGGCAAGCGTGCGGTGCTGCTATTGCAACTGGGCGAATCCGGCCTGAATACCGACGCCCAGGCGGCCGCACTGGCCGACGTGAAACAGGCTTTTGCCAGCCTGCCTGGCCGCCATGCGGATACCCGGCTGGTGATGAGTGGCACCAGCGTCATTTCGGTGGCCTCGCGCAACATCATCCAGAGTGAGGTGGAGCGGCTGGCCGCGCGGGGTACCGTGCTGGTGGTGGCCTTGCTGCTGCTGGTGTACCGCTCGCTGCCGCTATTGTTGCTGGGGCTGATTCCGGTGGTGTCCGGCGCGCTGGTGGGTATTGCCAGCGTCAGCCTGGGTTTTGGTCATGTGCATGGCCTGACGCTGGGTTTTGGTACCACGCTGATTGGCGAGGCGGTGGATTACTCCATCTATTTATTTATCCAGCGTGCCGGTGGCGGTCATCCCGGCCATTTCTGGCGCACCATCCGGCTGGGCGTGCTGACCTCGGCCACCGGCTTTGCCGCGCTGATGTGTTCCAGCTTTCCCGGCCTGTCCCAGCTGGGCCTGTATTCCATTAGCGGCCTGCTGGCAGCGGCGCTGGTGACGCGCTATGTCTTGCCCGGCCTGATGCCGCAGCAACTGAATCTGCGCGATCTGTCCGGCCCCGGCCTGCTGCTGCAGAAGGTGCTGGACAGCCTTACCCGCCTGCGCTGGCTGCTGCTGGTGGCCATGCTGGCGGCGGTGGCGGTGCTGGCACTGCATCATCAGGATATCTGGAGCCGTCAGCTTAATGCGCTCAGTTCCACCTCGGCGGCACAAAACAAGCTGGATGCCGAACTACGGGGCGATCTGGGCGGTAACGACATGCGCTATGTGGCCAGCTTCAGCGCGCCGGATCAGGAAAGCGCCTTGCAATTGGCCGAGCGCACGCGTCGGGTATTGCAGCAACTGAGCCAGCAAAACGTGATTGGCGGCTTCCATACGCCGGACGAACTGCTGCCCAGCCTGGCCACCCAGCGTGCGCGGCAGGCAGCCTTGCCGCCAGCGGGCCAAACCGCCCCACGGCTGGCCCAGGCGCTACAGGGCCTGCCTCTGGATGCTGCCGCGCTGCAAGGCTTTGTCAGTGATGTGGAGCGTGCGCAGCAGCAAACATTGCTCAGCCGTGCCAGCCTGCATGGCAGTGCGGCCAGCGTGTTGCTGGATTCCATGCTGATCAAGCGGCCTGGCAGTTATCTGGTGCTGATGCCGCTGCGCCCGGCCAGTGGCGAAAACATCGCGCTGGACAAGGTGCGCGCGGCACTGGCTGCCCAGCAGCTGGGGCAGGTGACGGTGATTGATCTGCTGGAAGAAACCACGGCCATCTTTGATAGCTATACCCATGAAGCGCTGGTGTTTTCTTCGCTGGGTAGCCTGGCCATCCTGCTATTGCTGTGGCTGAGCTGCGGCTGGCTGCAGGCGGTGCGCGTCACCATTCCGCTGGGCTGTGCTGTCTTGTGCACGGTGGCGATTCTGGATGCCTGCGGTATCCAGCTGACCATCCTGCATCTGGTGGGCCTGCTGCTGGTGGTGGCCATCGGTTCCAATTACGCGTTGTTCTTTGCCAACAAGCAGCAATTGGGCAGCGAGGCCGAGCAGCGCCAGGTGGAAGTCTCGCTGGTGGTGGCCAATCTGGCCACGGTCACCAGCTTTGGCCTGCTGGGCAGTTCCAGCGTACCGGTGCTGTCCTTCATCGGCAGCACTGTGGCCATTGGCGCGCTGTTAGCGCTGGTATTTGCCGCCATGATGGCCAGGATGACGCCGCGTGCGCTGCCTCGCTGATGCCTTTCGGGCCGATGGCCGTGCCGACACGCTGCTGGTGCTGCTGCCGCCGGCCAAGGCCAGCCTGGAAGACCTGCAACAGCAGGGCATGGTGGCGGCAGTGCGCGCGCACGGTCTGGCGGTGGATATCGTGCTGGCCGATGTGGGCTATCAGCAGGTGATGGCCGGAACCGTGGCAGACTGCCTGCAGCAGATGGTGATTGCACCGGCGCGTGCGCAGGGTTACCGTGCCATCTGGCTGGCTGGCATCTCGCTGGGGGCTTTCAATGCCCTGCATTATGCCGCCGTGCATGCCGGGCTGCTGGCGGGTGTCTGTCTGCTGGCACCTTATCCCGGCACGGCAGATATCCTGCAGGAAATCCGCCTGGCCGGTGGGCCGCAGGCCTGGGCTGCCACCACGAGCAGCTTGCAGGATGAGCGCCGCTGGTGGCACTGGCTGGCCACGCAGGCAGACTGCCCGGTGTGGCTGGGGCTGGCGGCGCAAGATCGCTTTCGCGCGGGTCAGGACATGCTGGCCAGCCTGGTGCCGGCGCAGCAGGTGAACCAGGTTGAGGGAGGCCACAGCTGGCCGGTATGGCTGCAGCTGTGGCAACACTGGCTGGCGCATGGGCCGCTGGCCGCCGGACAAGGCCAGCAGGCGGAGGAGCAATGAAACCACCAAGGCTGTCGCCATTTCTCTGGCTGTGTGGCGTGTTGCATGTGCTGGCCTTGCTGGCGCTGCTCTACCGCCCGCATGACTGGCTGGCGCTGTTGTTGCTGCTGGTCTTGCTGCACGGCCTGATTGCCGTGGCCGGGCTGCTGCCGCGCTGTGCGCTGCTGGGGCCCAATCTTACCCGCCTGCCGGCAGCGGCCATCCGTCGTGGCGAGGTGGCCATCACCATTGATGATGGCCCGGATCCGGCGGTTACCCCGGCGGTGCTGGACATCCTGCGACAGTATCAGGTGAAGGCCACTTTCTTCTGTATCGGCGAGCGCGCGCTGCACTATCCGGAGCTGGTGCGTCAGGCGGCGCAAGAAGGCCATGCGGTGGAAAACCATGGCCAGCGGCACCGCAAGCACACCTCATTATTCGGGCTTTCGGGCTGGCGGCGCGAAGTGGGGGAGGGCCAGGCCACGCTGCAGCGCATTACCGGCCACACCCCGCTGTTTTTCCGGCCGATTGCCGGCTTGCGCAATCCCTTTCTCGAACCGGTATTGCAGCAGCAGGGGGTGTTTCTTGCGAGCTGGACGCGCCGTGGCTATGATACGCGCGTCCAGGACCCCGAGCAGGTCTACACCCGGCTGGTCCGTCATCTGGCGGCTGGCGATATACTGCTGCTGCACGATGGTAATGCCGCCCGCACCGCCGATGGCACGCCAGTGATTTTGAGCGTGCTGCCGCGCCTGCTGGAAGCGCTGTCCCGCCGCCAGTTACAGGCGGTGACGTTGTCGCAGGCCTGTCGGCCCGAGCAGGCCGCTGCCCGTGTGGCAGATGCCTGATTTTCCAATCCATGCTGATTTGTCCGCCGTCTATGCAAGCTCTCCGACTTAGCGCCTACACCCTCACCACCGCCTTGGGCCGTGGTGTGGAACCACATCTGGCCGCCTTGCGCTCACAGCGTGGCGGCATTGTCAAAAAACGCTGGGAAACGGTGGAGTTTGATATCTGCGTTGGCGAAGTTGCTGCGCTGGATAACGTCCACCTGCCCGCCGCCATGGCCGCTTACGATTGCCGCAACAACCGCCTGGCCCTGCTGGGGCTGGAGCAGGATGGCTTTGCCGCCCAGGTGCAGGCAGCCATTGGCGCGTATGGTGCCGACCGTGTCGGCGTGTTCATGGGCTCCAGTACCTCTGGCATTCTCAGCTCGGAAGTGGCTTATCGCCAGCGCGATCCGCACACTGGCGCGCTGCCGGCGGATTTGCACTACCGCGAAACCCACAATGGCTATTCGGTGGCGGACTTCGTGCGCAAGTACTTTGCCTTGTCCGGCCCGGCCATGGTGGTGTCCACCGCCTGTTCTTCCAGCGCCAAGGTTTTTGGCACCGCACAGCGCATGCTGGCAGCCGGGATGATTGACGCGGCGATTGTTGGCGGCGTGGATAGCCTGTGCCTGACCACCATTTACGGTTTTTCCTCGCTGCAACTGGTGTCGTCCGCGCCCTGTCGTCCGTTTGATGCGGCCCGCGATGGCATATCCATTGGCGAGGGTGCCGCCTATGTGCTGCTGGAGCGGGGTGATCTGGCCCGGCCCGGCGACATTATTCTCAGTGGCGTGGGCGAAAGCAGCGATGCCTACCACATGTCCTCGCCGCACCCGGAAGGGCGGGGCGCACAGGTGGCCATGGCGCAGGCCTTGCAAATGGCTGGCCTGCAGCCGGAGGACATCGGCTACATCAATCTGCATGGCACGGCCACCCCCAGTAATGATGCTGCCGAAGGGGCGGCAGTGCTGTCGCTGTTTGGCAAGGACACACCGTGCAGCTCCACCAAGGGCCACACCGGCCATACCCTGGGTGCTGCCGGTGGCATCGAGGCCATTTTCAGTGCACTGGCACTGCGTGAAGGCTTGTTGCCCGGCGGTGTTGGTACCTGCCAAACCGACCCCGCCGTGCCGTGCAACTACCTGTTGCATAGCGTGGAGCAGCCCTTGCAGCATGTGCTGAGCAACTCTTTCGGCTTTGGTGGCAGCAATTGCAGTCTGGTTTTTTCGCGGGTGGATGCATGAGTACAGCAATGATTTATCTGGATGGTTTGAGCGTGCTGGGGCCTGGCCTGCCAGACTGGAGCACGGCAGCCGCCTGCCTGCGCGGTGAGCAGCCCTTTGTTGCCGCCGATGTCGCCCTGCCTGCGGTGCTGGCGCTGCCTGCCACCGAGCGTCGCCGTGTTGGCAGCGCGGTGAAACTGGCCATGGCTACCGGCTTTGCCGCCGTGGCGGATGCCGCTGCCGATGCCGCCCAGCTCGCCAATATCTTCAGCTCCACCGGGGGGGATTGCGACAACTGTCATAACCTGCTGGAAGTACTGGCATCGGACGAGCGGCTGATTTCTCCCACCCGCTTTCACAACTCAGTCCACAACGCACCGGCGGGCTACTGGGGCATTGCCACGGGCTGTACCGCAGCGTCCACGAGCCTGTGCGCCTATGACGCCACCTTTGCCGCCGCGCTGATCGAAACCGCCACCCAGGTACAGTTTACCGGCCAGGCTGCGGTGCTGATTGCCTTTGATACCGCCTACCCGGAGCCGCTGTACCGCCAGCGTCCCATTCCCTACCCGATGGGGGTGGGCATGGTGCTCCGCCCGCAGCGTACTGCAGCCAGCAAAGCCGCCTTGCAGATTGCTTTTACCGGTGAGCCGGCGCAGGTGATGCAGGATGCCGGGCTGGAACAGCTGCGCCAGACCATTCCTGCGGCACGCAGCCTGCCGCTGCTGCAGTTGCTGGCCAGCGGCCAGCCCGGACGCGTGGTGCTGGAATATCTGGATCACTGCCAGCTGGCGGTGACGGTGAGCGCATGATGGACCATCAGGCCATTGCCGCGCGCATTCCCCATCAGGGCAGCATGTGCCTGCTGGATACCGTGCTGCGCTGGGATCAAGAGGAAATCCTGTGCCAGACCGGCAGCCACCTGCTGGCGGATAATCCGCTGCGGGCGGCGGGGCGTCTGGGCGTGGCTAATGCGATTGAATATGCCGCCCAGGCCATGGCGGTGCATGGTGCGCTGCTGGCTGGCGATGCCGCTCCGGCGGCGGCCGGTTATTTGGCCAGCGTGCGTGAAACCCGCTGGTATTGCCAGCGGCTGGATGAGACCGACACCCCGTTGCTGGTGCATGCCTTGCGTCTGTCCGGCAATGACATCACCGCCATGTACCGCTTTGCGCTGCATGCCGGCGAACGCCTGCTGGCCAGTGGCCGGCTGGGCGTGGTGCTGAATGCTACCGCGCTGCTTCCTGCATCCCCCTCTTGCTGAAGGTTTTTATGAAACGCGCTCTGATTACCGGTGGCAGTGGTGCCATCGGCACCGCCATCAGCCAACGGCTGGCGGCGGATGGTTTTCACGTCATCATCCACGCCAATAGCAATCTGGCCGCCGCGCAGGCGCTAAGCCAGCAACTGGCGGCACAGGGCTTCAGCGCCGAGGCCGTGCAGTTTGACGTTGCCGATGCCGCCGCCAGCGCGGTTGCACTGGACAATATCCTGGAGCAAGGCCCGGTGCAGGTCTTGGTGAACAATGCCGGTATTCACGACGATGCCGTTTTTCCGGGCATGCAAGCGGCGCAATGGCATCGGGTGATTGATGTCTCCCTGCACGGTTTTTTCAATGTCACCCAGCCGTTGACCATGCCGATGATTCGCACCCGCTGGGGGCGCATCATCAATATCACTTCGGTGGCGGCGCTGGCGGGCAATCGGGGCCAGACCAACTATGCGGCGGCCAAGAGCGCCCTGCATGGTGCCACCAAGTCGCTGGCGCTGGAGCTGGCCAGCCGTGGCATTACCGTGAATGCGGTGGCACCGGGCATCATCGCCTCGGACATGAGCAAGGATGTGTTCGACAAGGACATGGTGGCACAGATGGTGCCGATGAAGCGGGTGGGGCAGCCGGAGGAGGTGGCCAGCCTGGTGGCGTTTCTGGCATCGGAACAGGCGGCTTATATTACCGGCCAGGTGATTTCCATCAACGGCGGCATGCTGTAATAACCAGCCGGATGCAGCGCGGCTGGCTTTACCGTTTGGCGTCTGGCTGTTTACGCCGTCGCTACCGCGCTACTGCTGAGCAACTGGGTGCGTGGGGCATAGGCCAGTGCAATTTCCAGCTTGGCCACTTCAACGGCCTCCACCTTCACCACGGCGCTTACCTGCACCAGCAAGGGCGCAACCTGACGGCACTGGATGAAAAATTCCACCGCTGACTCGGGCAGCACCGGCTGCTTAAACCAGCAATTGCGCACGGCAGCCAGTACCCCAATCGAATCTTCCGGCAGGGTTTTTACATATGGGTCGCCAGCCAGCAGGCCGGCCCCGGCAAACTGCGCCATCGATTCGATCAGCATGACTCCGGGGACAATGGGCAGGCCGGGGAAATGGCCCTGGATGATGGCATTGTCCTGCGGCCAGCGCGCGGTGCCGTGAAACTGGTGCGGCCCCTCGATACACAGGGTTTCACACACAAAAATGGCACCACGGTGCGGCAGCAGTGCCGCCATGTCGGCACGCTGTAACAGCATGGGGTAGTGGTAGGGCTGGCTCATGCCGGGTATCGCTTTGCCACCAGTGAGACATTGCTGCCGCCAAAGGCAAAAGAATTGGACATGATGGCCTGCACATCGCAGCCATGACGTGCCGTCAGCGGGATGAAGTCCAGCTCGCAGCGCGGGTCAGGTACTTCCAGCGTGGCGGTGGGTGGCAAGGAGCCGCTGTTCATCGCCATCACCGCCAGGGCGAATTCCAGAATGCCGCTGGCCCCGATCAGATGGCCGTGCATGGACTTGGTGGAGCTGATGGCAAGCTGGCTTTCGTCCCTGCCGCCAAACACGGTGCGGATGGATTCGGTTTCCACCACATCGCCGGTTTCCGTGGCCGTGCCGTGGGCATTCAGGTACTGGATTTCAGCAGCTTGCAGCCCGGCATCGTCCAGGGCCTGCTGCATGGCATACACCTGTTCGGTACTGGAGGGGGCTGTCAGATGTGCGGCATCGCTGCTGCAGCCATAACCGCACAATTCGCCCAGCGCGGCTTGCTGGCGGGCTTCTGCCCGGGCGGCGCTTTCCAGCACGATGGCCGCGCCACCTTCACCCAGCACGAATCCGCTGCGGTCCTGCGAGAAAGGCCGGCAGCTGCGCGCCGGGATGGTTTCCTGTGGTTTGGCCATCACGCGCAAGGCATTCCACGCCAGCATGGAGCCGGAGGTGAGCATGGCCTCGCAACCGACCACCACGGCAGCATCCAGATAGCCGTCGCGAATGGCGCGGAAGGCTTCACCAATGGCCACGGCAGAGGATGCGCAGGCCACGGAGTAGGTGTTGCTGGGGCCCTTGAAGCCGTAGTGCATGGAAATGGCGGCGGCGGCTGCATTGGCCATCATGCGCGGTACCGACAGCGGGTGCACCATGACCGGGTTACGCTTGCCGTCGCTGTTTACTGCATTCTGAAAACGCTGGTACAGGGCGTCCAGGGTGTGGGCACCGCCAAAACCGATGCCGACAAATACCCCGATGCGGCGGGCATCAGCGGGCGGTACGGCCAGGCCGGCCTGCGCAATGGCCTCGGCTGCTGCGACCAGGGCAAATTGGCTGGCGCGATCGAGGCCGGCATATTTGCTGTCCAGCATGGACTGCGGTTCGCCTGCGGCAGGGGCCAGCAGTATATTGGGCAGCCATTTGGCAATGTCAGCCGGAGCGGGGCTGATGGCGCAATGTCCGGCCAGCGCCTGGGCGAAGCTGGTGGGCAAATCACTCCCCAGCGGGCTGATGGCCCCCATGCCGGTAATCAGTACCTTGGCCAATTATTTGTCCGCCTCAAGTCGCAGGTCTGGCAGCTCGCCGCCATTGTGTTCCCGAATGGCGGCCTCAATGTCGGCCAGCATGTCGCGGAAGCTCATTTTCGGGTAGCGGGTGGGATCGGGCAGCTGGAAACCGCAGCGGTCTTCAATTTCAAACAGCATTTCCACCATATCCAGTGAATCCAGGCCCAATTCTGCCACCTGCAGGGCAGGGTTGCTAAACAGGGCCGGGTCTTTGCTTTTGGTATTGATCAGATAGTTTTTGATGATTTCTTCTAGCATATGCTTTCAATCCCGAGCGTTGCAGGCACCAAAATGGCGAGATTATATAGTAAAATCATTACCCCGGTTTGACTTGACTCCTTCAGTGTGCAAGCGCCTTTCAAGGCTGTTTTGATGCGGTTTCATATTGGAATGCCTGTCGGAAATCAATGCGGGCCGGTGCTTGCGCCGTGATAGATTTCCGCGTGGACATTCTGTATCAGGCCCCTGATTTGCCCGTCCTGTAATTCAAGCCCTGTCATTTGAAGGTAAAGTGGAATAATGCCGTACCGCTGTTTACGCCTGGGCCAGATCATCCTGTTCTACCTGATGCTGTTGTGGCTGGGCTCCATGCTGTTGCTGGGCAATATTGCCGTGCTGCCCTTGTTGCTGGCACCGCGCCGCCTGCGTGAGCCGCTGGTGCAATTGGCCATCAGCCGGATTTGCCGCTGTTTTCTGGCCGGTGCGGTTGCCTGCCGGCTGATGCAGCTGGATTTGCGCCAGCTGGATCAACTGAATGGCCGTCGCCAGATGCTGCTGATTGCCAACCATCCCAGCATGATCGATGCATTTCTGGTGTTTTCCCGTGTGCCGCATGTGGTATGCCTGATGAAAGCCAGCATCAGCTCCAACCTGTTTCTGGGTGCCGGGGCCTACCTGGCCGGTTTTGTGTCCAACCGTCATCCCGAACATATGTTCCGTGCCGCCATCCAGGCTGTGCGTCAGGGGCGGGTGTTGATGATCTTTCCGGAAGGTACCCGCACTACGCGCCAGCCGGTGAATGATATTGGCGGTTCGGTGGCGCTGATTGCCAAGAAGGCGGCTGCGCCATTGCAGACAATTCTCATTACAACCAATTCGCCCTATTTGAGTAAGGGATGGAAAATATGGCGTCCGCCGCAGTTTCCTCTGATATATCGGGCTATTCCGGGACAGCAATTCGAGGCGTCTTCCTGTCGAGATGAAACGGCTTGCCGCATTCAGCAGTATTTTGAATCCAGCCTGCAGCAATCAATTGATCCCGCAT
Organism: Aquitalea sp. FG25; assembly: GCF_057809375.1. NCBI lineage: Bacteria > Pseudomonadati > Pseudomonadota > Betaproteobacteria > Neisseriales > Chromobacteriaceae > Aquitalea > Aquitalea sp. FG25. The sequence continues at coordinate 99,747 of NZ_JBMDJV010000008.1, forward strand.
TGCATTTGTAATGATTTTCCGGCCTGGGCACCAATGGTTGACCGTGCGGCTTGCCATCGGCTAATGTCCTGCCGGATTAACCCTATATGACTTGTCCCCCAGGGCAGGCACTGTCTGCTGATTTGCCATGACGATAGCTTCTTCCACCCATGTGGTGCTGATTCCCAGTTATAACCCCGGCCCCAAGGTATATGACACGGTGCGCGCTGCGCGACAGCAGTGGTCTCCGGTATGGGTGATCGTGGACGGTAGTGACGATGGCTCGGCAGAAGGCTTGCAGCAGATGGCTGCCGCTGACGCGGGCCTGCAGGTATTTGTGCTGCCACAAAACAGTGGCAAGGGGGCTGCCGTACTGCACGGGCTGGATCAAGCCAGCCGGTTGGGTTTTACCCATGTGCTATGCATGGATTCGGATGGCCAGCATCCGTCCTCGCAGATTCCCGCCTTCATGGCTGCCTCGCAGCAACAGCCTCAAGCCATGGTGCTGGGTTTGCCGGTATTCGATGCCAGCGCACCCAGCCTGCGGGTAAAGGGGCGCAAGATTTCCAACTGGTGGGCCAATCTGGAAACGCTGTGGATGGGCATTGGCGATTCGCTGTTCGGCTTTCGGGTGTATCCGGTGGAACCACTACGCCGCATCATGCAGCGCCAGCACTGGATGCGGCGCTTCGACTTCGATCCCGAAGCCGTGGTGCGGCTGTGCTGGGCTGGCGTACCGCCGCTGAATGTGCCGTCGCCGGTGAAGTATTTCCAGGCTGACGAGGGCGGTGTATCGCATTTCAATTACTGGCGCGACAACCGTCTGCTTACCTGGATGCATATCCGGCTGATGTTCGGCTTTGCCCTGCGCCTGCCGCTGCTGCTGTGGCGAAAGCTGCGCCATGGCTGATGCTGGCATGCTGACTGCCGGTCTGAAAATGCATGCGCGGAAAATGGATGGTCCGGGCGTGGATTGCAGGAAACCGGACTGAGCCATGTCCGCATCCCTGATGATGACCCACCTGCTGCTGGAGCAGCTGCGGCGCAATCCCTTGCCGCGCATCCCTGAGCCCGACGCGGTGATGGCGGATGCCGGACAGGTCTCTGCCTTCATGGACAGTGGCCGTCGCGATGGCGTACTGCATTACATCTACCTGTTTCATGCCCTGATGTCCTTGCCGCAAATCCGGCCCGGCGATGTGGTGCTGGACCTGGCCTGCGGCCCTGCCAACCAGCTGCTGCAGATAGCCCGTCTGCACCCGGATTGTCGCTTTGTCGGCCTGGATGCCTCACCCGCCATGCTGCAACTGGCTGCAGACAACCTGCGTGCTGCCGGGGTGGGCAATGTCAGTTTGCAACAGGGGGATATGACCGTGCTGGCTGGGGTTGCCGACCGTACGGTGGACGTGGTGCTGTGTACCATGTCGCTGCATCACCTGCCTGATGTCAGCGCGCTGCAGCAAACACTGCTTCAGGTGCGGCGCATTCTGCGGCCCGATGGCGGGGTGTATCTGGCAGATTTTGGCCGGCTCAAGCGCCGGGCCACCCAGCATTACTTTGCCCATGACCGCCGCGAGATGCAGTCGGTACAGTTTACCGCCGACTTTCTTCACTCGATGCAGGCGGCCTTTAGCCTGGCGGAGCTGCAGCAGGCGGCGCGTGCCCTGGGCATGGTGCTGGACAGCTACCACACCGCGCTGGCGCCCTTCATGGTGGTGTTGCGCGGGCCGGCGCGGCGTGAAATCGATGCTGGTGTGCGGCAGCGTGCGCTGGCTGCTTACCGCCAGCTGGGCCGGGGCGAGCAGCGCGACCTGCACAATCTGCTGCGCTGGTTCCGCCCCGGCGGCTTAAGCTTGCCAGCTGGTTTGCTGCTTACAGACGGGTGATGACGCTGTCGGCCGGCAGGCGCGATTTGGGCAGCTTGGCGTTGAAGTCGCTGTCACTGCGATAACCCAGTGCCACGATGACCGCGCTGGTATAGCCCATGGCGCGCAGGCCCAGCTCTTCATCCAGCACTTTCTGGTCGAAACCTTCAATCGGGCAGGCATCAATCTGCATGGCGGCTGCGCCCAGCAGCAGCGTGCCTACCGCCAGGTAAACCTGCTTTTCCATCCAGTGATGCGCGTCGCGCAATTCAAAACGATGCATGTTGACGAAGTGCGAGCGGCCACGATGCTGCCCGGCGCGTGCTTCTTCATTGGCAAAGCGCCCATCTGCCGCTTCCTGTTCCAGCAGCTGTTGCAAATGGCTGTCATCAATGCTGGCGCGGCTGCAGAACACCACCACGTGCGAGGCATTCAGCACCTTGGCTTCATTGAAGGCATAGGCGGCACTGGTTGCCTTGGCCACGCGGGCCTTGCCTTCGGCGCTGCCGGCAATGAAGAAATGCCAGGGCTGGGAGTTGGTGGACGACGGGCTGAAGCGCAGCAGGGTTTCAATCTGCGCTACCTGATCGGCACTCAGCTGGCGGTTGGCGTCGAAAGCCTTGGTGGTGTAACGGGTCTGGACCAGATCGGCAATATTCATGGCGGTTTCCTTGGTAGTCTGCAATGGAATGCCGCTCATTATTACCGAAGGCTTGTTGCGGTATAAGGGTGGCAGCCCAAAAGCAGTTTCTGTTTTATTTTGAAAATGCAGCCATATTTATGCGTATTCTCGCCCGAAGTTGGTAAATGTGGCTTGATCTGGACTGCAGACTGGCGCTCAGTCCTCCAGCAACATCTGTTTTACCAGCCAGTCGGTCAGCTGCTGGCTGGCTGCGGCATGGTCGGCCTGCTGATGGCAGGCGGCGTGCCATTGCAGGGCATTGGCGCTGGCGGCGGGCTGGCGCAGCAAAAAGTGCTGTAGCGGGCAATGTTCCAGTGCCTGTTTGCGGTGCGTCTGTGAGGATTGGGTATACAGCCAGTGTTGCGCCAGTGCGCCCAGATAACTGGTGATGACGCCGTCAGCCGGTGGCAGCTGGAACTGCTGCTGCCAGCGGATGAAATCCTGTTGCGCCATGGGGCGGGCCAGGCTGTAGCCCTGGCCCAGGGTTGCGCCCAGGATGCAGGCGGCTTCCTGCATGCCACGATCTTCCAGGCCTTCCACCACCACCTGGTGCTCCAGATCCTGCCCCAGCTGCAGGATGGCGCGGATCAGGGCCAGGCTGGTCAGCGGTGTCTTGCGCAGGTTCAAGGTCAGGCTCTGGTCGATCTTGATGGTGTCAAACGGTAGCGTGCTCAGCCGTTGCAGGCTGCTATAGCCCGAACCCAGATCGTCCATCGCCAGCTTGATGCCGGTACGGCGCAAGCGTTCGATGGCACGGTCCTGGGCTTGCGGCGCGATGTCTTCGGTTTCCAGCAACTCCAGGCTGAGCCGGTGGGGCGCCACGCCGTGGCGGACCAGTGCATCAGCCACCCATTGTGGACAGTCTTCGTCCTGCAGCGTGCTGGGGGCGATATTCAGCGAAATGTCGATCTGCAGGCCATGCTGGTCCAGTTCGGCCAGCTGGCTCAGTGCCTTGTCCAGGCCAAGCCGGAACAGGTGGTCCAGGTCGGCATTGCCCAGCAGGGGCAGGAAGACGCCGGGGCTGATGATCTGGCCATCGGCCTGTAGCAGGCGTGCCAGCGCTTCCACCCTGACTACCTTGCCGCTCTTGAGATCGACCAGCGGTTGCAAATACATGGTGAGGCCGCCGGTGAACAAGCGTTCGCGCAGGGCAATGGCCAGGTTTTGCTGGATGGCGGCGGCCGGTTTGGTACTGGCTGCCAGCATCAGCTCCCAGCGGTGCTGCTGCCCTTGGGCAAACTGCTGCATGCTGGCTGATTCGAACTGATTGGGGTAGGCACCAAACAGGCTGATGACCGCCACGGCCAGCCCTTCCTGATTGCGTACCGGGATGCTCATGGTGGCGCGGATCTGCACGGCACCGGCTTGCTGATGCCAGGTTGCGTAGCGCTGGTCCTGGCCGTAGGACGCGCTGCTGCAGATGCGCCCGCTACGCCAGGCCACGGCAGTCAGGCCTTGGCCGCGCGCGGAGGTGGGATCGACCACCGCTTCGGAGCCGGGCAGTTGCAGACGGTTGGCCACCCGTTCGCCCATTGGGCCACGGCTGTTTTCCGGTACGAATATGCCGTTGGACATCAGTCGCATCAGCAGTACCGCCTGGATGCCGGGCAGTTTGCCCAGTTGTTCCAGCTCGCTGCTGACGGCATCGGCCCACAGCGTGCCATGTTGGGGCATGGGCAGGGATACGCTTTCCAGATACTGGCTTTGCACTTGTGCGCCAGCCTCCAGCTGGGCATGCAGCTGATCCTGCAGGCGTCTGTCTACGATCTCCAGCAGGCGGTAGCGCTGGCGGATGGGCAGCAGGGCCAGGTTAAGCTGCTCGCTAAAGGTGCGGCGGAACAATTCCACGCTCTGTACCAGCATCACCGGTGTGACACCAACCAGGCTGTGGGTGTAGCCCAACTGGTGGCTGTCCCGGCTGATTTGCTCGGCCTGCATGTCCGGCGACAGGATTTGCAGCAGGAACTGGCGGTGCTGGTGTTTCAGCCCTTCCTGTTCTGCCTGGCCCAGGCTGGCCAGAATGGTCAGCTCTGCCCGTTCCGGATGCTCCTGACCGTAAAAGCGCTGGATATAGGTGTCGGTTGCCGTCTGGATCAGTCGGCCTGATTTGCGCAGCAAGCGGCTTGCTTCGTCTCCGTACACCTCGAAATGGCTGCTTTCTTCTTGTGGGTAGCCGGCTTCTTCAGACACCATGCGCCACCAGCGCCGACGGCCTGATTTGTGCTGCTTGGCCTGGTACATGGCGGCATCGGCCTGGCGCATCAGTGCATCCGGTTCTATCCCATTGTGTGGAAACAGTGATAGTCCCACGGTCATGCCGACTTCTGCTTCGATGCCATTACCCAGCCGGAACGGCGACTCCACTGCCTGGTGCAGGCGCTTGAGCGCGGCTTCCAGTTGTGGCAGGGCGTTTTCTTCCGGCAGGTCTTCCATCACCACCACAAACTCATCGCCACCCAGCCGGGCGACAAAATCGGTCTTGCGCAGCAGGCATTGCAGCCGCTGTGCCAGTTCCTGCAGCAACAGGTCGCCAGCCTGGTGTCCCCAGGTATCGTTAACCGGCTTGAAGTCGTCCAGATCGATCATGCACACCGCCACCAGCTTATTCCGGCGCTGGGCGCGCGCCAGCGCAGCGGCCAGATGGCTGGTGAGCGAAAAGCGGTTGGGCAGGCTGGTCAGCCAGTCGTGATGCGCGGCGTTGATGATCAGCGCTTCGCTATTCTTGCGTTCGGTAATGTCCTGACTGGTGCCGATGGCGCGTAGGGCAATGCCCTGTTGATTGCGGCTTACCACCTTGCCGGTGCAGCGTATCCACAGCCAGGCTCCCACCGCGTTGCGGTAGCGGAATTCTTCCTGAAAGCGTGCCTGCTTGCCGCTGAGCACCGCCATGCAGGCCTGGTAGACGCGCTGGTAATCATCCGGATGCAGGGCGGCCAGCATGCTGGTGGCCCGGACTTTCTGGGCCATGGCGGGATAGCCCAGCATGCGCGCCCAGCGTGCGTCCACGCTGGCGCTATCTTGCAGGATGTCCATATCCCACAACGACAGCTGCGAGGCATCCAGTGCCAGCGACAATTGCTCGTTGGCCTGTTGCAGCGCCAGTTCGGTCGTCTTGCGGTCGGCAATGTCGGTGTAGGACAGCACATAGCCTTCGGTTTTTCCCGTGGCATCACACAGGACGCTGCAGTGCAGCATGGCGCTGATGCTGCGCCCGTCGCGGGCAATGCGGCGCACTTCGCCCTGGAAGGGGCGGTCAGGCGCGATGTCGTTGGCGATGCCCCGATGACAGACACCATCGATGGCATCCGGCGGAATGATCAGCTTGATGGGCTGCCCCAGTAACGCGTGCAAGGGGTAAGCAAACAGATCGCAAAAGGCTGGATTGGCATAGGCGATGCAACTCTCGGCATCGAGAATGGCAAAGGCTTGTGACGTCTGCTGCAGAGCCTGCTGGAAGTTGGGCACGTTCATGATGAGTTCCTGCCGCCGCGCGCATGGCTTGTGGCTGAAGGCAAGTTTCTGTGGCGGCCTCTGGCCTGGTTCTGGGGGCTGCCTGCTGATTTTACCCCAAACCAGGAGGGCTCCAGCGTGCATTCGGCAGCAAAGCTGCGCTAGCGCAGTGGATTTTTGTCCGCACGCAAGACAGCGCGGCACACTTTGCTGCCATCTTGTCGGTTAATGACGGCAAACGGGGCTTCTGCCCATGCCCGGCAATGGTTATCATGCTGCTTTTGCTCGATATGAAGCGACAGGCCCTGCCTGCCGTCTGACCGGGCTCCCGTCAGGAACTACCATGAGTCAAGCCCATGCGGCGCTGATTGCCGCCTTGCCCAAAGCCGAACTGCATCTGCATATTGAAGGAAGCCTGGAGCCGGAAATGATGTTCCGCTTGGCCGAGCGCAACGGCATCAGCCTGCCCTATCCTACGGTGGAGGCGGTACGTGCCGCTTACGCTTTCGATAATCTGCAATCGTTCCTCGACCTCTACTACGCCGGTGCCGGTGTCTTGCAGACCGAGCAGGACTTTTACGACCTGACCTGGGCCTACCTGCTGCGCTGTCGTGACGACAATGTAGTGCACACCGAAATTTTCTTCGATCCGCAAACCCATACCGAGCGCGGCATCGCCTTTGGCACGGCATACCAGGGTATTCGCCGGGCGCTGGATGCGGCGCGCACCCAACTGGGCATCAGCTCGCGGCTGATCATGTCCTTTTTGCGCCACCTGAGCGAAGAAGACGGCTTTGCCGTGCTGGAGCAGGCGCGTCCTTATCTGAGCGGGATTGACGGCTTCGGTCTGGATTCCAGTGAAGTGGGCCATCCGCCGGCCAAATTTGCCCGCCTGTTTGCTGCCTGTCATGCCCTGGGCCTGCCCTGCGTGGCGCATGCCGGTGAAGAAGGCCCGCCGGCCTATGTATGGGAAGCGCTGGATCTGCTCCAGGTATGCCGTATCGACCACGGTGTGCGGGCGCTGGAAGACTCCGCCCTGGTAGCACGGCTGGTAGCCAGCCGCATGCCGCTGACGGTATGCCCGTATTCCAATATCAAACTGCGGGTGTTCGATCAGTTGAAGGATCACAACCTGCGCCAACTGCTGCAGGCGGGCTTGTGCGCCACGGTGAACTCGGATGACCCGGCCTATTTTGGCGGTTATGTGCAGGAAAACTATCTGGGCTGTGCCAGGGAACTGGGCTTGAGCAAGGCCGAGATCGTCCAGCTATGCCAGAACGGCTTTGAAGCCAGTTGGCTGGCACCGGAGGAAAAGGCGCACTGGCTGGCAGAGTGCACGCGCATTGCCGCCGGTTTTGCGGACTGAAACCGATTGGATCCCAGCCATACGCCATGGCGTTGGAGAGTGCAACAGCATAAAAAGCCCCGGATGACGGGGCTTTTTGCTATTTCATGTTCACGCATGCATGAGTCGGGATTCCGGCGCAGGGCACAACACAAGGCGAGCAAGCCTTGGCCTGTGTGTTGCCGGGGTTTGCCACGTTTTGCAGTGGCTATGCCTGCCCAGCCAGCCAGCGGGTTTGTTCTGCAGCAGAAACCGCACGGCAGCCGCTGGCATTCTGGCCGCACCACAGTGGGCTGAAATCATCGCGGCCCTGTGCTTCCGCCGCCGCGCGCAAGGGGGCGAGTGCGGCCGATGCCAGCGGGAAGGCGGGCGCTGCCGGATTGCGCGGCCCCAGTTCACATATCAGCCGGTTGACGATGCCGCGTGCCGCTCTGCCGCTGTACAGCGTGGTGAGGGCGGTATGTGCCGCCTGTGGCCCGGTCAGTGCCGCCCGGTGCAGTGGGCTGGTATCGGCTTCATCACACAGCAGATAGGCGGTTCCCACTTGTACCCCGGCCGCGCCCAAGCGCATGGCGGCGGCAATCCCGGCGGCATCGGCAATACCACCGGCGGCAATTACCGGCAGTTTTACTGCGGCCACCACTTGCGGCAGCAGGGCAAAGCTGCCTAGTTGGGTATCCAGATCAAGATCAAGAAACATGCCGCGATGTCCACCGGCTTCCAGTCCCTGGGCAATGATGGCATCGGTCCCGTTGGCGGCCAGCCAGCGCGCCTCGGCCACGGTGGTGGCAGAGGACAGCACCTTGCAACCTGCGGCCTTGACCTGCTGCAGCAGGGCGGGGGCGGGCAGGCCGAAGTGGAAGCTGACTACAGCCGGGCGATAGTGGCTGACCAGATCGGCCATTTCCTGATTGAAAGGCAGGCGTTGTGCGCCACCCGTCGTGGTGGTGGCAATGCCTTCCTGCTGGTAATAGGGTTGCAGCAGGGCCTGCCAGCCAGCAAGGCGGGCAGGATCGTCTGCTGGCGGCTGATGGCAGAAGAAGTTGAGGTTGTAGGGCTTTTTGCCCAGCACTTGCAGCGCCTGCAACTCGGCTTGCAACTGCGCACCGGACAGCATGGCGGCGGGTAGTGATCCCAGTGCGCCGGCCTCGCTCACGGCAATGGCGAGTCGGCTACCCTGCACGCCAGCCATCGGGGCCTGAATGATGGGGAAGGGGATGTCCAGCCATTGCGTCAGCGTCATGTCCTGTCCTGGTGATGTTGGCGGTGAAGCAGCAGCATAGGCCAGTTTCCGCTGGCTGAACATGCTGATGTCACAGCCGGTCGGAGTGGCCGTATTGTGTAGTGCTGACGCTACCTTTGCTTATTTTGATCATGACATTGTCTGATTCCATCTGTGAAAACACTGTTTTTGCGCCATAATCAGCCAGTCTGCCCGTCCCGCTGGCCATCAGGGCAAATACGATAATAAAGGGCTGTTAAAGCCATGCTGACCATCAAGAGCAAACTGCTGCTGCTCTCCCGTTACTACTGGCTGATCCTGCTGGTTTTCATTGCCGTTGTTGTCAGCTTCGTGTTTTATGTCCGGGCTGAGAAGGCGATTGACCGGGCCAACGAGGCCCGGCATGCCTCCATTTTGCTGGCTGGCGAATTGCGCCAGTCCAGTGATGATCTCACTCGCATGGCGCGCACCTATGTGGTGACGGGTAATCCGCTTTATCAGCAGCATTACCGCGAAATCCTGGCCATTCGCGATGGCAATGCCCCCCGTCCGGTTGATTACCAGAGCAGCTACTGGGACCTGGTATTGGGCGACGATCGCCGCCCGCAGGGTTCTGCCCCGGCTGCCCCCTTGCTGCAGCGCATGCGTGATGCCGGTTTCACACTGGCCGAGATGAACATGCTGGCCAGCGCCAAGGCCAATTCCGATACCCTGACCAGTACCGAGTGGGCGGCCATGCGGCTGGTGGCTGCCAACCCGCCTTTGGGCTCGCCGCTACGGCAGCAAGCCATCCTGATGTTGCACGATGCGGCTTATCACCGTGCCAAGGCTGGCATCATGCGGCCGATTGCCGTCTTCAATCACATGTCCGAGCAGCGCACGATACAGGCGGTACGCGATGCCGAGCGTTATGCCCTGCAACTGCGCTATCTGTTCATTGCCCTGGTCCTGTTGCTGATTCCGCTGTTGTGGGACTTGCGGCGCAATCTGCACGGCATTCTCGGCGCCTCGTTGGGCGAGCTGCACGCCAGCCTTGCGCGGCTGGGCAGTGGTGATTTTTCGCCTCCGGCCTCTTTGTCGGCCATCACCGGCAACAGCATCATGGGCTGGCTGGCCGAAACCTGGCGCAAGCTGCAACGGCTGGATGAAGAACGCCAGCTGGCGGATGCGCGCAATCAGCGCCTGACCGGGCTTTACAATGCCCTGAGCCAGTGCAACCAGGCCATTGTCCGCAGCCGGGACGAGCGCGAGCTATTCGAGCAGATCTGCCAGGCCGCCGTTATCCATGGTGGCATGAAGATGGTGTGGGTCGGGCTGCTGGACGAGGATGGCACGCATATCCGGCCACTGTGTGCGTTTGGCAACGGCACCGAATACCTGACCGACCTGCGGCTGGCCACCGACGAGGACAATCCGCTCAGCCATGGTCCTACCGGGCGGGCCGTGCTGACCGGCATGGTGCAGTGGTGCCAGGACTTCCGCCACGATCCCACCACCGCGCCCTGGCATGCCCGCGCCGAACAATATGGCTGGGGTTCCTCGGCTTCACTGCCCTTGCAGCGCGAGGGGCGCATTATCGGCGCGCTGACCTTGTACAGTGCGGAGGCCCATGCTTTCGATTTGGCCGCGCGCAAGCTGATCGAAGAAATGGTGATGGACGTGGATTATGCGCTGGACAGCTTCCAGCGCGAGCAAGCCCGCCAGCAAGCCACCTCGGCCTTGCAGCAAAGTGAACAGCGCCTGCGCACCATCATTGAAACCGAACCGGAATGCATCAAGGTGGTGGGCCGGGAGGGGCAGTTGCTGGAGATGAACCATGCCGGCATGAACATGCTGGAAGTTGACAATCTGCAGCAGGTGCAGCACCTGGGCTTGCTGCACTTTATCTGCCCGGAATACCACGCGGCCTTTAAACAGCTGCACCGGGACGTCATGAATGGCCAGAGCCGGACCCTGGAATTTGAAATCATCGGCCTGCATGGCAACCGACGCTGGCTGGAAACCCATGCAGCCCCGATGCGGGCGGAGGATGGCAACATCAGCATGCAGCTGGCCATCACCCGCGACATCACCCAGCGCAAGCTGAACGAGCAGCACATCCGCTACCTGGCCCATTACGATGTGCTGACCGGCCTGCCCAATCGCGTGATGCTGGAAGAACAAAGCCAGCAGGCATTGCAGCAGGTTGCCAGCAAGCAGGCATCCCTGGCGCTGATGTTTCTCGATCTGGATCACTTCAAGGACATCAACGACTCGCTGGGCCACAGCGTGGGCGATGCCTTGCTGGTGCAACTGGCGGCACGGCTGCGTGTGGTGATGCCCGAAGGCGCGCTGATATCCCGGCTGGGTGGGGATGAGTTCATCCTGCTGCTGCCTGATGCCGGTGCCGCAGAGGCCGAACAGCTGGCGGGCAAGCTGCTGGAAGACATTGCCCGTCCCTGCCGGGTGGACCCTTACGATCTGAACGTGTCGGCCTCCATCGGTATTGCACTTTATCCCGACGATGGCCAGGACCTGGAAACCCTGTCGCGCCGTGCCGATGCCGCCATGTATCTGGCCAAGAAGGCGGGCCGCAGCTGCTACCGGTTCTACACTGCAGCCATTCAGGAAAAGGCCACGCGCCACCTGTTGCTGGTGAATGCACTGCGCATGGCTCTGGAGCAGCAGCAATTCAGCATTCACTACCAGCCGCAGCTGTCTATGGCGGATGGCCACCTGGTTGGTGCCGAGGCGCTGCTGCGCTGGACCCACCCCGAACTGGGCAGCATTTCGCCAGGCGAATTCATTCCGGTTGCAGAGGACTGCGGGCTGATCCTGCCATTGGGAGAGTGGGTATTGCGCCAGGCGGTACGCCAGGCAAGGCAGTGGCGTGATCAGGGGCTGGAGCTGGTGATGGCGGTCAATCTGTCGGCAGTGCAATTCCGTCAGGCCGACCTGCCGGCGCAAGTGGCGCGCATTTTGCAAGAAGAAGGCTTGCCGGCCAGTTGCCTGGAACTGGAGCTGACCGAAGGGGTGGCCATGTACGACCCGCAGCAAGCAATTGCCGTGATGAATGCCCTGTATGAACAGGGGGTGCGCATGTCGATTGACGACTTTGGCACCGGGTATTCTTCGCTCAACCTGCTCAAGCAGTTCCGGGTTTACAAGCTGAAAATCGACCAGTCCTTTGTCCGCGATATCGTTACCGATCCGGAAGACCGCGCCCTGGTGGCTGCCATCATTCACATGGCAGACAGCCTGGGCCTGCTTAGCATTGCCGAAGGGGTGGAGACCACAGAACAGCTGGAACTGCTGCGTGCCCATGGCTGCAACGAACTGCAAGGCTATCTGTTCAGCCGTCCGCTGCCCGCTGCCGAATTCAGCCGTTATGCGCGCTTACACCAGGCTCCCGAGTCGGCCACCGGCTGAGCACTACCGCAGGGCTCAGCCATCGGTCGCACTGGCCTGGGCCGCATAAGGCTGGGTTTGTGACAGCCAGCCAGGCAGCTGATTAGCCGGCATTGCCTTGCTGAACAGGTAGCCCTGCACGGCCAGACAACCTTGCGCCACCATGAAGTCGTACTGACCGCTGGTTTCCACGCCTTCGGCAATAACCGCCAGGCCCAGGCTTTGTCCCAGGGCGATCACCGCCTTGCAAATGGCGGCATCATTGCTGTTCTCCAGTACATCCCGGACAAAGCTGCGGTCTATCTTTACCTGGTCCAGCGGCAGTTGCTTGAGGTAGGACAGCGATGAGTAGCCGGTGCCAAAGTCGTCCAGGGCAAAGCTGATGCCCAGCGCACGCAGGCTATTCATTTTGCAGGCCGCGTCGTCCAGCTTCATCAGCAGCAGGCTTTCGGTGATTTCCAGTTTCAGCAATGCCGGGTTGGCACCGCTTTCCCGCAACAAACGGCTGACCCGGGCAACAAAGTCGGTCTGGTGGAACTGGCGCGCGCTGACATTCACGGCAATGCTCAACGCTGCGGTAACCGGGTCTTTCGCCCACTCGGCCAGCTGGATACAGGCTTGTTGCAGCACCCAGTGGTCGATGGCAAGAATCAGGTTGCTCTGTTCTGCCAGTGCAATAAACGCCCCCGGCAGCATCAGCCCGTGTTGCGGGCTATGCCAGCGAAGCAGGGCCTCCACGCTGCGGCAGGGCTGCCCATGGTGGATTTGCGGCTGGTAGTACAGACTGAGTTCGCCTTGCTCCAAGGCCTGGTGCAGCTCGGCTTCCAGCCGGGTGCGGGCGTTGATTTCTGCCTGCATCACCGGATCAAAAAAGCGCAGGGTATTCCGCCCGGCCGACTTGGCCTGGTACATCGCCAGATCAGCCTGCTTGAGAATATCCTCGCTACTGCCGTTTTCGTCGGCAAACAGGGCAATGCCCAGGCTGGAGCTGCCACGATAGTCGTGGCCGTGCAGTTGGTAGGGCTGGTGCAGGGTGGCCAGAATCTTGCGGCCTACGGTTTCTGCCTCACGCATGGCCTGATCGCGCTGTGTGCTCAGGTTTTCCAGCATCACGATGAACTCATCCCCGCCCAGCCGGGCGACGGTGTCGCCGGTGCGCAGGCAGCGCAGCAGGCGGCTGGCCACTTCCTGCAGCAGGATGTCGCCGATATCGTGGCCCATGGTGTCGTTCAGCGATTTGAAATTGTCCAGGTCCAGGAACAGCAGCGCACCGTATTCCTGTTGGCGGTGGGCGGCATCCAGCGCATGTTGCAGCCGGTCTTGCAGCAGGCGGCGGTTGGGCAGGTGGGTGAGGGCATCGTAGAAGGCCAGGGTCTGGATTTCATCGGCAGCGGCCTTGCGCTCGGTTATATCCTGGAAAATGGCCACGTAATGGCTGGTTTGCCCGGCGCTGTCCCTGACTGCGGTGATGGTGAGCCATTCCGGAAATACTTCGCCGCTCTGGCGTGCATTCCAGATTTCTCCCTGCCAGGCGCCCTTGTCCTGCAGGGACTGCCACAATTGCTGGTAAAAGGCGGCGGGATGGCGGTGTGAACTGAGTACGGCAGGCGTCTTGCCCACCACATCCGCGCTGTTATAGCCAGTAATCTGGCAGAAGGAGGGGTTGACCCGCAGGATGATGCCGTTGGGGTCGGTCACCATGATGCCTTCCTGAGTGAGGAAGGTGGTGGCGGCAATGCGCAGCTCTGCCTCCATGCGCTTGTGGCGACTGATATCGGCGATAAAACCGTACCACAGCACATCGTGATCATCCTGTTCCGGCATGGCATCCACCAGCAGCCACTTGATCTGGCCGTCTGGCAGGCAGATGCGATATTCGGTGCGCCATTGGGTCAGCGTGGCCGCTGAGTGTTGCAGGGCATCAAAAAAGCTGTCGCGGTCCTCGGGGTGAACCAGTTCGCGGATGGCGTCGGCACTGTGGCTGGCTGCTTCAGGCCGAATGCCGTAAAGGTCGTAAAACGCTTCGCTGGCAAAGGGAAAGCAACCGTGGCCATCGGCAAACAGCCGGTACTGAAACACCACGCCGGGAATCTGCGACACAATCTTGCGCAGCAACTGGTTGGCGGCATGTTCGGCTGCTTTGTCTTCTTCGCGCTGAATGCGCTCCAGCAGACCGTTGAAAGAAGCCGCCAGCAGGCCGACTTCATCGGCCCGGCTTACCGGCAAGGCTTGTCTGGGCAATTCGCCCTCACCCATGCGCGTTAGCAACTGGGTGGCTTCGCTAAGCGGCAGTAATTCACGGTGCAGCCACCACCAGCTCAGGCCGCCAGCCAGCAAGCTTAGCAGTACGGCCAGGCCAAACAGCTGGCGCTGCAGAGTACGAATGGGGGCAAAGGCTTCTTCTGCCGGTAGTACCGACTGCATCAGCCAGCCGGTGGATTTGATGTGTACGCTGGAGGACAGCTCCAGCACCCCGCGCGAACTCATGGCCACACCAGAGCCTTCTTCGCCATTGAGATAACGGTCGTATACCGGGTTGACGCCCGGCGGCGGGCCGGCGGTGAGCAGGCGCGGCTTGTCCGAGGACATGATGTAGCGGCGGCTTTGCGGTGCCGTGATGAAGAAACTGCCGGTGGCACCGTATTTGGCCGAACTGATGTCATCCAGGAAATTGGGCTGTGCCAGATTGGTCACGCCCATGATCATGCCCACGATTTCGCCTTTGGCATCGCGCAGCGGTTCCAGCATGGAAATCACCGGCTTGCCGGTGTGCTGGCCTTGCATGGGTTCGGTGATATAGCGTCCGCCGTGTTGCATGGCCAGCCGGAAAAACGCGCTGTTGGCATAGGATTGGCCTGTGCGATTCAGGCTTTCCGGGATACTGGCTTGCGCCATGCCGTTTTTGTCCAGTACCACGACGCCCCAGTTGAACATCAACTGCAAAATGGGGCGGCGCAGCAGTTCGGGCTGAATGGCTGCGGTGGTTAGCGGTTTGTTCTTGAACTGATTGGTGAGCGACTGCAGCGCCAGTACGCGCTCTCGGACCGAGCGGTCTACTTCACGTGCGGCCAGTGACACCGTGGAAAACTGCTGGGCGGAGATGGTTGCTTCCATCTGCTGGCGCAGGCTGTGGCTGATCAGCAAGGTGGCCAGCCACAGGGTGACCACCAGTGCCAGCAACATGCCGAGCGTAATGCGAGTGCGCAGGGAACTCCTGCCATGTGGGGGAAGTTGCGTGCTCATGGTTCCGGTTGCTGCTTGCGGGTGATGCTTGTTGTCAGCATAGCGGAGGCCATGCGCGCTGTGTGTCCTCTTGTCAGACAAAACCGACAAAGTCTGAGGCGGATCAAGATTATGACAAGCTGGCCGGGCCTGCGCGCCAGGCCCGACCGGGGCGGGATGGAATTACCAGTTGGTTTCGCGGTCCGGTGTGGCGGTGATCTGGTGGATGGTCAGGTCGGCACCGTTGAATTCTTCTTCTTCATCCAGGCGGATGCCCACCGTTTTACGCAGCAGCGCATACACCGCATAGCCACCGCCAAAACCGATGGCAATGCCGGCAAGCGTACCCAGCAGCTGGGACACCAGGCTGACGCCGCCCAGCCCACCCAGTGCGCTCTGGCCAAAAATACCGGCGGCAATGCCACCCCAGGCGCCGCAAATGCCATGCAGCGGCCATACCCCCAGCACGTCGTCAATCTTCCAGCGGTTCTGCGTCTGGGTGAACAGCCAGACAAACATGCCGCCAGCCACCAGGCCCACCACCAGCGCACCCAGCGGATGCATGATGTCCGAACCGGCACAGACTGCCACCAGACCGGCCAGCGGGCCGTTATGGATAAAGCCGGGGTCGTTCTTGCCCGCCCACATGGCGCTGAGGGTGCCGCCCACCATGGCCATCAGCGAGTTGATGGCCACCAGGCCGGAGATGCCGTCCAGACGCTGGGCGCTCATCACGTTAAAGCCGAACCAGCCGACAATCAGAATCCATGCCCCCAGTGCCAGAAAGGGGATGGATGACGGCGGGTGGGCCGAGATACGGCCTTCCTTGCTATAGCGGCCACGACGTGCGCCCAGGTTGAGCACGGCGGCCAGGCCGATCCAGCCGCCCACCGCATGCACCACCACCGAACCGGCAAAGTCATGGAAAGGCTGGCCAAAGCTGTGGCTCAGCCAGTCTTGCACGCCGTAATGGTTGTTCCAGGCAATGCCTTCGAAAAAGGGATACACCAGCCCTACCAGCAAGAAGGTGGCAGCCGACTGCGGGTGGAATTTGGCGCGCTCGGCAATGCCACCGGACACAATGGCCGGAATGGCAGCGGCAAAGGTCAGCAGAAAGAAAAACTTCACCAACTCATAACCGTGATGCTCGGCGATATGGCGCGCATCGCCCAGGAAGTTGACCCCGTAGGCCACGGTATAGCCAACAAAGAAATAGGCAATGGCGGAGACGGCAAAGTCGGTAAGAATCTTCACCAGGGCATTCACCTGGTTTTTTTTGCGCACCGTGCCCAGTTCCAGAAAGGCAAAACCGGCGTGCATGGCCAGAATCATGATGGCCCCGAGCAGCAGGAACAGTACGTCTGATGGCGAGTTGGCAGTTGGCATGGCGAGTCCCGTTGTTGTCGGCTTTTGTTGCCTCCTTAAAGCAAGCGCAGTGCCAGCTGGTGCAATAGCGCACCAGACTGGGCTGTGTGTGCACGAAAATGGCCGCTAGCAGCCCGTTTTTGGGGAGGCGGGGTGCAGGCTGCGGTGATGCAAAACGGTGTGCATGCACCAAAACGGGATTTGCGCTGTGTTTTATGCTGCTGTTTGGTGCATTGCGCTTGTGGCCGCAGATGTCAGTGCAGCTTTACCTGTGGCTGGGTGCGTCGGCTTAACAGACGTCCGGCAGCGCTCAGCAGGGTGGGCCGCCAGCCAAACAGGCTTAGCTGGTGGCGGTGGTACAAGGACAAATACATCAGCCGGGCAAACTGCCCGTGCACGAACAGGCTGCGGCGCGACAGCGCACTCATCAGACTGCCCACCGTGCTGTAGCGGCCCAGCGAAATCAGCGCGCCCAGATCGCGGTAATGAAATGCCCGTAGCGGCTTTTTTGCCAGCAGGCAGCGGATATTGTGGAACAGCAGATCCGCCTGCTGGCTGGCAGCCTGGGCGCGCGGTGGCACCCAGCCTTGGCCGTCCGGGCAGGCAGCGCAGTCGCCCAAGGCAAAGATGTTTTCGTCTCGCGTGGTCTGCAGTGTGGGGCGAACCCGCAACTGGTTCAGCCGGTTGCTGTCCAGTCCTGCCAGCCCGGCCAGCATGGCCGGTGCCTGCACCCCGGCTGCCCAGACCACCAGCTCGGACGGAATGCATTGGCCGCTGGCGGTATGCACCGCGCCATCCTGTACTGCACTGACACGCTCGCCACACAGCACGCGCACCTGCATTTCCTGCAACTGGCGCAGGGCCTTGGCGGCAACGGCAGGCGGCAGGGCTGGCAAGATGCGCGGCCCGGCCTCGATCAGGGTCAGGCGGATGTCGCGATCGGGATTGATGTTTTCCCGGCCATGCGCCACCAGCTCGCGCGTGGTATTGCGCAGCTCCGCCGCCAGCTCCACTCCGGTGGCACCGGCCCCGATGATGGTGAGCTGCAGCTGCTCGGGCCGCAGCGGGCCTGATTGCAGGCTGGCACGGATGCAGGCGTTTACCAGTTGGCGGTGGAAGCGGCTGGCATCGTCCGGGGTGTTGAGGCAGATGGCATGTTCGGCCACGCCGGGCGTGCCAAAGTCATTGGTGGTACTGCCTACCGCCAGCACCAGGATGTCGTAGTCCAGCTGTCTGGCCGGAATGAGCGGCTGGCCTTGTTCGTCCGCCGTGGCGGCGATATGGATGCGTTGTTGCTGTCGGTCCAGATCTTGCATGCGGCCCAGACAAAAGCGGAAGCCGTGACGTTTGGCCTGGGCCAGGTAATCCAGCGCTTCCCGGTGCGGGTTCATGCTGCCAGCGGCAATTTCGTGCAGCAGCGGTTTCCAGATGTGGGTGCGTGCGGCATCCACCAGGGTGATGTCCAGGCGCTGTTCCTGACGTGCCAGGCGTCCCAGGCGGCTGGCCAGTGCCAGTCCACCGGCACCGCCGCCGACGATGACGATTTTTTTGCTGTGCTGTAGCATTTGCTGCTCCCTTGCCCGCGCCTGGCTGTTGCTTCCATTCATGCACCATCTTGTGGCATGAGCAGACTGGCAATGCTGGCGTGATGGATGGATAAATAATGAATGCAGGCTACTTTGCCTGTGCCGTCGCGCGGGTCGCAAACGATATAAATTCAGCACATTGTGAGTTTCAGGAAGCATGTATGCGAAAACGATTGCCCGGTATCGAGGCGCTGCAAGCGCTGGAATGTGCAGCGCGCCACCAAAGCTTCACGCGTGCCGCTGAGGAACTGGCCCTGACCCAGAGTGCGGTGTGCAAGCAGATTGCCCAGCTGGAGGACATGCTGGGGGTGGCCTTGTTTCACCGCATCAAGCGCCGGGTGAGCCTGACTGAAGCCGGGCGGGTGTATGCACGCGGTGTGCGCGACTGCCTGGCACGGCTGGAGCGGCATACCCTGTCGCTGATGGCGCATCAGGGCTCGGACGGGGTCATCGAACTGGCGGCGGTGCCCACCTTTGCCACCCGCTGGCTGATACCGCGCCTGCCGCAGTTTTATCAGCAGCATCCCCACGTTACAGTCAACATCACTACCCGTTCCGATCCCTTCATCTTTACCGATACCGGCTTTGACGCCTGCATCCATTTTGGCAACGGCGTGTGGCCAGGAGCACAGGCCGACTGGTTGTTTGGTGAGGAAATGATTCCGGTATGCAGCCCGCAGCTGCTTGCCTCCGGCGTGCTGGCACCGGCACAGCTGGCCCATTGTCGTCTGCTGCATTTGTCTGCCCGGCACGATGCCTGGCAACGATGGTTTGTCACAGCCGGAGTGGATAATCCGCAAGCAATGGTGGGTGCGCGCTACGAATTGTTTTCCATGTTGGTGGAGGCCGCCCGCGCTGGCATGGGCGTGGCGCTGGTGCCGCGCTTTCTGGTGCAGCAGGAAATCAGCAGCGGCAATCTGGTAATGCCGTGTGAACTGCCTTTGCCCAGCGACAATGCCTACTATCTGGTCTATCCGCCTGATCGGGTCGCGTCGCCGCCGCATCAGGCCTTTGCCGGCTGGTTGTTGCAGCAGGCTGCAAGCTACCGTGAAAGTCTGGTTCGCTAGGAAATTTCTGTTAAAAAAATAGGTATAAAGTCTGGTAAGCAGCTACATTCAAAATTCAAACGGCAGATTGAAAAAAGAAAACCAAACGTGGCATCAAGAATAAACAGCCTGCTTGCGGGGGTAATTGGCTGCCTGTTGTGCTGCCAGTTGGCAATGGCCAAGGACGTGCTGCGCGTGCTGGCCTGGCCCGGCTATGCCGACGCGGATGTGGTGAAGGCATTCGAGCAACGCTACCAGGCTAGCGTCGAAGTGACTTTTGTCGATTCCGACGAGGCATTGTGGGCGCATATGCATGCGGTAAAAGGTCCACGCTTTGATGTTGTGGCAGCCAATACCGCCGAAATGCAGCGCTACTACGCCGCTGGCCTGCTCAAACCGCTTGACCCCGCCTTGTTGCCCAATACCCGCCGGCAACTGCCGCGTTTTCGTCATCTGGCTGCCATTCCCGGTCTGCAGCAACATGGCCGGCTATATGCCGTTCCGTATACCTATTCCACCATGGGCATCATCTATGACAAGCGGCAGTTTTCCCAGCCGCCGGATTCGATGAATGTGCTGTGGGACCCGCGCTACCGCCACAAGGTGCTGGATTTCAACAGTGGTCAGCACAATTTTTCCTTTGCTGCGCTGGCCAGCGGCATCAGCCAGCCATTTCAGCTATCGGCTGCCCAGCAGGCCATGCTGGTGCAGCGCCTGATTGCCCTGCGGCGCAATGTGCTGACTTACTACAGCCTGCCCGAGGAAGGAACCGAGCTGTTCATTCATCACAATATTGCGGTGATGTTTGGCAATTACGGCACCCAGCAGCTCAACTCCCTGCGCCAGGCCGGGGCCGATGTCGGCTATGCCATTCCACGTGAAGGGGTGCTGGCCTGGCTGGATTGCTGGGCAATGACGACGTCAGCACGCAATCCGCAGCTGGCACAGCAATGGATCAACTACATGCTGGAGCCTGCCGTCAGCGCGCTGCTGCCAACACGGCAGGGGCTGGCCAATACCCTGACGGCCAGCGATGAGCTGAAAGCCGGTGCGCGCGTGCTGTGGCTGCAGCCCGTAGAAGACGCGGCGCGGCGTGAGGCGCTGTGGCAGAAAATCTATTCCGGCGATCTGCCGGGGAGCTTCTGAGCCATGCGCCCCGGTCTGCTGGTCAAACTGGCGGTGTTACTGGCCATCTTCGGCATTCTTGCTTCTGGCATCACCGGCTATTACGCCTATACCGTCAACCGCGCCATGCTGGTATCGGCGGCACAGAGTGATCTGTTGACCGCCGCACACGGGGTGAATCGCCGGCTGTCACAGTCGGTGGAGGAGGCTGCCGATGATGCCCTGCTGTTGTCGCGGCTGGTAACGGTGGGCCGGGTGATCAACAGCCGCATGCCACGCGAACGGCAGATGGCCAGGAGCGAGCTGGCGCAGGCATTTGCCGCCATGCTGGCCTTGCACCCGGAATACCTGCAGGTGCGGCTGATCGGCGCGGCTGATAATGGACTGGAACTGGTGCGTGTGAACAGCCAGAACGGCCTGACCGTCGGGGTGGAGGGCAATGCCCTGCAGGAAAAGGGGCATTTCCCCTATGTATTCGAAACCTTGTTGGTACCGGCAGGGCAGATTTACCAGTCATCCATTGCCGTCAATCATGAACGCTCCTCCCACGACGCCGAGGGGCGGCCGGGGCTGATGGTGGCGACACCGGTTTCTGACCGCGCTGGCCGACCCGGCGGATTGCTGGTGATCAATCTGGATCTGACACGGCTGCTAAGCCAGCTGCAGCTGGATCTACCCAAGGCGTACCAGTTGTATATGGCTAACCGCTGGGGCGATTTCCTGGTGCATCCGGACCCGGCCCAGACCTTTGGTTTTGACAAAGGCCGGCGCATTCTGATGCAGGACAGCTTTGCCCCCACCCGCCAGCTGTTCGAACGCAAGGTCGGCAGCCTGGCGCTTAGCGGCCTGGATCAACCCGAGCAGTCCGCCGACAAGGTAATGGCATTTGTCCGCCTACCCATCGGCCGGGGCAGCCGGGATGATTTCGTCGTCACCGGGCTGGTACAGCCCCTGGACAGCGTGTTGGCACTGGCTGCGCCACTGGGGCAGCGCATCATCCACATGGTGCTGGCTTTCAGTGCCATCGCCATTCTGCTGGCCGTGGTCTTTGCCCGCGCCATGCTGCGGCCAATCAATATCCTGGCGCAGGCGGCCTGCAGTTTTACCGATACCCGCCAGCCATTGCCATTGCCGGTGGAGCGCAATGACGAGATTGGCGTACTGGCACGCAATTTCGACCGCATGCAGCGGCAGATCAACAGCCACATGGCCAGCCTGTACGACAACCAGCGCGAACTGAGCTATCTGGCGCACCACGACAGCCTGACCGGCCTTGCCAACCGGGCGCTGTTTTTCCAGCAACTGGAAAAAATGCTGGCGCTGTCACAGCGAAGCGGCGCACAGTTTGCCGTGCTGTTTGTCGATCTGGACCACTTCAAGCAGATCAACGACCAGCATGGCCACGCAATTGGCGACCAGGTGTTGCAAGTGGTTGCCCGTCGACTGCAACATGCGGTGCGCGGTAATGACATGGTGGCGCGCATGGGCGGGGACGAGTACCTGATCCTGCTGCAAGGCAGCTTTTCCTCCGATGCCCTATCCGAGCTGCTGGACAAGCTGGCGCTGACCATTGGCGAGGCCATGCTGGTGGAAGGCAAGAAGCTGGAAGTGGGGGCCAGCATTGGCTACAGCCTGTACCCCCGTGATGGCACCTCCGCCGAACAGCTGGTCAACCAGGCCGACCACGCCATGTATCATGTCAAGGCCATCCAGCGGGATGGCCATACCAGGCAACTGCCTTATTCCTGATATCCGTTTATGCCGCGTCCGGCGTAAACCGCTTCCTGACAGATGCCAACATTGACTCCTGACTCCCGCCAGCCCCTGAACGGGCCTTTGCTGACCGCCCGCCGGCGCGGCCACGCGGTTGATGCCGTCCCGCTGGCCAGTTTGCTACGCCAGCTGCACTTGCGTTTTCAGTCACTTGCCGGCCAGTTGGGGGTGGATTTTACCTTGCAACTGGACCCGGCTCTGGCACCGCTGCTGCTGCTGGATGGCGCTGTACTGCAGCATCTGCTGCAGCAATTGCTGGCCCATGCCTTGCATGGCCATGGCGCGGGCACGCTGCTGCTTAACGCCCAGGTGTGGGCGCAACAGCATATGCGCCAGATCCTTACCCTGGAGCTGACAGCCCACCGCAGTGAACACGATCGTGGCGTGCCGGAACAAATCCTGTCCGGCCCGGCGCGGGCGCGCAAGCCGCATCAGGCCCCGGCAGGCTGGTTGCGCTGCCAGCAACTGGCGCGTTGCCTGGGCGCAGAGCTCAGGCTGGAGCAGGGGCGACAGGGCATGCATGCCTGTCTGCAGCTTAGCCCGGCCATGCCCGGCATGGATCAAGCCCATGCGCCCGCCGCCATGGGTCGCTGGCCGGTTTTGCTATTGTGTGCCGATGCTGCGCAAGGCAGGTCAATCCAGCAGCAGTTGCAGGCGACGGGCTATCCGGTAGAAGTTGCCAGCACGGTGAATGCGGCCTTGCAATACTGGCAGCAGCACGCCGTGGCCCTGCTGCTGCTGGCAGACCCGGCAAGTGCAGCCTTGCCCGCACTGCTGGACTATATCCGTGGCCAGGAAGCCTCCCAGCCCTGGCGTGGGCATACCCCGCTGCTGGCGGTAGGGCCGGACCACGCGGGCAGTTTGCTGGCAGCCGATGCCGTGCCGGACGGCTGGCTGAGCCTGCCGGGTGATTGGGCGGCCTTGCAGCCCTGGCTGCCCGAATATGCCAGTGGCGGTGATGCCGACCTGCCGGTGCTGGACCGGCGTGTGCTGTTCGATCTGAGTCAGGGCGACTGGGCGCTGGAGCTGCCCTTGCTGCAGGATTTTGCCCGCGACAAGCAGGCCGATCTGCTGCAACTGCTACAAGCCTGGCAACAGGGAGATCAAGCAAATGTGATCTTGCTGGCCCACCGTATCAAGGGCGCCAGCCGCACCGTGGGGGCCGTCAGGCTGGCCGATTGTGCCGCACGGCTGGAGCAGACCGCGCGGACCGGCTGCTCTACCGCCGACATGGCCTTGCTGCTGGAGCTGGAGCAGGCGCTGGAGGATTTTGTCGGCCATCTGCAGCACTGATGCGGGGAGCGGGCATGGCGCAATGTGGCACAAGCGCCTAAAATGTCCCGACAATTCCTAAAGCCCCTACGCTGGAGAGACCGCTCATGGCTGTTATCCGTCAGGATGATTTCATTCAAAGCATCGCCGATGCTTTTCAGTACATCAGTTGCTACCACCCCAAGGATTACATCGACGCCCTGTATCAGGCCTATCTGCATGAAGAAAGCCCGGCGGCCAAGGACGCCATGGCGCAGATCCTGATCAACAGCCGCATGTGTGCCGAAGGCCGTCGCCCCATCTGTCAGGATACCGGCATTGCCGTGGTGTTCCTCAAAGTGGGCATGAACGTGCAGTGGGACGCCAGCCTGTCGGTACAGGAAATGGTCAACGAAGGCGTACGCCGTGCTTACAACAACCCGGACAACAAGCTGCGCGCCTCGGTGCTGCTGGACCCGGCTGGCAAGCGTCAGAACAGCAAGGACAACACCCCGGCCGTGGTGCACTTTGAAATAGTCGAAGGCGACGGCGTGGAAGTCACCTGTGCGGCCAAGGGCGGTGGTTCGGAGAACAAGTCCAAGTTCTACGCGCTCAATCCGTCCGACAGCATCGTCGACTGGGTCATCAACACCGTACCTACCATGGGCGCTGGCTGGTGTCCGCCGGGCATTCTGGGTATCGGCATTGGCGGTACCCCGGAAAAAGCCATGCTGCTGGCCAAGGAAAGCCTGATGTCGCACGTGGACATCCACGAGCTGAAAGCCAAGGCTGCCAGCGGTGCCGAGCTGACCCGTGTGGAAGAGCTGCGTCTGGAAATCTTCGAAAAAGTGAACGCGCTGGGTATTGGCGCGCAAGGCCTGGGCGGCCTCACCACCGTGCTGGACGTGAAGATTCTGGATTACCCCACTCACGCCGCCAGCCTGCCGGTAGCGATGATCCCCAACTGTGCCGCCACCCGTCACATCCATTTCCATCTGGATGGCAGCGGCCCGGCCCATCTGGCCACGCCCAGCCTGGAAGACTGGCCGGAAATCACCTACGACACCAGCAACGGCAAGCGCGTTGACCTGGACAACATCACCAAGGAAGAAGTGGCCAGCTGGCAGCCGGGTGATGTACTGCTGCTCAACGGCAAGATCCTTACCGGCCGAGACGCCGCGCACAAGCGCATGGTGGACATGCTGAACAAGGGCGAGGCGCTGCCGGTGGACTTCACCAATCGCTTCATCTACTACGTGGGCCCGGTTGATCCGGTGCGTGACGAAGTGGTTGGCCCGGCTGGCCCCACCACCGCTACCCGCATGGACAAGTTCACCCGTCAGATGCTGGAACAAACCGGCTTGCTCGGCATGATTGGCAAGGCCGAGCGTGGCCCGGCTGCCATTGAAGCCATCAAGGACAACAAGGCGGTATACCTGATGGCGGTGGGCGGTTCGGCCTACCTGGTGTCCAAGGCCATCAAGGCCTCCAAGGTGGTGGGCTTTGCCGACCTGGGCATGGAAGCCATCTACGAGTTCGAAGTAAAAGACATGCCGGTCACGGTAGCGGTCGATTCCAACGGTATTTCGGTGCACAACACCGGCCCGGCGGAATGGCGCGTCAAGATTGGCAAGATTCCGGTCAACAAGGCCTGAGTCTGCGCTTAGCCGTTCAGTTATCAGAAACCCGCCATCCGGCGGGTTTTTTCATTGCTGGGTTGGGATAGGTGATTTCAGGCCAGCGCTTGCGCTGCCGTGGGCAGGGCCACGCGGATGGACAGGGCATTGAGCGCGATGGCATGCAGCATCTGGTCCACCGTGGTGCAGCAGTCGGCCAATACGGCAACTTCGTACTGATCTGCGGCGCGCGACAGGGCGGTATGGGTGACGCAGTTTTGCGTCATCATGCCGCACAGCAGCAGTTTGCCAACGCCCAGCCCATCCAGCGTGGCTTGCAAGCTGGTTTGATGAAAGCTGTCGGCTGCCCGTTTCACCACCACCGGGGCCTGCGGCGCGGCGGCCAGAATGCGCGGGTGAATGGCCACGCCGCTGCTACCTGCATTGAAGAAGGGGGCCATGCCCTTGCTGCTGTCGGCCACGTGTTGTACCAGAATCACCGGCATGCCCAGCGCATGTGCTCGTTCGATGGCGGCCACGCAGTTGTCCAGTACCGCTTCGGTATTCCATAAAGGGTATTTGCCGTTGGTAAAGTAGTCGTTTTGCAGGTCGATGACGATGAGTGCGGTGTGGGGGTAGTCCATGGCGTGGCTCCTGTGCCGGGTTGCAATGTGGCCATTATTGCCAGTGGCCGTGCCCGGCAGAAGTGGCCCGATTGCCAGAATGCGTTAAGATCAGGCCAATCCTGTTTCACTCCGGAATCCTGCCATGTCCGCTCCCGTCGTTGCCGTGCTTGCCTTCCAGAATATAAGCCCGTTTCACCTGTCGGTACCCTGCGTGGTGTTTGGCGATACGCATCCCGGCTTGCCCTCATTCACGCTGCGGGTTTGCGCGGTGGAGGCCGGTCCGCTGCGGACCTCGGCTGGCTTCAGCCTCACCTGCGCGTACGGGCTGGAAGGCCTGGAGGGGGCCGACATCATCATTCTGCCTAGCTGGCAGGCCGGTGCTCCGGTGCCACTGCAACTGGCACTGGCCTTGCAGCAAGCAGCGGCGCGCGGGGTGCAGATTGTCGGCCTGTGCCTGGGGGCCTATGTGCTGGCCGAAACCGGTTTGCTGGATGGCCGTGCCGCAACCACGCATTGGGCCTATGCCGATGACTTTGCCCGCCGCTACCCACAGGTGCGGCTGGACCCGGCGGTGCTGTATGTGGAGGATGGCCAGATGCTGACTTCGGCGGGTACTGCCGCCGGGCTGGATTGCTGCCTGCATCTGTTGCGTCAGCGTTATGGGGCGGAGCTGGCCAATAGCGTGGCGCGGCGGCTGGTGGTGCCGCCACATCGGCAGGGCGGGCAGGCGCAGTTTATCGAACAGCCCTTGCCGGTACGGGCTGGTGATTCACGGTTGGCGGGCTTGCTTGACCGGGTTCGGTGCAATCTGGCGCAGGAGCACACGCTAGATAGCCTGGCGGCGGAAGTTGCCATGAGCCGGCGCAGCTTTACCCGGCACTTTCGTCAACTAACCGGTAGTACGGTGGGGCAGTGGTTGTTGAGTGAACGCTTGCGGTTCAGTCAGCGTTTACTGGAGAGCAGCGGGCATGGCATGGAGCAGATTGCCGCCCTGGCAGGGCTGGGATCGCCGGAATCGCTACGCCATCACTTTCGTCGGCGCTATGGCGTATCCCCCAGCCAGTGGCGGCACAGCTTTCAGCTGACGGGCGACGATGTGGCTGCCTGAGCCCACGGCGCTGCGGTGGCAAAGCGCTGTTGCAGAAAGTCCAGTAGTACGCGCATGGCCAGCGGCAGTTGGCGACGGGAGGGATACAGCGCATGAATGCCCATGCTGACCGGACGCCATTCTGGCAGCACGGCAATCAGCTCGCCGCTGTCCAGCAAGGACTGCACCAGATAGCAGGGCTGCAAGGCAAGGCCCGCGCCATGGCGGCAGGCCTGTAACAGCACCACGGCTTCGTTGGCACTCAGGCGGCTATCCATGCGCACCGTGGTTTCGGTTTCACCCCGGTGCAGCTGCCATTCGCTGCGGCCAAACTGGCTGTAGCTCAGGCATGCATGCCGACTGAGCTCGGCTGGCTGTTGCGGCGTGCCATGCTGCGCCAGGTAAGCCGGCGCGGCGACGATCACCGAGTGGCATTCCCCCAATCGACGGGACACCAGACCGGGTTCCGGGTCATTGGTGATGCGGATGGCCAGATCGATGCGCTCTTCTATCAGGTTGGCTGCCCGGTCCCCCAGTTGCAAATCAATGTGGATGTGCGGGTGACTTGCCATGAAGTCGGCAATGGCCGGTGCCAGTTGGGCCATGCCAAAGGACATGCTGGTGGTGATGCGCAGCTGGCCGCGCAACTGGCCATCGCGCAGGTCGATTTCCTCGCGGGTCTGCTCGGCCAGTTCCAGCATTTGCTGGCAGCGGGCCAGGCAATTGGCTCCGGCATCGGTCAAGGTGACACTGCGGGTGGAGCGCTGCAGCAAGCGTGCGCCCAGCCAGCTTTCCAGCTCCGCGATGTAGCGGCTTACCATGGCGCGGGACAGGTCCAGCTCATGGCTGGCGGCGGTAAAGCTGCCACGGCGCGCCACTTCTACAAACACCTGCATGGCAATCAGCCGGTCCATGGTTGTCCTTGTTGCGTGAAGTGCATGCCATGCATGATAAGCGATCAAGCGCCTGCTGCGCGCCTTCGGGACAGGGCCGGGGGGCGGTGCTGTTGCGGTTATAAATACCTTGCTGCGCAGTATAAACATGCTTGCCGGCGGCGGCTGGCTTGCAGCACGGTCAGGCAGGCCAGCAGGCTGGCAGAGCAGATTCGTCAGGATGTGGAAGCGCTGGCCTTGCCCCATCCCTCCTCACTGTGTAGCGCGGTGGTGACCATCAGTATCGGCATCGCGGCAGCGCACGCCAGTATCAACCAGAAGCCGGACTGGCTGGTGAGTACGGCGGATGCGGCTGTCTATCAAGCCAAGAAGCAGGGCCGCAACCGCATTAACCGCATTGTCACCATGCATTCCTGCCAGCCGCTGCCCAACTGACCCCGCTGTCTCTGGTGTGGTCACCCTGCCTGGATGAAAAATTAGTACGTTTTTTGAAACAATCATGCCCATTTTAATGGGTATATCTGCACGATTTTTAGCGCTAAAGTACGCTCCATCATCAATCAGGCGCTGGTTTTACCCTGCGCCATCCGGAGCAGATCATGCCGCGTACTTCTACTGTTTTCCTGTCCCTTTTGCTTTCCTCCGCTCTGCTTGGCAGCGCTGCCGAGGCCGCAGAAGCACTCAAACTATCGGTGTATCAGGCCGATGAAAACAGCTTCAATGTCACCTCGGTGTTGGTCAGCGGCGAAAAAGATGCCGTGCTGATCGACAGTGGCTTCACGCGTGCCGATGCCTACCGTATTGCTGCCCGGGTGCTGGATAGCGGCAAGACGCTGAAGGCTATTTATATCAGCCAGGCGGACCCGGACTACTATTTTGGGGCCACCGTGCTTAAGCAGATTTTCCCGCAGGCCGAGTTGCTGGCTGCTGCCCCCACCCTGGCACGCATCAAGAGCAATATGGCTGGTAAGGTGGCGTTCTGGGGGCCGAAAATGGGCAGCAATGCCCCGCAAGCCCCGCTAGCCCTGCCACAGCAACTCAAGGGCAGCCAGTTGACGCTGGAAGGACAGGCCATCGAGGTGCGCGGCACCACCGGGCTGCTGGCGCATCGCGGCTATGTATGGATTCCGTCCATCCGGGCGATTGTCGGCAATATCGGCGTGGTGTCCGGCTTGCATGTGTGGACGGCGGATACCCAGAGCAAGCAGGAGCGCCAGGCCTGGCTGAGCCAGCTGGATGAAATGGAAGCCTTGCAGCCGGCGCAGGTGATTCCCGGCCACATGGCAGCCAATGCCCCCACCGGCCTCGCCAGCATTCGTTACACCCGCAGTTATCTGCAGCAGTTTGAACAGAATCTGGCACTGTCAGGCAATAGTGGCGCGTTGATCCAGCGTATGCAGCAGGCTTTTCCTCAAGCCGGGGAAGCCATGTCGCTGGAAATCGGTGCCAAGGTGAATAAAGGTGAAATGAAATGGTAAACAATACACTGCATTACTTTTACGACCCGCTATGCGGCTGGTGTTATGCCGCCTCACCGCTGTTGCAAGCAGCTGCCGCGTTGCCCGGTCTGACCCTGGCGCTGCACGCTGGCGGCATGATGAGCGGCAGTCGCCGTCAAGCGGTTACCCCGGCCCTGCGTGATTACGTGATGCCGCACGACCGGCGTATTGCCAGCATCACCGGTTTGCCGTTTGGTGACGCCTATTTTGACGGTCTGCTACGCGATGGCAGCGCGGTATTCGACTCCACACCGCCCATTGCCGCCATTCTGGCGGCAGAACAACTGGGCTTGACCGCAGTTGCGATGCTGTCTGCCTTGCAGCAGGCACATTATCAGCGCGGCCTGCGCATTGCTGATACCGTCGTTCTGCAAATGATTGCGCAGGAGCAAGGGCTGGACCCGGCAGGATTTGCCGTCGAGCTGGAACGGCAGCAAATCCTGGCCGATGCGCATATCCAAGACAGCCGTCAATTGATGCAGCAATATGGCATGCAGGGTTTTCCCAGTCTTTTGCTGGAGCGGGATGGGCAGTTGCAGAGGGTAGATGTTTCCACCTGGCTGGGGCAGCCACAGGCATTTACTGCGGCGCTGCAGGGCATCCTGGAGAGTGGGGACGCCACTGCCGCATCATTTTGTGCTGCAGATGGTTGTGGATTGCCAGGATAACCAGCGCACGCCAGCCAGCAGGCGGGCTTTCAGGGGCAGCGAACAACCACCAGCGAAATATCGTCGTGGTTTTCGCTGCCAGCCAGATGCTGGTTCACTGCCTGGGTAATCGCGCCCTGAATGTCCAGCGAGCCAACCTTACGCATGGCTTCCAGTATGCCGTCCAGCCCGAAAGGTTGGCGGTCGGCATTATAGGCTTCGGTGACACCGTCCGAGCACACCACCAGTGCCCCACTTTCCTGCCAGCTGAAGTAGTCGAGCGTGGATTCGAAATCGCTGTCCGGCAAAATGCCCAGCGGAGGAGAGCGGGAGGCGAAAGAGCGCAGCACCTCACCATTCCTGCCGACATACATGGCGCAGGGAATACCGCCATTCCACACCGCAATGCGGCGTAGCTGGTAATCCACTTCAATCAGTGCTGCGGCCACAAAGCGACCGATAGGCAAAATGGTATGCAGCTTGCGGTTAATTGTCCGGGCAATCTCCTGCACCGGCAGATTGCGATCGCTCATGGCAAAGAATGTATCCACCGCTGGCAGACCACAGATCGCGGCTGCCAGACCATGGCCGGTGCTGTCTGCCAGCATGATACGGTCCAGTCCTGGCTGGCTGCGCCGGATGCAGATGGTATCGCCGCTAAAGTTCATCGCCGGACGCTGCCACTGCTGGATATTGGGAGGTGTCTGCTCGGCGCGGCGGGTAAAGCGGTCCAGCACCATCTGGGCAAACATTTGCTCCTGCTCGTTGATGCGGTAATACGCTTCCAGCCGTTCACTATCCTGTGCAATACGCTGCTGCATATCCGAAATACGGATCAGCACATGCAGTTTCGCCGTCAGGATGTCTAAATCAATCGGTTTGGTCAGGTAATCATCAGCCCCCATCGCCAGTCCGCGCAGCAGTTGGCTGCGGTCAGTCAGCGAGGTCAGGAAAATGATGGGAATCCAGTGTTCGCCCAACAGTTTGCGGATGGCGCTGGTGGCCGCAAAACCATCCATCACCGGCATGGTGACATCCATGAAGATGACATCCGGTCTTTGTTGCTGGCAGAAATCCACGGCTTCCTGGCCATTGCATACGGCGACGGCCTCGTGGCCCAGCAGGCGGATATAGTCGATCAGTATCTGACGCGAGGTCGGGCTATCTTCGGCAACCAGAATAGTCAGCGCGCGGGTCATTCAACAAACCTTGTGGGGAAGAGGGCAGGGTGGGCAGCTGCCAGTCGCGTAAGCAGATGCATATCAGGCTACTATAGAGTGCCTGAACAGTTTATGCCATTAGCTTGGTAATGAATCTGTCGACTTTAACAGATTGACATGGGCAGGCAGGCCGGACTGTTGTAGGCTTGCCGCACCTTCATTTTTGCCAAAGCACATGCCATGACTATCTGGGTTGATGCCGATGCCTGCCCTGCGGTCATCCGCGACATCATCTGCCGTGCGGCCCAGCGTACGGCAACACCGGCCGTGTTTGTGGCCAACCGTCTGACTACCTTGCCTGCCAGTCCCTATCTGCGTGCCATCGTGGTGGCCAAGGGCTTTGATGTGGCCGATGCCGAAATTGCCCGCCAATGTGTGGCAGATGACTTGCTGGTCACCGGCGATATCCCGCTGGCAGCCGAAGTGCTGGCCAAAGGGACTGCGGCAGTCAATTTTCGCGGTGAAGCCTATTCCAGAGAAACCATTGCCGGCCTGCTGACCATGCGTGACTTTATGGAAACCATGCGTGCCAGTGGCATCCAGAGCGGTGGTCCCCCGCCCTTCAGCCAGGCGGACCGGCAACAATTTGCCGGTAAACTGGACCAATGGCTGGCCACCCGCCGCCGTCTGGCCAATAAGTAAATCACAGCCGGATGGCGTGACTGGCGCTACGGCATGCGGTTTGCAGTCTGTTACGCAGGCAGCTACAAGAATAACCTGCCGCCGCCGATAGGAAACAAACGGTAAGAATACATGGTGCCATGCTGCTGATGTGGCCTGTTTGCTTATGGTTTGTGATGAGTCATATAACTAGCTTAAATTTTATCTTTTAAAAGAAATTAATTAAAATTAAATAGCATGCATAATGCTATTATCATTAATACCTTGCACCCAAGGGGTGACGCGGAATAGTCCAGCGCACCGTTTACCTGAAGTGAGTATTCATTTGAGCCCAATCATGGATACGCGTGCCATTGCCACCTTCGATTTGCAGTCAGACCAATATGCGCGCTACCGCCCGCAATATCCGGATATGCTGTTCCGCTGGTTGCAGGCTGCTGTTCCGGCCCATCAGCGCGCCTGGGACTGCGCTACCGGTACCGGTCAGGCGGCAGTACAGCTCTCTCGCCTGTTTAGCCGGGTTGATGCCTGTGATATCAACCACAGCCAGCTTGATGCGGCTGAACAGGCCGCCAATATCGTGTATCTGGAATGTGCCGTGGAGCATCCGCCCTATGGCGATGCCGTGTTTGACCTGATAACGGTTGCCCAGTCTTTGCACTGGTTTGATTTCCAGCACTTCTGGCCGCATGTGGAAAGAACCCTCAAGCCTGGTGGTGTGTTTGCCGCCTGGGGCTACGACTGGTTTCAGGTTTCACCGGAAGTGGATGATGCCATGCGCTTTTTCCGCGCGGTGATCGAACCGTTCTGGTCCAGTTGCAGCCAGTTGCTGTGGGATGGCTACCGGGACGTCAACATGCCCTTGCCGGCCATTACTACCCCGGTTTACCAGATTGTCATGCACTGGAATCTGGAGCAGTTGCTGGGCTATCTGCACACATGGTCTGCGACCAAACTGTGCATGCAAAGCCTGGGTCATCATGTGCTGGACGATGCGCGCCAGCGTCTGCTGCGTGGCTGGGGAGACCCTGCCATGGTGCGTAGGGTCAATATGCCGCTACATTTCATTGCCGGGCGCAAGCCGGGCTGAGTCAAAAAAACCGGCGTGGCCGGTTTTTTTTATCAATCTCTGGCTGGTGTTCACTTTTGCTGGCGATGTGACTCCGCTTCCAGGTCAGACAGCAGGATATTCAGCGCATCGGACGAGCGCACCAGTTCCCACAGTGAGGTGGCCAGCGAGGCAATCATCAGCAGCAGGCTGATGCCAAATGACATTTCCCCCAACTGTTGCCAACCGGTATAGATCTGGAACATGGCCATGCTGCAGAGAAACAGACTGCCTATGCCGAGGAATTGCATCCATTTGATCAGCAGGATACGGGTACGCAGATTACCGATCTGTAGCAGGATCTTCGGGTTCTGCTCTGTCTTGTAATCGTTGTACAGATTACGAATGATGCTGGCCAAGCCGAGAAAACGGTTGGTATAGGCCAGCAACAGGAGTGAAATGGCGGGAAACAGCAAGGCTGGCGTGGTGAGGTTGAGAGCTGCGTGCATGATGTTCAGGAATTCTCGTTTATCAAAATGTCTATGCCATTAGGCGTCTGGTCAAATAGCTGGATGATGTCCGGATTTTTCATGCGGACACAACCCAGTGAGGTAGGGCTGCCAAAGGCAACATGATCACCTGCGCCATGCAGGTAAATGGCACGGTCGTAGCTATCCACATTGCCCCCCTGGTTCCGGCCAGCCTCATCGCCGCACAGCCACAGGATGCGGGTGAGAATCCAGTCTTTTTCCGGATACTGCTGGTGCAGCTCCGCCGTGTACTTCCATGGTGTCACCCGGCGACGAAAAATGATGGTATTGGGCTCGGCTCCCGCTCCCAGTTTTTCACATACATGGTGCCAGCCCCGAGGGGTCTGGTAGCTGTTGGCCTGTTCGCCGGCCCCGCGTCGTGCTGTGGAAACAATATAGTGCTGTTGCTGGCGGCCCCATTCGTCAAACAGAATCAGCGACTGGCTGCGGATTCCAACCAGAATCCATGGCTGGCCATAATGCCGTGCATTTGCGCGGGTGGCCTGTAAGGGAGCATCCAGCTGTGTCTGCAAAAGAAAAGCCGCCGGGTCTGTAGCATCAGGGGGCGATGCCAGCAATGCCTGCGATAACAGGCTGATGCTTGCTCCAGTGCGCAGCTTGTCCAGCAAGCTTGCTGCCATTTCATGTCTCCTGTTTACGGCGCTGCCGGAAAAAATCACTTAATTGCTGGCTGCATGCCGCTGCCTGCTGTCCACCCCATATGGCCGTATGGTGATTGAGTTGTGACATGGCAAACAGGTTCAGTACGCTGCCAGCAGCGCCGGTGCGCGGTTCGCTGGCACCATAAATTACCCTGCCAATACGGGCATGCAGGATGGCACCGCTGCACATGACACAGGGTTCGAGTGTGACATAGAGATCGCAGTCGTCCAGTCGGTAATTACCCGTATGTCTGGCGGCATCACGCAAGGCCTGCATTTCGGCATGTGCCGACGGATCGGACAGGCCCACCGGCTGATTAAAGCCACGGCCAATGATCTGCCCGTTTCGTACCACCACCGCCCCGACCGGCACTTCCCCGCTTGCGGCAGCCAGGCTGGCCTGTTGCATGGCCTGTTGCATGAAGCTGGCAATTTCTGCTGCTGCGGGAGGAAGGGCAACGGGCGGATGGTTTTCCAGCATCTGGATCAGCCTGGCCCGGTCAGCCTCTCCCAGTTGAGACCAATGCACTCCACGCGCAGCCGCTTCCAGTGCAAACAGTAAGCGCCGGGTAACGGTGTGGCCAGCTGCTTTCAGCTGCAAAAAAGTGGTAACACTGCCGTTTTGCAGTAGCTGATCACGCGTATTGATGCCGATTTGTCGCAACCATTGCACGGCGGCTGGGGGCAGGGGAGGCGTGGCAAGCAGGGTGTCGGTAGGGGAGAGCATGGCGCTGGGAGTGCAGTGGCTGGTTTATCTATTTTAGCGTTTTCGCTGGCAGGACTTATAGCGATGCGTTAAAGAATCAGACAAATATGCCGATAGGATCAGGTAAAGACATCATTGTGGTGGCTGCCAGTATGCTTTCCATCCAGTATTTGACCCAAAGTCTCGCGCGGGCTGATGCAAGAGACAGTACTCCTGTTTCTGCCGCTGCCAGCAAAGGCCAGGCTACGGCGACCAATGGTGCGAATACGCCAGTGTTGCCGGGCATGACGCCTTCTGTGCAGGACACTACCCGTCAGGCGTTGAATCAGTCCTTGCAGCAGGCCCTGAACCAATGGCGGCAGCAACAGGCTGCGTTGCAGAAGCAGGCCCAGAACAGCAAACAGAATACCAATCAGCCGCTGGATGCTGGTCGTATGGACATGCTGAAAGAACGGGTGAAGAACTTGCGCCAGATGTTGTTGCTGGTGGGAAGGGACAAAGCCGGCTTGCGTGCTATTGCCATGCAGCTTAAGCAAATCAGTGCTGAATTACGGCAGATGGTTGCCAATGCCACCGCCCAAGCTCAGCCGCAGGGCATGACGGTGAATGTGAGTGTGGCTGCTGTCGACAATGGGCAAACCGGTGCAGATACTGCGGCAACTGGCGATGTCGCTTCCGCATCGGCGGCTAGCCCGGCGCAATCCGTGTCAGCAGACAGCGGGAACAAAGAATCAGAAGGCACTGATAGCACATCCACCAGCAGCATAGCAGGGGCTGGCAATATGCTGGGCGGCAACGGAGTGGCAACTGGTTTGAGCGGTAATATGGAGTTACAGACACTGATCAACAGTATCAAGGGCATTCAGCAGTGGCTGCGACAACGCCAACAACAGACGCAAGACGAGTCGCTGAAAAAATGGCTGGATGATAGCAGCAAGGATATGGCGGCTATCACAAATATGTTGAACGGTGGCAGCAATAGTGCTGACGGAGAGCTGAATCTGCAGGTAGAACTTGCCAGCAGTGGTACGGATGGTAGCAATAGCGTTGATATCGGCAGTGCTGGTGTAAACAGTCAAGCCTGAAGAGAAAGGACAAATTTATCCAGCTGTTTCAGCGCGATCCCCAGAATTTGCTGACCAACTTCCACATCAGCAACATTCTGGTGCCTCGGCGCAACCAGCGGCGGATAGATTCCGAAGGTAATATATTGGCCAGCGAGGACAACAGGCTGGCGGTGCGGCCTTCGCCGGTAAAGGCCATGAAGCCTTTTCCAGCCATGCCCAGCGGGTGTTGGCGCAGCTGTTCCAGCTCCAGGGTCAGCTTTACGCGCAACACCTCGCCTTTCATCAGTAACAGCTGCTTCTTGATGGCACGGTCTTGGGGTTTCATGTCACCTTCTCCCGCTCAGGCTAGTCCAGTCCTTGCGGACCTCCGCCACGGTATCGGCAAACGGTGCCGGGCTGCGATGGGCGCGCTGACGCACATGCCACAACAAGCCCAGCGCACCGGCCAGGCTAAGCAGTGTCAGTGCACCCAGCACCAGTGCCCTGTATGACTCAGGGGTGAGCACTAGAATCAGCAGCAATCCACACAGCAGGGCAAGCAACAGCAGGATGAGTGCCAGCCCACCCAGCAGCAGGTTCAGCAGCAGGCTGTCTTTCTGTTCTTCCGCTTCCAGCAAAAACAGCTCGAAACGGGTAAGTAACAAGGAAAACATCCCGCTCATCAGCGAACTGATGCTGCCTGGGCGGGGCGGGCGCTTGGTGGAATCGGGCATGTGGCGGAAAGCGGCTTAGCGACGTGAAACCAACATACCCAGCAAAAAGCCTACTCCTGCTGCAATGCCGATGGATTTCCACGGATTTTCATGTACATAGTCATCAGTTGCCTTGGCGGCAACTTTGGCTTTGCCAACCACGACCTTTTCCGCCTCCAGCAGCCGGGCCTTGGCCAGCTTGATATTTTCACCCAGGCGTTTACGTAGTTCGCGCCCCTTTTCGCCGCCTTCATCACCGGCAGCGCCGAGCAAATCTTCTGTGCTGGACAAAACCTGGCGTACGTCATCCAGCAGTTGTTCTTTTTCCTGATTCAGTGCAGCTTCGGACATGGTGGTTTCCTCGGTTAAATTGAAACGGGTAAACAAATTCAGACTGCAATGCAAAGCGGATGGTTCCCATACCAGCGTGGTACTTGTTGACCGTATCAGTGGTACTGCAGCGCGTCAATTGCCAATGGATTGTGATTTGCCCTGCCGCAACAGTGGCTGACGGGTTCCCGGTCGCTGACTGGCCGGTACGAAGACGCTTGCCAGGCGTGCATGACAAGATATGAATTGTTACTGCCTGACGTATTACGGATAATGCTCAAAAAAATTTACATACACTCTGCTTTGATGCTGATGGCAAGCCAAGGTGGCCCATGGCTGGGCGCTACCACAGCATAGGCAGATCTGCTTCCGAATGGGCAAGACCACATGACACCATTGTCAATCTATGTACTGACTTTCAATAGTGAACAATATCTGCAAGCCATCCTGCATGCAGTCGCCGATTTGGCTGACGACCTGTTGGTTGTCGACAGCGGTAGCCAGGATCGGACGGTAGAAATTGCGCAGCAATGTGGTGCACGGGTGGTGTATCGCAAGTTTGATGATTTTCGCCAGCAGCGAGATTTTGCCCAGCAGCAATGTCGCCATGACCATGTTTTTTTCCTGGATAGCGACGAGATCCCCAGTCCGGAGTTGGTAGCTCACATCCAGCAGCTCAAGCAGAACGGTTTTCAGCATGATGCCTACGCCATCCAGCGTGATTGGATTGTGATGGGCAAGCAGGTTCATGCGCTGTATCCAGTGGGTTGCCCGGACTACCCTGTGCGTATTATCGAGAAAAATCGCGTGGGTTTGTCTGAGCAAGCGGTGCATGAGGACTTTGTTGGCTATCGCAGCCGTGGCCGGATTGCATTGCCGATCAAGCATCAGACTTTCCACTCAATGGCAGAAATCAATCGCAAGCTGGATTTGTATACCAGCCTGGATGCCAGCGATCTGGCGCGCATGAGTACACGTAAGAATTTTGCCCTGCGGCAGTGGACGAGCCCAATCGGTGCGTTTTTCAAGTGGTACGTAAAGAGCGGTAACTGGAAGGATGGCCGGGTTGGCCTGGTGCTGGGGCTATATGCCGCTCGGTTTGCCCATCAGAAATACAAGAAGGCCTGGCAGATAAGGCGTGAGTCAGGTCTCTGAGTTCAGCGCATCATAGTATTGATGTAGACATGACAAAGCCGGTCACTGACCGGCTTTGTCATGTCTACAGGTACTGGCTTGGTATGGTCTCAAACTGCCTCGAACCAGCTGTCGTCATGCCAGGCATCCAGCAGTTCGCTGACCTCGGCCTTGGTAACGGCAGGGTAAGCAATGACCCAGGAATGCAAGGCATCTCGTTGAGCCATGGTTACGCTGCCGCTTGCGTAGGTGGTGACGAAGCCGCTGCATTCATCGCCACCGTAGGTCAGTCCCAGTGCCTCAACCTGCTCAATCAGGGCAAGCACATAGTGCTCTCGTGCTACCTCATCCAGTGGCGTGTCAAATTGTACCAACAGGGTAAAACCCAGCTCGGTAAACTCACCGGCATGGTGCTTCTTACGCTGACGACGGTTCCAGTTGGCAAGACGGCGACGGGAAGGAATGACGAGGTTGTTCATGGTTAACCTTCATAGTGGCTGGACTGCTGCATGTGGCTTAGGCAAGCAGCATTGAAGCGGCGGATCATAAAGAAAAAGCCCGGTTTTCCGGGCCTGGGATGGCAAGTTTGCTGTCCAGTGTCTGTCCAAGTGGCTTGGTCAGCAAGGCAGCTTAGCGCAAAACGCCAGACTGCCTTTACTTTCGGTGCAATCGCCCATTTCTAATAAAACTGATTGAAAACAATCAGTTTCCCACTCAATCATTAGTAAAGTTAAATAACACTTATAAAACAATAGGTTGAAAATCTTCAATCATTCGGTGCCATGAAAAATGCCATAAAAAAATGTGCGAAGCAATAAGGACTGTTTGCTTAATGTCTGGAGCCAAAAGGCCATTGAAGCTTCCACTAGGCCGAAGATGGAGGAGTGACCTCACTTCCAGTCGCGCGTTTGGTCTGCTTTCCATAGTTGAATTCATCGCCGCCGGTACGTATGAATTCATTTCGATGGACATCAAACTTAAAAGCAAACCCAGTCATGTATTCGTTGCCTAGCAAATCGCTATAACAAACGTGACCAATCACCCACGCCTCGTACTGCCCCCGGGCCAAGGACAACCCATAAGGACCAACCTCCAACTGACGCTTTTCCCCATGTGGATCACCCATCGACGAAAACGTCCCGTATGGAAAAATAGTCTTATTCCAAACACCAAGCTCGCGAAGCCTTGGCTTCTCACCGGGCTTGACTGTCGAAAACCAGTCGTGGACAAACTCTGTCAGTAGTGCGGGGGAACGACCAAAATTGATCAAATTGAGTTCTTGAGTTCCTGGCGCAACTTCATTCCTCCCACCAAGATCGCGATTCGTCAGCCCGGACTTCGTGACCGTTACAAGAACGTAGGGGCGTTCCAGCTTAGTAAGCGCCAATTCAGAAATAAAGGCAGACCGCTGACTTGCTATTGCTGCGTTTTTTGTGTCCTTTGCACCTCGCACTAGAAGCAGAAGCTGAAGAAACGCCACAAGGGCAGTAGCGCCAGTTGCATAGCCAAGAACGATAGTCCAACGCGCGATGATAGCATCAGTCGTCTCCTTGGTAGCTGCTTCGAGCTTCGTGTTGCTGAGCGAATTTTCTGAGGTCATTGCCGAGGAAGACGCTGAAGCGGCCGTAGATGTCACAGTCGATTGTGTGACGATCTGACTCGTGGCAGGTTTGATTTGTGACTTTGAATCGGAAGCATTCGCCACCTTATTCGCTACGGCCGAGACGATATGAGCCTTTCCTTTGTCTACGCTCTGCTGAGCGCGTACTCCAGAGAATGCTACTGTTGTTGCTATGACTAGGAAAAACCGGATGCCCAAGACCCGAAGAGAAGCACTATCTATATCTATAAAGAAAATTCTCATT
This sequence comes from Aquitalea sp. FG25, assembly GCF_057809375.1. Lineage (NCBI taxonomy): Bacteria > Pseudomonadati > Pseudomonadota > Betaproteobacteria > Neisseriales > Chromobacteriaceae > Aquitalea > Aquitalea sp. FG25. The sequence continues at coordinate 139,288 of NZ_JBMDJV010000008.1, forward strand.
TTTCCTCTTTTGTGAGTCTTAAACGCTACGGGTGATAGTTATATTCCAACCATTACAGAACTTTAAATTAAATAATCAAGTAGGCTGCTATAAATAATCAGCTTACTTGATTATCTTGTGTAATCAAATTCTTTATATGCCGTAAATAATTAATTAAGTTAGATGTGTCTATAAAGTTACATAGCCGAGACCAATGCGACTAACGCTAGCTCCAATTCGTTGAATATAATTAAGAGCATACTCGTATCTAAGTTTGGCAATAACTCTAGCTTCTTTTTGGTTGCATTTTATTTTCATATTGTCAAGTTCAAGTTGCATTTCAAGTAAGTTAAGATTTCCATCTTTAATTACACCTCCATCCTTTGCAACAAAGGCACGCCAGTCAACCTTCATAACAGCAGGTTGTGATGAGTCTTGACTAGGAGACGTTAGTCCAAGTCCTATTATGGCGCCATTAAATTCAACAAAACAGTAAGAACCGGCATTAATATGACGGCTTGTTAATGAGGCTGTGTTGGTAATCGAATGTAGCTTTATTGCTGTGAAGGGCCTTAAACTAGTATCATCACCTTTTTTGAATGCAATAGTATTTTGACCAGGTTGTAAATCACATGCAGGGGTTGCACATACCCACCAGGTATCATCAAGTATAAATATGTGCCCACTGTCTAGTTGTTGTGGGTTTGAGTCAATTTGATCATTTGATGGTAGACAACAAACGTAACGATTGTATTCATTAACTGCTTTTTGTTTTTCATGAGCATCGTCTAGATCTATGCCGTAGTGAGTTTGAAATGTAAATCCACTAGCTTCATCAATTTCCAAAATTCGTTGACCGAAATTCGCTATTTTGTCAGAGACAAGAAATGACATAATTTCAGATTGACGATTTACATGATCTTTTAATCTACTGTGGCGAAGAATTTTTAAGTGATCAGGCGGTAGAGCATCGCTAGCTGGATGTTTTATAGTCTCATAAAACATAGCAAATGCACGATCTTGTTTTAAAGATGCATCTTCAACTTCCGCCCCAATCTGACTAATCTCATCTCGAAATTTAGCAGAGAGCAGTCGGGATGGCGTGGGCTTCCAGTCTGCAAGAGCCTGCTCCAGCTCTGTCAATAAGTTCTCAGGACCTTTTTTAACAAAGCATACAAAGCCACGCGGAGTATGAAGCCATTTAATGGCGTTTGAAATGTGCCATGTTAAACCGGCTAGTGCTTTATTGTTAAATATGGAGCTATGATTTTTTTCAAATAGTTTAATTGCCCAGTAGAAGAAAGTCTTTTTTTGATTTGTGTTAAGTTTTGATCCATCATCTAGTTTAATTTCATCTGCCCATGAACTTAGTGCTGCAAATTCATTGTTGCCACGAAGAAATTCACCCATGGCATTATTAATATTAAAATCAGGGTGGCGCATCTTTAAATACAGTGCGGTATCTAGCTTTTCTTTAATATGTTTTCTATCAAAATCGCTAATGGTTTCAAAGTCAGAAATAATAATGTCAAGCTCATCGATCTTATTGATTATCTTCTCGCTGAGGATGGATGTGCAGCTTTCAAGTAAACTCATTAGGCATTGGTTTATAACCTCATCTAAATCTTCACTTGTATGAACTACTACTAGATTAAAATGATAGTTATCTAAAACAGATGCTAGAATTTTTCGTGCGAGATTGCCTCCCAGTCCTGTTCCGGCTCCTTCTAAGTTATAATCTAGAATTAATAAGTCGGATTGATGCAAATGATCCGCCAATTCCTTGGGAGATTCATTGTTTTTTTCATCTTTTTCTCTTGAATCAGTAACTCCATCATGAATATCGATGATCAAGCCAGGTTTTTGACTTCTGAATTGATTAATTATGGTATAAACTTCCTTTGCAACATCTGGAGAGCTCCAGCTCTTATTCGAAAATTTAGAGTGAATCTGAGCTGAGTGATGTTCATCCGTTATTTTTGAATTAAATAACTCTTCCCATGTTGGGTACTGGTCATCAATGATTAAGACGGAGCGCAGTGGCTTAATGAAAGCTTCTCTAATCAAGTCATTGAAATTATTTATTTCAGCCAAAATTAACCCCTTTGAAATTTATTACAAAATTTGCGCCGCTCAGCGGTCTTAATTTTGGAGTTGTTGCATATTCAATGGAATGGCCACTTGCCATTAAATTCACCTTGCAAAGATAAAGTCCAATGCCTCTTCCTCCATTCGATTTTCTTGTGAAAAACATTTTGAATAGATTTTCTTGATCAATTGGATTGATGCCGGGTCCATTGTCGGATACGATTATTTTTTCGTTTATAATTGAAAGATAAACTTCGGGATTTTCTGTTTGAGAGTTTACGAGCCAGTAAATGCTATTATTCACAAGGTTTACAAATACAGGGTAGAGGCGAGATGCTTGTTCATGTATTGAAAATCTATCGAACTCGGGTGATGAGTGGATTTTTATATTTCTATTTCGAATAATGGTGTCAAAAAAGTTGATAAGATATTTTTTAATTTCATCGCCAGTGATTTTTCTAATATTAGAACTTCCAGAAATTTTCAAAGGCGATAGAAATTCAAGTTGCTGGCTCAGCGCTTCAAAGCCTTCTGCAACCAAGTTGGTACCTGGTATGTCTTCGACTTGTTGGATTTGTTTAATACCTTCGCGAATCATTCGTGCACTTGTATGCAATTCGTGTCCCAAGATTTCTACAGTAATACCCAGTTGAGCAACTTGGTTAAGTCTATTTAAATCTTCACGCAAAGTAATGTTGTCTGTAGTTCCTTGCCGGGCAATTAGCTCAATATTTATATTCTCACTCATAATATGAAGAGCATCTAAGTAAGATTGAAATGTATCCTCATTCTCGGTATCAATTCTACTATATTGTACTTGCATATGCTCAAGAGCATCATCAAGATTTAGCTGACCAAGCCGTACTTGCTCAATTAATGGCATAACCTCACGGTGAAAAGCTTTATTTCGGTCATCAAATAAAGCTGCTACGCGCTCTTTTTCAGCATCTTGCATAGCTTCAATAGATTTACGCCATAATCTTAATCGTGATTGTATTCTACTTGCATGGCTATTTAACTGCCGTTGAGCAATTTCTTCGGGCTTGGATGGATGAATGCGCTGAATTGCAATTGCACGAATTTCTTCCAAAGAACGAATTCTATCCTGAATGATAGAGTATTTAGATCTAAACTCTCTGTACTCATCTTCTGAAGATCCTAATTTAGAAGGCGCGCCAATAATCTTTAAATCTGCTAGTGAGTTGTGAAAATTACTTATCATGGCCTGAATATTATCAATATCGTATTCGTTATTAATTTCAATGCCAGTTATTGTATTTTTTGTTAATTCTTCTAGTTCATCCAGTAGTGGAAGGTTTTTCTTTAATCGAGTACGAAATTTTGCCGCATTGATTTTTGCAAGTGCTTTACGTTGTAGCTCTGCTTTCTCTTTTTCATTTTGAGCTTGAATGTCAGGAAGTAGAGTATTTCTTAAGTGTGAGCTACTTCCGAAGTATTCATACGCAGCACGTTTTAAAATGTTTTTGACTATTTCGCGTAGGATTTTAGTTGCCCGATTGTCGATAAAACCTTCCCGCCCGGCTTTGTCGCGTAGGTTAGGATTTAATTCTCTTGATATGGCAATACGACCAAACATTCGGCGTGCATTCCAATATTCACGACCGGCATTTATACTGCGTTGTTTTTCAATTTCAAAGAAATCATTAGTTTCACGGCCGTAAGGTAAGACACGCAAACCATTTCTGAAAATTAAAAATCCGCTGTGTCTTTTTGATAATTTATTAAAGAAGGCAAAGTCAGCATCCGATAGAGTAGAGTTGTTTCTTTTTTGTTCATATGTTGCGATGAACAAACTAAATGGACCGATGAATGTGGAAGGGCCATGTGGAATTCGTAGATCTTTAGGTGGATATATTTCATATCCTGATTCCAGTTTTCTCCACTCACCAAAAGCCTTCACTTTTCCTCTAAAAACGCCATGTTCATCAATTTCCCCTGAAAGAACATGCTCCATGCCTTCCGCGATTTTGTAATTTATCGAGATTCGTTCATCTTCAATTATTGGATTTGGTATTCCATTACTCCATGTTACTACTTCATAGGAGAAGTTGGGGTCGTATAGATTGTACTCTGCTGAATCACTTTCAATATATGGATCAGTAAAGGCAGATAGGGTTGAAAGGAAAGATTCACGAACACTTAATATATTAGAGTCTTGTGCTGCTGATGGTAATTGAGCTTTAAGATCGTAGTTTATATCTGATACAAGAAGAGCCGTGCCATGCTCTTTTTCACCATTCCAGACTTGCCATGATGAAAGTTGCTCTTCTTCAAAGCATGCATTAATGATCGTATTTGCAATAAGTTCTGATGGTTTATTAGTATTTGAATCTAACTCTAATGTGGCACTGTCGAACATTTCCCAGGCTAGTTTCAATCGATTTGTACGATTTTCATCTTTAATGGTTCCCCATATATTATCGGTTAAACGGTCAAATAATTCTGGTAGTCTTTCGAATAGTTGACTTTTGTCTGTGAATTGCGTAACGGGTATTTCTATGTCAGATAATATGAGGTAAGGGTTTTCAAAAATCCGCCAATCAATTAGTGCTGCAACAAAATCTTTACCTTTTTTCTTGCTAATAATTAATAGAAGCGGACCTAAGTTGGCGGAAGATAATCGACCAATTCCTTTTTGGCCTTGTTTTGTTCTCTTAGGCAAGCCATTGCGATCATTTTCATTCTCGGCTGCAGCATTGAATTTGGAGTTGGTTCCAACTACGAGCCACTTATTTGTAAAGTCCTCATAACTCATTCCATGGCCATCATCAAATACAGCAGCTACAGGCTCTGCTGTATCGAAAATATGTAAACTTACATTTTTTGCATAAGCATCATATGCATTTTTCCATAGTTCAGATATGGCAGTAGGACAGTCTGCAATTTGCTCACGTCCTAGGTGATCGACTGTTCGAGCGTGAGTCCTGAAAGCAAGAGTCTCAATCATATAGTGTAGCTTCCCTTGTAGCAGCGAGAGGGGATTTCATTCGCAATTACTTTTCAGTAAATTATCTTTTATGTATTTTATTAGATATTTTCCTAAATCAATAGGCACTGCATTTCCTATTTGACGGCTTGCTGCAGTGATGCCTCCTGCAAACTTGAAGCTATCAGGAAAGGTTTGAATTCGTGCGGCTTGACGAATAGTGATGCCATGATGTTCTGTGGGATGTACAAATCTGCCTTTCGATGGATTTGTACAAGCTGTCGTCATGGTCGGAGCCGGTATAGCTGGGTCTATTCGTCCATAGACATCCTTATGACCATCATGATTTTCATGGCATGGAAGAAGTCTACCTGAGTCAGCTCTACTTCCACCATTGATAGGAGTATTGCGAAAAACTTCTACAAGCTCAGGTCCATGATTCATATGGACATCATTAATATCGTCTTCAACAGATGGTGCAAATACGTCTTTGCATGAAATCCATGCTTTCTGATGGGGTAAAGTTTTACCTTCTTCAGCATGAGTTGGTTCTGGTGGCCATACAAAATTTTCTGGATACTTATTGTCCCTTATGCCTAATATGAAGACACGTTTTCTTCTTTGTGGTACGCCAAAATCTCTAGCATCAACTATTGCTGGCTTGAATAGTTTATATCCGGCATTTTCTCCTTCTTTATAGAATTCGTCTAGGTAGTCTTTATGCCTCTCCCACAAAATTCCTGGGACATTTTCCATTAAAAATACGCGGGGCCTAATCGCTTTGACGAAACGAAAATATGCATGAACAAGTTTATTTCGAGGATCGTTGACACCTGCATCAAGTATTCTATGTGCAGAAAACCCCTGACAGGGTGGCCCTCCAAGAAGTAAATCGCATTCATTGTTTGCAAGATATTTTTCTTTTATTAAATCAGGAGAGTATTCTAGTATACTATTTTCTAGTACTTGCGCTGATTTCGCTGCTTCATATTTCAGTATGTTATCTTTATATGTCTGTACTGCGTATCGATCATTCTCAATTGCAATAGCAATTGAGAACCCCGCCTCGATCGCTGCTAAAGAGAAACCACCTGCGCCAGAAAACAAATCGACAGCAACGGCTTTAAATTTACAATTGTTATTGTCCATTCGTATTTCTATATGCTATTAAATAATGCTTCTAAATTTTTAAATACGGCGAAATATAAAATAAAAGTCGACGTGTGTGTCAGTATCTGAGTCTGTTCTGGACTTATGAGTTGCACTTTCTCGATACCTCAGAGACAGGATTATCTTTAGTCGTCAAGTTTAGCTTGTGGATCATTCTATATAAAGCCTAGCAGGCAAGTTTTTAGTCTTAGAGACAATTCATAGCATCATTTATGTAAATAAAATATGCGTACATTCTTAAATGCTAATTTAATGGCATTTTAATACAATGTTGTACTTGTTTAATGATTGCTATTTTTTGCAGTTAAGTATATGATTTTAAATGAAAAATCTACTAAATTCCATCAGGAATTCAGCAAATGTGTTTTAGCATTGTTGCTAATGCTGGTGCTTGTCAGCCTGGTTGTTGGATGCTTACCTAAGCGATTACACGTGAAATAGTCTTTCTCAAGCTCCTCACAGTCGAATCCCTGATAGCGTAACAGTGGCATAGGGTCTTCTATTGACTCTTTGAGGTTGTCTATATCCCACAGTCCCAGCGGTGAAAGTATCATCTCCTGCGTATCCTCATCAAACCATGCCAAGAACAGCATGTCGCTGCACTCAACCATGTAGTGGACTGCCCCGCCACCGCGAGTCTCCAAGGTTTCGTCGTACACATGGGGAATAGACGTTGCACGCGAAAGGGTGCTGGTTAGCTGGGACATTTCCGCCGAATGGGGCATGGTTCAATCTTCCTGGCTTGACTCCTGGGAGTCGTTCAAATTGGGCTTGGTGTAGCCCGCTTTTGTGAGATGCCGGCGCAGTAGCGCCATGCCGTCCCACATTCCTTTTGCCTGCTCGTTGGTCAGCTTTGCGCCACGCAATATGTGGCCAGCAACATTCTTCATTGTCTGCGGCAAGGTTTCGATTTCCTGCCGTGCCTGGGCGGCACGTTCGGCAACCTCCTCCCTTTCCAGCCAAACGGCAAATTCCTCTATTTCTGCCTCTGTCATCAGGCTGGCCAGCTCCGGCGGTAGCTCCTTCGCGCCGCGCTCCATCGAACCAATCAGCTTTTGGCGTGATCGCTTGGCCACGTTGTCGTAATACGTTCTTAAAAACTGAGTGCGGCCCCGCGTGTGCCTGATCTGCATTTTTCTTTTCTCCACATGGCCGACAGACAAAAATATTGTATGTCTATTGGCACAATAAAAACAAGCATGACGACACACATTATTTGTGTGTGTCTAATCGTTGACTGCACGAAACCATTCGCATAGGATGATTATTGCTTGCGGTGCGGCAATCAATAGTCACATACAAAGCAGATGTGTCTAAATTAATCATCGAAGTATAGCACTTTGAAAATTGTGAAAGCCGCATGAAATAAGGGCCAGACGGCAATCTGGCCCTTATGGGTACTAGTCAAGACTTGCGGTTTCGACTAGTCAAAACAACTACTTTTGAGGTGTCAGAATGAACGCGACCAGCGAGAACGTCAACGGCAAAAACAGCCTGCTTACAAGCAAGCCTATCAAGTCGGCGATGCGAAGAACTGTCATCACGGCAATGTTTATTTCCGTATCTGTTAGTCCGGTGCAGGCCGGTAGCGTAGCCGGCAACGGTGGCGCAACAGAAGTCACTCAGATTTTGAACAACGTGCAGTTAGTACAGCAGGGCGCAACCATGCTGCAGGAAGTGAACAACACCCTGCAGATGGTGCAAATGGAACAAGCCCAGCTGAAAAACCTGATTAATGCGCCGGCTCAACTGTGGGGGCAGGCGCAACAGGATCTCGTCCTGCTGGCCAACGCCGTGCAAAACACGACAGCAATCACGTATGCGGCCGGCACGATAGATCAAAAATTCAAGGCGGCTTTCCCCGGGTTTGCTACGTCCGCTGGCGCTACCAACTTCGGTAGCCAATACAAGGCATTAATCGGCAAGGGCTTGGACGGACTGCAATCCGCCCTTGCTTCGGCGGGCCTGAACGTCAGTCAGTTCGATAGCGAACGGTCGGCCATCCAGCAGATTCAAGGCATTTCCGCAGGCTCTCAAGGCAGTCTGCAGGCCATTCAGGCCGGCAACATGATTGCCAGCCAGACGATTGATCAGTTGCAGAAGCTGCGACAGATGCTGGCTCTGCAGACTCAAGCCCAAAGCAACTTCCTGGCCGCACAGGGCCAGATTCAGGCCAACCAGATGGACGCCACGCAAACACTCATGAAGCAAGGCAATGGCAATGTTCGCCAAGCTGGCCAAAGCGGTTTCCGCACTTTCTGAGGGGGATCAAAATGCAAAAATCTTTCCAGCAAAAAAAGTGGGGTTCCTTCATCGCTGCAGTTCTGATTGTTGCTCTCGGCTCGATGCTAACTGGCTGCAGCAATAGTGAGGAACAGAAGCCGGCTCCGCAAAAGACCGATCATGTGCGGAAACCTGGCGAAAGCGGCTTCCGTACTTTCTAAAGGGGCAATAGACATGAAACGCGCAAATCTATGGCTTGTGGCGTCGCTGCTGCTACTGGCCAGTCCAGCCTTTGCCGATACGGGAAACTATGATTTTGGTGACATCATGGTTAAGTATCAGACGGCAGCAAGCAACTACGGGCAAAACATCACGCAAACCGCGCTGCATCTGTCGTACACGCTTTTTACGATTGATCTGGCATGGGCCATCTTGAGCAATAAGATTCTCAAGGGGGCCGACATCCCGGACATGCTGGCCCTGCTTCTCCCACGTATCGTATGGGTCGGCTTGGTTGCCTGGGTGATTTCCAATCCAAGCATTCCGCTGGCATTCGTCAACAGCTTTATCCAGATCGGGCAGCAAGGGGCGGCAACTTCCGCCATCAGCCCAAGCGATGTTTTTTGGCAAGGCATCGACCTGGTAAACATGATGATGAATTCATTTTCTGATAACGCCAACGTAGGAGGCGTACCAGTGCCGGCCGGCGTGGCTGCAATGACAAACCCGTTTGCAGCAATGCTGATTGCTTTGGCGCTTATCGCAATTGTGTTGTGCTTTGGCATTCTGACAGCACAATTTGCCGTGGCCTGGATTCAGCTTTGGTTCTACCTGGCTGTGTATCCCTTGGTTCTTGCTTTCGGCGTCACCAAGTGGACCAAGGATATTGCAATGAAGATCATGACGACGCCTCTTGTTTATGGCGTTCGGTTCATGACTATTTATTTCATCATCGCAGTAGGTACGTCGATAACGCAGGACTTTGGCCAGCAGATTGCTTCCCTGTCCTTGAGTAATCTTGCTCCGATATGGGCAATCCTGGGCGGCTCCATCCTGATGCTGATGCTGTCCCTGAAACTGCCAACGATGGCATCCGACTTGCTGGGTGGGACAGGTTCCATGTCTGCTGGCGATGGGGTTGCCGGTCTGGCGGCCGGGGCGGCAGGTGTGGCGGCCGTAGCCAGCGGCACTGCTGCACTGGCTGGCGGTGCAGCTAATAGCGTGGCAGGGGCAACTAAAGCCGGCTCTGCAGCCATTCAAGCCAGTGCAGTCAGCGGAAAAAGTGGTATCGGGATGGCCGCTGGGGCCATTCAAGAGGCAGGTAGTGCTGCGGGTGTAATGGCTATGGACTCAATCAAGGGCTTGGGTAGTAGATCTATCGGTGGAGAATTGGCGCATCGAATCAATAATCGTGCAGCAGCTGTACGGGAGAACCGTGCGGCTGGAATGCCTGCACCATCGGTTCCAGGTCAGGTTGTTGCAACTGGGGCATCTGCAAATCCAACAGAACCTGTGGCCGGTACGACAGGATTATCGGAACCTTCCCGTGGTACTCCTCCTGCTCCACAGGTTGACAGCCAGTCCTTAGCTGCTGAGTCAGCTGTTTCTGGGGCGGCGGCACAATCCGTCCATGTCGGAGCACCTGTAGGGACACCACCTACTCAGGCGATCAGTAGCATGTCTACGCATGATGGAAATGGCAATCAGCCAAGCACTACCATTTCTGCTGGAGCAAAAGCGATAGATGCTACGAAGGCAACGCTCAATACGATTAAGGAAACCAGTGAAACGGGTGGAGGGACAATTCAGATAAGTCACGGGGAAGAGTGACTACTCAAAAGGGAAGGCCGGAAAATGTTCCGGCCTTTTTTATATCAAAACCACATTTTTTTACCATTGCTTTGTCGATAGGCCCTTATTCGTTCCCCAAAGATGTTTCTAATTGTTTGAATTTCAGTTGTGTCGTTTACCTTCAACTCGCTGCGTTGTTTCCATAAAGTATCTACTTCATTATTTAATGATAGCAGCCAAGAAACGTTTGGCTTGTCAGCACTTTCTTCTTGGTATATGTGGTTCATTAAAATGGCAATGGCTTGATTGATGCATTCGCATGCTACTTCGTAGGCTATGCTCTGCTCGTGGGAATAGTTCGAAGTTAACAGGTTTTCATCGGGTAGTTGACTCGGTAGTGTAGAGTTTTTCATTCAATTTTCCTCCTGCACAGGCTCAAGACGATCATAGAGGGTGGAACGTTTTTTTCTTACGTGAAATGCATTCTTGAATTCATCAATAAATGCATTATATCTGCGATTTCCCAAGGCTACAGAACCTTCCTTGTCAATTACTTCTGGTTCGACAAACATTTGGAATTTTACAAACTGGTCGAGGAATGCAATTACCAGTTGTATATCATCATCCACTCTTATTACTTCTTTAATTGCCTTAATCAAAGTGACGGCTAATCTTTCCTCGACGTTTGCAATCGCTACTCTCAAGTCATCGCCTGCCAAGTAAGACTCAACAGCCACACGCACTAAAGCCGAATAGGTCATTTCACGATCAGCCGCAATTTTGGTCAGCTTTTCGTCAAGCTCGTTACCTAATCGGATCGACTTTGGCCGCGCCGGCTTCCACACCCTTGTTGGGGCTTCCTTCTCTATCTTCCTCGCCATTTTTCCTCCGATTGAGCGTCATACATATGTATGACAAAACAGCATTTTCAAACGTTACTGTAATACGTGTTTTCCATTGTAAAAACAATGAATTAATCATGAAAATAATAACCAGCGTATGCGGTCCTTTATGTTCCACTAAGAAAAATATTTTGTGGTTGTGGTTTGGTTTCGTAGTTATTTTTAGAAAAAATAAACATTTTTCTGAAATTTTTCCGTATTTGCTTGGCAGGGTATGGCTTAGGTTTACATTAAGTTGACTGATTGTTGACTTGGGTTTACATAAAGTTGACTAAACGTTGATGTTTGGTTTACTAAACGGGTACATATTTTTGACAAATGGTTGACATCTAATAGTGTGTTTGTGCTTTTTTAAAATTGTAGGGATTTTTGGTGTGCTTTGGTGCTGGGTTGTTAGCTTTGTTGTGCCATTTCTAACGGTGGTGATATTTTCCATGAGTATTTTGATAGTAAGTCATCACTATTTACTCCAAATGGGATGACTCGGTAAGCATAATTGTCTCTGTTTCTTGGATTGTAAAATTAATGATTTTGTTGGCAGTTATTTCGGGGGGTATGGTTATCTGCATTCTATTCACAGCCTTCTCTTGGTAGAAAGAAGGTAGAAATAAGGTAGAGGGCGGAAAATCTATGAAAAGCTAAATGTCGTCAATGGCTTACGTGAGAGGTGTGCGATATAACCCCGATAAGCCGCGATGTAACCCCGATATGGCGCGACGTAACCCCGACATTGGTGCGACGTAACCCCGATGTACTCATAGTTTTGCCCATACGGCTTGGGGGCGTCCCTTGGTACTTGTCTCAATACGGCCGCCTGCAATGATTTCAAGCCGTTCAAGCTCGCGCATCGCGCGCCCCAGGGCATCCACGAAGTCACGTATTCGACCCGTATATCCCAGCTTGTCTTTGAGCCAGTCTATGGCGTACCGCTGGATGCATTCGTCGGAGGTGGCGACCAAGCGCTGCAGAGCCTTCGCCATGTCTTGGCGTGCACCGAAGCGCTTACGTTTATCCCAATCAATCAGCGCGAACTCTCGATTGCCGAACATAAACCGCCAGCGCGGATCGACGCGTAATGTGTACGCTTCAGCTTCGTTGTCGTAGTCGAAACCCTCGATCATGTGCAGCGCGCGGCTGTTACCCACCGATAGCTTTGATTTACCCTCTTTGGTGCGGACTTCGATCACTAGCATCGCAAATGTTAGCGCTTGCATCGTTCGGTTCAGCCACTTGTACTCGTAGTTACCAGTCTGCCGACCTATGTTGCGCAGAAACGCTGCCCGCCTGATCACAACGGGTTCACCTAGTGGCTTACGGCTTGCCTCATGTATGGCCTGCATCCAAACGTCCGCTTGGCTTTCATCCAGTTGCTCTCCCCAGAACTTGATGACGGCATCGGCACGGCTAACGAGAACGGTGTCCTTGAGGATGCGTTTGCGGCCACGCGCAACTGGGGCGAATAGGCTGGAGCGGGCAATGTGATTTGGCATGGCCCGCATGAATTCTTCTAGGCCAGGAAGAAATAGCTGTTGTGGTGCGATGGCCTCGTGTTGTGATTTGATCCGGGACTGCGCCTCGGCAGCTCGTGCGGCTAAGGCTGGAAATTCAGATAGCAGTGGCGAATACATGAACGCCTCCTCATTCGCCGCTGAGAACTTTGGCTATTTCTGCAGTGCGGAAGTACACCCGGCGGCCGAGTTTAAACTTGGCTGCATTGATTGGTCTGGACCAGTCGGAGTCAGAGCGAAGGCTGATGCGGAGCCCTTCGGCCGAGCGGTCCAGCACCTTTGCTAGTTGGGCGATGCTCAAGAGTGGACCGAACTGCTTTGTTAGCGCCTCTTCTATTTGCATACGGTGGCCTTCCTTCAATTACGTATCAGATAGTTGGAGGATGCCGTTTAACGGTTGTAAGATGACGAAAAATAGTTAGAAAATTGTTGACGATATGAAAGCCAAAAACCGTAACCAAAGAGCACTACTCGATCCAAAGTACCCGCTACTGGCGACGTTAGTGGCGGAATCCGAAACATCATCTGACAGATTGCGATCTAAGCTGCAAGATGCTTATCGCTGGTGCTTCTGCGAGCTATGTGGTCGCACTACCGAATACGCCTTGGCCATCGAGGCTCGGGTCGTCTTTAAGCGGCTATGGAGAGGAAATGCAAAGGCCGTGCCTCTGACAGATGCCATCCGCAAGGATGCTCAATCGGAAGCGGATGCGTTGGTAGATCGGTATATTGATGCTCTGGCGGGGCGGTTTGGTGTCCATGAGCCGGGTCGAATGGTTATTGCCTACTGTGATACACGTGACATGCGTGGTGATTTGTCCGTGGACGCTTTTCGCGACCAAGTGGAACGTCGAGCGCTTATTGTCGCTTGGGCGAGGCGTGGTGATCTTTTAAGCGCAACGAGAGTACCTAACCAGCCAGAGAGGGCGCCAAAGCCAAGTAAGCTGTACTGTGAGGGGCACAATCCCAGGCGTAGCGACGATGCACGCAGGGCCTATCAGCGCGACCGCAGATTTCTTGCTGAATATGAAGACCTAATTTCAATGATCTGGAGTCAGGAAGCCGGCAGGTTACCTGCTTGGGACATCGAGGCACACGCATATGTAAGGAAAGAAGCGTACCGCTTGCTTCATGCCATGAAGTCCAAGAAAGACCTTATCGCTGCCGAACTGCGTAATGGAGTCACCAATCAATCAGAAATAGCACGCAAGCTAGGCGTTTCCCGTCAGACGGTTTCTTTAGCAATCAAGCGCCACGCCTTGCGTTCAAGCTAGACCGGTATGGTGGGCCAATCTTTGGCCAGGCCAAGGCGTGTACACGTAGCGGTTGAGAAGATCTATTTTGCACATTGATTTTCAGTGACAACATTTTTCTAACTATTTGTGATCACCCCAGTAGAGCTTGCGTGCATTCTTCGAACAGCTAATACGTAATCGAATGAAAGGTACCGTATGCAGAACGAGGCGAAGAATAAAACCCTCATAAACCGGAAAAAGCTTCTGGCAATGATTCCGCTCTCAGAGCGCACGATTTTCAACATGGAGCAACGGGGTGAGTTTCCACGCCGTATCGTGCTTACCAGTCGAAACGTGGCTTGGGATTTGGCTGAGGTTGAGAGCTGGATAGATCTGCGGAAATCTTCAGACGCTCAGCCAATCCGCCCTGGGGTCACTCCGATATGAACTGATCCGTAAGTCGATTGATGCTTTTCAGTCGCTGGGTTTGCTGCGTTCATACGAGACCGAAATCTCTTTTAAAAGGGATTTCGGGAGCCGACCCGCAAACCTATCTATAAGTATCTCTAAGGGAATGCCAGCCTTTGCCATTTCTATTGCTTGCTCGTGAAGCATGTTCAGCGGCATGTCAAGCTCTCGCATACGATAGTGTTCTGTTTCCCGTTCAAGTCGACGAATTCGAGAGTTCAGCATTCTGGTGTTTTCCAGAATCTCACTGAGAACATCTTCTTTCGGGCGAGGCTTGGATGGTGGTTGAGCTTCAGTTGTTGCTAGAATGTGTGCGAAGCGCTCTTCGAATTGTGGCCAGTACGTATTGAAAACCTGCTCAAGGATTCTGTTATCGAGTGCACTGCTCGCTAATGTACTATTCAGCGTTTTCACCAGACCAAGCACACTTTCTCGAGTTGGAAATGTGTGATTAAACTGCGCAAGAGGGTCCTCGATATCCTTCGGTTCTAGGTCAACGAGCAGCGTGCATACGCGTGAAGTCGACAGTCCTTTAGCAAGGGCCCCTGCTTCAAAAAGAATCCAAGGCCGAATCTTGTTTTCTTGAGTTAGGCATATGATTCCGACAGTTGTGTCTTTCAATTGGTCATTGATTTCACCAAACCAAAGTGAGCCGCGGTCTAGGTCTCGTGTTGAGATCCAAGGGCGAGAGGCCTGAATTACGCAGCACAGCCAATCGCTCAGTAAGTTAGCTACTTCTTTACTCCGTAAACCTGACCAACTGAGAAATACTTTCATGTATGTTACCCCATTGTTAAATTAATTAAGCCTGTCGCGGGATTTTTTATGGTTATGATTATTAATCACGACTCTGCAATGCTTGTCATAATAATTTTACCTAAGCAGGCAATTCCCTGCTCATAAAATATGTACTTATAATTTTAATCCAGCCCATTCATCAATCATGTTTGCCCAATCTTGCAGCATGGAGGTGCGCTGCTCGCGGTATTCAGCCTTGTTGTATACCGCACGCACGCCGCGTTGCTCGTGTGCAAGGCATTTTTCGATCCAATCGGTGTTGTATCCAGCCTCGTGAAGTAGTGTGCTGGCCGTCCGCCGCAAGTCATGTGGGCCAAACTTGGCCAACTGTTGCCCTTCCTTTTGTGCCAGCCTGTAGGTAAGCGTCAGCACCTGGTTGAGTGTTGCGCTGCTCATCGGCTTTTCACTATCGTAGCGAGAGGGCAGGACATAGTCCGATCCGCCAGCAAAGGTCTTCAGGGCAATGAAGATGTCGAGCGCCTGACGGGATAGGAACACCAGGTGCGGGTTACGCCGCTTCATCCGCTCCTTCGGGATCGTCCATAGCGCTTCGCTGAAATTGATCTCACTCCAGGTTGCCTCGGTCAGCTCGCTTTTACGTACCATTGTCAGCAACAGTAGCTTGGCGGCCGCTCTGATAGATGGTGTTGTCCCGATACGTTCAAGGTACTGGTACATCAGTGCGATCTCTTCCGGTGCCAGAGCCCGATCACGTGGCTCGAATTTGGCAATGGAAGCCGGACGCACCATTTCTGCCGGGTTCTCTACTTTCTGGCCACGCTCAATCGCCCAGCGGTAGACCTGCATGACCACTTCTCGGGCGTGCACGGCAGTCGCCGGCGCGCCGCGTTCGACGATCGCATCAGTCAGTGCTCGTAAGTCCTCGTGCGTGATTTCCACCAGCTTCCGGTTACCGAATTTCGGCTTTAACTCGCGTTCGTAGATCGACCTGCGCATGTCACGAGTTGAGTCTGCCATCTGATAGCCGCGCAGCCATTTATCCGCCCAGGCCCCGAACGTTTCAGCATCCTTCACGCGCGCTTTGTTCCGTGCCTTTTCCTTGGCTGGCGATTTTCCAGTAGCAATGAGCTTCTTGGCTTCGATCAGCCGTTCGCGTGCTTCAGCAAGGGTGACGCCACTAGCGCCATAGCGGCCGAAGGTGACGGTTTCTTGGCGGCCGTTGATCGAGTAGTTGTAGCGAAACGAGATTGAGCCGGCGGGAGTCACGGCCACGTACAGCCCGTCCCGATCATTCACTTTGTAGAGCTTGTCCTGGGGCTTGAGGTTGCGCAGCTTGGTATCGGTGAGCATGATTGTCGTTCTGTAATTCCAAAAAATACCATGAGAAAAATTACCGATGAATTTCCGCTAAAAGCCCGTGGATAAAGGATTTCAGCGATATTGATACCATGATCGCACGTAATTTCATGGCATGGTATGAGAGGAAAAAAGAAGTACGTCGAGCTGCCGTGCCATGATTCATGCCATGAAAAATAGCTGCTTGCTGGTGCCAAATCGTGCCAGATGTTGCCAGACAGAAAATGCAAAAAGCCCGCTGTGACGCGGGCTTCGGGGGTGTTGCATGCTAGCAACTGCCAGTTATTGCTTAACGTGGAATCATTCCCACTCAATCGTTGCCGGCGGTTTGCCCGACACATCGTAAACCACGCGGTTGATACCGCGCACTTCGTTGATGATGCGGTTGGAGGCGCGGCCCAGCAGTGCGTAGGGCAGTTCGGCCCAGTGGGCGGTCATGAAGTCGCTGGTCACCACGGCACGCAGGGCAACCACGTAGTCGTAGGTGCGGCCATCGCCCATCACGCCAACCGATTTTACCGGTAGGAATACGGCAAAAGCCTGGCTGGTGAGGTCGTACCAGTTTTTACCGGTTTTTTCGTCCACGGTATTGCGCAGCTCTTCGATGAAGATGGCGTCGGCCTGGCGCAGCAGGTCGGCGTATTCCATTTTCACTTTACCCAGGATGCGCACGCCCAGGCCGGGGCCCGGAAAGGGGTGGCGGTACACCATGTCATGCGGCAGGCCCAGCGCCACGCCCAGCTGGCGGACTTCGTCCTTGAACAGCTCACGCAGCGGTTCCAGCAGCTTGAGGTTCATGTCTTCCGGCAGGCCACCCACATTGTGGTGACTCTTGATGGTGTGGGCTTTTTTGGTTTTGGCACCGGCGGACTCGATCACATCCGGGTAGATGGTGCCCTGGGCCAGCCACTTGGCATTGGTCAGCTTGTTGGATTCAGCCTGGAATACTTCGACGAATTCACCGCCGATGATCTTGCGTTTCTTTTCCGGATCGGTTTCGCCAGCCAGCTTGCCCATGAACTGTTCGGTGGCATCCACGTGGATGACTTTCACCCCCAGGTTCTGCGCAAACATTTCCATCACCATCTTGCCTTCGTTCAGGCGCAGCAAGCCGTGATCAACAAACACGCAGGTCAGTTGCGGACCGATGGCGCGGTGAATCAGCGCAGCGGCAACCGAGCTGTCCACACCGCCGGACAGGCCAAGGATGACTTCTTCGTCACCAACCTGATCGCGGATTTTCTTCACCGCTTCGTCGATGTAGTTGGGCATGGTCCAGCTGGGTTTGCAGCCCGCAACGTGCAGCACGAAACGATGGATCATTTCGGTACCGCGCTTGGTGTGGGTGACTTCCGGGTGGAACTGCACGCCGTAGTAGCCACGGTCTTCATCGGCCATGGCGGCGATGGGGCAGGACGGGGTTTCGGCGATGACATGGAAGCCGGCTGGCAGGGCGGTTACCTTGTCGCCGTGGCTCATCCACACGTCCAGGAAGCCGTTGCCAGCGTCGTCAACGTGGTCCTGCAGGCCTTCCAGCAGCTTGGAGTGGTGGCGGGCCTGGATCTGGGCGTAGCCGAATTCGCGCTTGTCGCCCGCTTCCACCTTGCCACCCAGGCTTTGTGCCATGAACTGCATGCCGTAGCAGATGCCCAGTACCGGGACACCCAGTTCGAACAGTGCCGGGTCAGCCTGGTAGTCGGATTCGTATACCGAGTTGGGACCGCCGGAGAGGATGATGGCCTTGGGGCCGAATGCACGGATTTCTTCAATCGGCATGTCAAACGAATGAAGCTCACAGTAGACGTGAGCTTCGCGTACGCGGCGGGCAATCAACTGGGTAACTTGAGAGCCGAAGTCGAGAATGAGGATCTTGTCCATGCCTGTCCTTGAAAGGTTCCGTTGGCCCATGGGCCTGTCGTTCAATGAGTAAATGGTTTGCCGGTTCAGGGATGATCCTGCTTATCCGGCAGGGAGCGCCAGCGTGTGCTGCGCTCCGGAATGCGGTCGCTGCGCGACAGCAACATCAAGATGCCAGCCAGCACCATGCCTATCGACAGCAGGTGACTGAAGTGTAGTCCCATATTGTCACGCAAATAGATGGCTGCACCGGCGTATACCAGCAGGGGGCTGCTGACCAGGGTTGATTTGTTAAGACCATCCAGCAGTCCCAGCAGGATGCCTGCGGCAATCAGCAGCATGGCCAGCAGGGTGCTGGTGTTGGGCAGCAAGGCGGTGCTTTTGAGAAACCATACCGCGCCCAGGCAAATCAGTGCGATGGGCAGCGCGGCACTTTTCTTCATTCGCCACCTCGCTGGTTTTTCATGAAGCGCTGTTTTTCACGCTGCCATTCACGGTCTTTTTCCGTGTCGCGCTTGTCGTGCAGCTTTTTGCCCTTGGCCAGGCCAACCTGGGCCTTGATATTGCCTTTGCTGTAGTGCAGGTCCAGCGCCATCATGGTGTAGCCGGCACGTTCCACCTTGCCGATGAACCGGTTCATTTCGGACTGGGACATCAACAGCTTGCGCGGGCGGACCGGGTCTGGCTTGACGTGGGTAGAAGCCGACTGCAGGGCGGTGATATGGCAACCGATCAGCCAGAAAGCACCGTTTTTCCAGTCGATATAACTTTCTTTCAGCTGGACGCGCCCGGCCCGGATGGCTTTGACCTCCCACCCTTCCAGCACAAGCCCGGCCTCGAGTTCTTCCTCGATGAAATAGTCATGGAAGGCTTTGCGGTTCTGGATGATGCTCATGCGCCTGAGGTTTCCGTGGCTTTGAATGGGAATCGACTATTCTACCAGAAGCTGCGCCCAGGCCAAAATTCCTGAAAATCAGCGGCTTGTAAACGGCATGCGGGTAGAAGCCGGACAGGCCGGATGGCTTTTGGTAAACTGCCGGGCTTGAACCATTTTGCACAGTGTGCGGTTTTCCCATGCAGCTTGTCGAAAAGAAAGTCCTGGTTGCCCATACCCCGGCACAGATGTTTGCCTTGGTGGAGAGGGTGGAACATTACCCGCGTTTTCTCCCCTGGTGTGCCAAGGCGGAAGAGCATTCACGCGAGGGCGATCAGCAGGTGGCCAGCCTGCATATCGATTATCTGAAGATCCGCCAGCATTTCACTACGCGTAATACCTTGCGTGACGGCGAGAGCATCCTGATGGAGCTGGTGGAGGGGCCCTTCCAGCATTTGCAGGGCTTGTGGCAGTTTACGCCGCTGGGTGATGTTGGCTGCAAGGTGGAGTTCAGCCTGCGTTACGAGTTCTCCAGCAAAATTCTGGAAAAGGTGATCGGGCCGGTTTTCGGTCATATTTCGGGTACGCTGGTTGATGCCTTCATCAAGTATGCCGACAAGGTGTATGGCGATGACTGAGCCGATACGCGTCGAGGTTGCCTGTGCGTTGCCGCAACGGCAACGCATTATCAGCATGCAGGTGCTGCCAGGGACGACGGCAGAGCAGGCGGTGCGGGAGTCCGGCATTCTGGAGCAATTTCCCATCATTGATGCTACCGCGCTCAAGCTGGGTATTTTCAGCAAGGCGGTGAAGCCAGATACCGTGTTGCGCGAGGGGGATAGGGTAGAGATTTACCGTCCCTTGCAGGCGGACCCGAAGGCCGTGCGCCGCCAGCGGGCGGAGGCGGGCAAGGGCATGAGCAAGGGTGGTGAGGCATAAAAAAACCGGGGATAGCCCCGGTTTTTTGTTGTCTGGTCATTGTGCTCAGATCATTCGTTCGGCTTCGGCGGAAACCACGCGGTTCTTGCCGCTGATTTTGGCCTGATACATTGCCTGATCGGCACGTTCGATGACTTCGATATCCTGTTCGCCCAGATGCCATTTGGCAATGCCAGCACTGAAGGTGATCACCAGCCTGTCGTTATTGGCCAGGAAGAAGGTGCGTGTCAGCTCGCGTTGCAGGCGTTGCACGGTGTCGATGGCCTCATCAACCGGTGTATCGGGCATCAGTAGCACAAACTCCTCACCGCCAAAGCGTGCCACGATGTCGGCCGGTCGCAGATTGTGCTTGATGACATCCACCAGATATTTCAGTGCATCGTCGCCGGTCAAATGGCCGTAACGGTCATTAAGCTGCTTGAAATTGTCGACGTCGATCAGGGCTATGCTCAGGTCGCTGTTGGTGCGTTCGGCACGGCTGATTTCGCGCTGGAAGTGTTCGGCCAGACCACGGCGGTTGTACGCGCCGGTAAGCTGGTCTTCTTTGACCTTGGCGCTGGCAGCTTCCAAGGCATTTTCCAGTTCCGAGATGCGCTGCTCGGCGGCCTCAACCTGTTCGCGGGCTGACAGCAGTTCGTCGCGCGAGCGCGTCAGGTCCAGTTGCATCAGCGAGGTATCTTCCATCAGGGCACCGATAATGCCGCCGAGTTCTTCTACATTGCTGGTGTTCTTCAGCTTTTCGCTGTGTTTGCTGATCTTGCTGTGAAAATCGTCCGTCGTGTCGGTCATCTGCGCCAAGCGCGAGATGAAACGGTCAAGCAGGGTGCGCAGAGAGCTGGTGGCTTCGTCCAGTGTGCTCTTGAGCATGCCTTGCTTGCGGATCACTTCCTTGAGGCTGGTTTCCAGCTGATAAACCTGCTGCATGGAAAGCGGCTGATGCGACAGGACTTCCTGCAGCGAATGAACTTGTCCAACCAGATAATCATCCGAGCGGTTGATCTCGGCCACATTGTCCAGCAGCAGGCGCAGCAGATTGGTCAGGCCGGATACCAGGCGGCCCTCCTGCTGGGTTTGCAGCTCCAGCTTGATCATGAAGCCACGCAGCTTGGGCATGTAGACATTCAGGCTGGCGTCATCACTGACCTGTTCCAGTTCGCGGATCAAGGCTTCCAGTGACTCGACCATGTCCGGCATGCTGATCAGGCGCGGCTCCAGGCCATGCTTGAGGGCAAAAGCCAGGGTGCGCTGCCACAGCGGCCAGCTATTGTCCTGGCTGGAGAGAACTGGCGTTGCCGTGTTGGTACCCGCCAATTCGGCATCGTCTGCCATGTCGATGGCTTCCCGCTGGCTGGCGGGGCCGCTCCAGTTACGCACCAGGGCAGAGAGCTTGAGATTAAGTTCTTCCGGCTGATTGCCGTAGTTGATCAGGACCCGCTCCAGTGCGGCCTGCTTGTGATGCTGCGGCAGGTCTGGAAGGCGCAAATCCCAGCTACGAATCAGATTCTGGATCAGGCTGCCCCAGGTCTGGGCCAGATTGGTTTCTGTGAGGGCGAGGCGAAGAAAATCGATAGCCAGCTGGGGAAGTTGTTCCCAGCGGGATTCTTCCGTGGCCTGTTTGATGCGTAGCAACAGGGACTTGCTTTGCGGGGATTCTGCCGGAATGGTTTCCAGCGCCCGCAACAGCTGGGTTCCCAGCTTGTTATCACGCTCAATCGGTGTCTGTGTAAGCTCGTGGTAGACGCGCTCGAAATTTTCCGGTGTTGGCAGCAGCTTGCGCAGACTCAGCTGTTTCAGTGTCTCGCGTGCAACCTCAATCGGATTCTGTGTTGTCATTGACCAAACCCTGGAAGTTTTATAGCCAGCCATAGTTATTTTTAGTTCAGGAGGGCGAAATTGTGGACTGGCTTAGTCAATGTTTTGTCGCAGTCGCCGGATCCAGTAATTGAAAAAATACCTCACCATTGCGGATCATACCAAGTTCGTTACGCGCTCTCTCTTCAATTGCGTCGGTTCCTTGTTTCAGATCACGTACTTCTGCATCCAGGGCTGCATTGCGGGCTATCAGCTTTTGCGTGACGGCCCGCTGTTCCTGCAGTTGCTTGTCCAGCTGCCAGACCCTGAGCCAGCTCCCCTTGCCAAACCACAAGGGCCATTGCAAGGCGATCAGCAGGGTTACCAGTGTCAGGGTCAGCCAGCGCATGGTTCGGCTTACTTCAGGTGGTAGAAAGCAGCACGGCCCGGGAACCAGGCAGCATCACCCAGTTCTTCTTCGATACGCAGCAGCTGGTTGTATTTGGCCATGCGGTCGGAGCGGGACAGCGAGCCAGTCTTGATCTGCATGCAGTTGGTGGCAACGGCCAGATCGGCAATGGTGCTGTCTTCGGTTTCGCCGGAGCGATGGCTCATCACGCTGGTATAGCCGGAGCGCTTGGCCAAATCAACTGCTTTCAGGGTTTCAGACAGGGTGCCGATCTGATTCACCTTTACCAGCAGCGAGTTACAGATGCCGGATTCGATGCCCTTGGCCAGGATTTTCGGGTTGGTGACGAATACGTCGTCGCCCACCAGCTGGATGCGCTTGCCCAGACGGTCGGTCAGAATCTTCCAGCCATCCCAGTCGTGTTCGCTCATGCCATCTTCGATGGAGATGATCGGGTAGTTGTTGACCAGGGTTTCCAGGTAGTCGGCAAACTGCTCGGAAGTCAGCTGCAGGCCTTCGGCGGTCAGGTGGTACTTGCCATCCTTGTAGAACTCGGAGGAGGCGCAGTCCAGTGCCAGCATTACGTCCTGGCCCGGTACATAACCGGCTGCATCAATGGCTTCCAGAATCAGCTTGATGGCGTCTTCATGGCTGGCCAGGTTGGGCGCGAAACCGCCTTCATCACCCACGGTGGTGGCGTAACCCTTGCTGTCGCACAGTTTTTTCAGGGTGTGGAATACTTCAGCACCACAGCGCAGCGCTTCGCGGAAGGTTTGTGCGCCAACCGGCATGATCATGAATTCCTGGATGTCCAGGGTGTTGTTGGCGTGGGCTCCACCGTTGATTACGTTCATCATCGGCAGCGGCAGGGCCATCGGGCCGGCACCACCCAGGTAGCGGTACAGCGGCAGGCCGGCATCTTCAGCGGCAGCGCGGGCCACTGCCATGGAAACGGCCAGCATGGCGTTGGCACCCAGGCGGGACTTGGTTTCAGTGCCGTCCAGTTCGATCAGGGTCTTGTCGATAAAGGCCTGATCGGCGGCATCCAGACCGATGATGGCTTCGCAGATTTCGGTATTGATGTTTTCAACTGCTTTCAGTACGCCCTTGCCCAGGTAGCGGCTCTTATCGCCGTCACGCAGTTCCAGTGCTTCCTTCTCACCAGTAGAGGCACCACTCGGCACAGCGGCACGGCCCATCACGCCGGATTCCAGCAGGACATCGGCTTCAACGGTCGGATTGCCACGGGAATCGAGAATCTCGCGGGCTACTACGTCAATGATCGAACTCATACTTGTCCCCTTCAATTGCTTTGCTTGGTTAACCGTATCATTGCGGGCCAGCCTTCTCAGCAGGCTGGCTGCAGAAAACTTGTTACCACAGATGGAGCGAAAACGTATTACAGCGAGTGTTCTGGCCAGGCACTTTGCTTGACTAGGCTATCCAGTTGTTGCAGCGTGGCCAGCAGCTCTTTCATGCGGCCCAGCGGCCAGGCATTGGGGCCGTCCGACATGGCGCATGCCGGGTTGGGGTGGGTTTCCATGAAGATGCCGGCAATGCCCGCAGCGACAGCTGCGCGCGCCAGTACCGGCACAAATTCACGCTGTCCACCGGAAGAGCTGCCTTGTCCACCTGGCAGTTGTACCGAGTGGGTGGCATCGTAAACGACCGGGCAACCGGTTTCGCGCATGATCATCAGCGAGCGCATGTCGGATACCAGATTGTTATAACCAAAAGACACACCACGTTCGCAGCTCATGAAGCTGTCTTCCGGCAGACCGACCTCCAGAGCTGCCGCGCGTGCCTTGTCGATGACATTTTTCATGTCGCCCGGTGCCAGAAACTGGCCCTTCTTGATGTTTACCGGTTTGCCGCATTGCGCTACTGCGCGGATGAAGTCGGTCTGGCGACACAGGAAAGCCGGGGTTTGCAGCACATCCACCACGCTGGCAACCTGGGCGATTTCACTCTCGGCGTGCACATCGGTCAAGACGGGAACGCCGATCTGGCGTTTTACTTCGTCCAGAATGCGCAGGCCTTCATCAATGCCAAAGCCACGGAACGAGGTGCCGGAGGAGCGGTTGGCCTTGTCGTAGCTGGATTTGTAGATGAAATTGATGCCCAGTTCACTGGTGATTTCCTTCAACTGACCGGCAGTATCCAGTGCCATCTGCTCACTTTCGATGACGCAGGGGCCAGCGATCAGGAACAGGGGCTGGTTCAGGCCGACTTCGAATCCGCACAGTTTCATGCTTATTTCCCTTGCTTTTCAGCCTTGTAGTCGATGGCGGCTTGCACATAGGCCTTGAACAGCGGGTGGCCATCGCGCGGGGTAGAGGTGAATTCCGGGTGGAACTGACAAGCGAAGAACCAGCGGTGGTCTTTCAGCTCAATGGTTTCCACCAGCTTTTCATGACCGGCAGAGCGGCCGGAAATGGTCAGGCCGGCAGCTTCCAGACGCTGTACGTAGTAGTTGTTGACTTCGTAGCGGTGACGGTGACGTTCAACGATGTCGGTAGCGCCGTAAACGCGTGCTGCCAGCGAACCATCAACCAGATCACAGTGCTGACCGCCCAGGCGCATGGTGCCGCCCATATTGGAGTTTTCGTCACGCTTTTCGATCTTGCCGTCGTGATTGACCCATTCGTCGATCAGGGCCACTACCGGGTAGTCGGTATCCAGGTCGAACTCGGTGGAGTTGGCACCAGCCAGGCCAGCCACATCACGTGCGTATTCGATCAGCGCAATCTGCATGCCCAGACAGATACCCATGTAAGGGATGTTGTTCTCGCGGGCAAACTTGACGGCTTTGATCTTGCCTTCCACGCCGCGCTTGCCGAAGCCGCCCGGTACCAGGATGGCATCCATGTCCTTCAGCGATTCGGCACCGTCACGCTCGATATCTTCGGAGTCGACATAAATGATGTTGACGTCGGAGCGGGTATGAATGCCGGCGTGCTTCAGCGCTTCAGACAGCGACTTGTAGGATTCGGTCAGATCAACATACTTGCCGACCATGGCGATATTGACGGTTTTCTCCGGATGCTCGATGGCGTCGATGATGCCAGCCCATACCGACAGGTCAGCCGGCGGGATGTCCAGCTGCATGTGTTCGGTGATGATGTCGTCAATGCCTTGTTCGTGCAGCATGGCCGGGACTTTGTAGATGGAGTCCGAGTCGTAACAGCCGATGACAGCGTTTTCTTCAACATTGCAGAACAGCGCGATCTTGCGCTTTTCGTCAGCAGGCAGCTCGCGGTCCATGCGGCACAGCAGGATGTCCGGCTGAATGCCGATTTCGCGCAGTTCTTTTACCGAGTGCTGGGTCGGCTTGGTCTTGATTTCGCCTGCGGTGGCAATGAACGGCACGTAGGACAGGTGCACGTACATGGTGTTCTTGCGGCCCAGGTTGGAGCGCATCTGGCGGATGGCTTCCAGGAAGGGCAGGGACTCGATATCACCCACGGTGCCGCCGATTTCGACGATGGCCACGTCAGCATCGCCCGCGCCTTCATGCACCTTGTGCTTGATTTCGTCGGTGATGTGCGGAATCACCTGCACGGTGCCACCCAGGTAGTCGCCACGGCGCTCCTTGGTGATGACGGATTCGTAAACCTGACCAGTGGTGAAGTTGTTGCTCTTCTTCATCTTGGATTTGATGAAGCGCTCATAGTGGCCAAGGTCGAGGTCGGTTTCGGCGCCGTCTTCCGTCACGAATACTTCACCGTGCTGGAAGGGGCTCATGGTACCCGGATCAACGTTGATGTACGGGTCGAGCTTCAGCATGGTGACTTTCAGCCCGCGCGACTCAAGAATGGCAGCAATGGACGCAGCGGCAATGCCCTTCCCCAGGGAAGACACCACACCGCCGGTTACGAAGATATACTTGGTCATGGAATTACGGCTCTATGGGAATCCGGGATTTTAACCTGAAATCGCTTGGATTTGAACCGCTATGGCACTGCTTGTTGCAACAATGAATGCAACACTTGCTACGAACAATTGCATGTTGCACTCGCGTGTTTGTGGTAATTCCGTTACAATCCGCCCCGACTGTTTCATATACGAGATCGTGCTTTCTACGGAAAGTGCGCATCATGCTTGAATCGCTGGCTTTTTTCATGGTATAAAGCCAGCTTTTACCGGTTTTGGGAGTGTTAACATGGCGCGTGTTTGCAAAGTCACCGGCAAACGTCCGATGACCGGGAACAATGTTTCCCACGCCAACAACAAGACGAAACGTCGTTTCCTGCCGAACTTGCAGTACCGCAAGTTCTGGGTAGAAAGCGAAAACCGCTGGGTGCGCCTGCGCGTATCCAACGCTGCACTGCGTACTATCGATAAAGTTGGTATCGATGTAGTGCTGGCTGATCTGCGCGCTCGCGGCGAGATCTAAGCGGTCCTCTAGATAGCGACAGATAGGTAATACAATGCGCGATAAAATCAAGCTTGAATCCACCGCCGGCACTGGCCACTTCTACACTACGACGAAGAACAAGCGCACGATGCCGGAAAAAATGGAGATCAAAAAATTTGATCCCGTTGCCCGTAAACACGTTATCTATAAGGAAACCAAGCTGAAGTAAGCTTGTTTTTCGGTAACGTCGAAGAGCCCTTCTCTGGTGCACGGAGAAGGGTTTTTTATTGCCTGTCGTTTACGTAGTTATGTGTGCTGTCTTTATACTTATTGCTATTTTGATCAAATATATTCCGCTACTGGCGGATTATCCTCTATATTTTCCTATTCATTATTTTTGTGATCATTTCTTGTCGATGATCGCCGGAGCAATGCAGAGGAAGCCACATGAAGCCGATTGCCATCATTCAGCACCTTGCGCTGGATGGTCCTGAATATTTCCTTGATTATCTGAATCGCCACGCCATCCCCTCGCGCACTTTCAAGGTCTATGACGGTGATGTACTACCAGATGACGTCAGCGCCTATGCCGGTGTCGCCAGTTTTGGTGGACCGATGAGTGTGCATGATGTGGCTGATCATGACTGGATTCTGTCTGAAGTCGATTTTCTGCGTACGGCAATAGCGGCGGATGTACCGGTTATCGGCCACTGCCTTGGTGCCCAGCTACTGGCGCTGGCATTGGGGGCATGTGTGTATAAGGCTGATATTCCGGAGATAGGCTGGGTTGAGCTGCAGGCCAGTACCGCCGGAGTGGCAGGGGAGTGGTTTGGCGATAGGCAGGCCCTGCGGGTGTTTCAGTGGCACAGCGATACTTTTGCCCTGCCTGAGGGGGCTAGCTTGCTAGCCAGTAGTGCCTACTGTAGCAATCAGGCCTTTATCTATGGCGGCAAACATCTGGGCATGCAGTTTCATTGCGAGGCAAAGGTCAAGATGATTCGCCAGTGGTTGCAGGTGGGTTATCAGGAGATTGATACCCACGATTTGCCTAGTGTGATGTCGGTTGAGGATATCGCGGCCTCATTAGAAGCGGGCATGGTGCAAAGCCATGCCCAGGCCGATGCCATTTACCGGCGCTGGCTGCGCGGTGTATATGGTTGAGTGGCTTCCGGCTGGCTCAGGCCGTTTGGTTAAGACGGGAAAATTGTTGTTTGGCCAGTACCATGTCCTGCCAGGCCTTGGCTTTATCCGGCAGATTACGTAGCAGATAGGCCGGGTGATAGGTGGCAATCAACGGTATGCCCTGATATTGATGCAGCTGGCCGCGTAAACGGCCTATGCTTTGCTCGGTTTGCAGCAGGGTCTGCACGGCAAAGCGGCCCAGCGCCAGGATCAGGGTTGGCTGTACGTGGCGGATTTGCTGCTGCAGGTAATCCTGACAAGCAAGGATTTCTTCAGGAGCGGGGTTGCGATTGCCCGGCGGGCGACATTTGAGCACATTGGCAATGTAGACATCTCGGTCGCGATCCAGTCCAGCAGCGGCCAACATATTGTCCAGCAACTGGCCGGCCTTGCCCACGAAAGGCAGGCCTTGCTTGTCCTCCTGCTCGCCTGGTGCTTCGCCGATCAGCATCCAGCGCGCCTGTGGATTGCCCCGACCAAATACTGTCTGGCTGCGTGTATTGCACAACGGGCAGCGCTGGCAGCTGGCCACGGTTTGCTCCAGCTGCTCCCAATTTGGCAATGCGGCTTCTGCAATGGTGGCGGGAGGCGCTACATGCTGCGGTGCTGCCGGGGGAGGAGAGGGCTCCGCCTGTGTTGTGATGGTGAGGTGCTGACTGATGGCGCGCGGCAGGTCTGCAGCCGGTGTTTGCACGGCAGATTCAGCAGCGGCCAGGACTTCCATGTCGGTCTGGTTTGGGGTGGCTGCCTGATTGTGCAGGGCCAGCAGTATGGCCTGTTTTTCCAATTCTGCCGGGTGCTGGTCAAACCAGCCGTCGCGAGCTTGCCACTGTGGTCCCAGTCCCATGGCTTGCTGGACAAAATGGCTCCGGCTCACAGGAGGGCCTCCATCAGAATGGCATGCTCGCGTGTGCCGTTGGCCGATGGGTAATAATTTTTGCGCAAGCCGCTTTGTTGAAAGCCGCAGTGCTGGTAAAGCCTGATAGCTGGTTGATTGCTGGCGCGCACCTCAAGAAACAGCCGGTGACAACCGTGCTGTTTTAGGTCTGCCATGATGCCGGATAGCAAAGCCTTGCCCAGCCCCTGGCCTTGCTGTTCGGCGGCAATAAAAATATTGAGCAGTTCGGCTTCATCCAGCAGAGGCATGACAACAGCGGCACCGCTGCTTTCCTGTTCCAGTCGATAAAAGACATGGGCGGATGCGATGGAGTCCTGGTAATTACGCACACTCCAGCCATGCGGGGTGGCCGCAGATTCGCGCTCGGCCAGGGCCTGGGCGTTTTCTGGCTGATAGCGGCTGACCCTGCTCATTTCTTCAGTGCCTGCTGTTCGAGCGAAGTCAGTGCAACCTTGTTGCGGACATAGAGCAGCTCAGCTTCGCGTGGATGCTGCAGCGGGTAGCGGCCACTTTGTGCCAGCTCCGCATGGGCTCGTGCATCGGCCCGCAGTACGCCGGTGTGCGTGGTGCTGTCGCGTTGCTGCATCAGCAGGGCCGGGTAATTGGTGAAGCCATCACCGGCCAGCATCGTGATACCCTCTGGCAGGATGACGTCTTGCGGGTCCTGCAAGGTAATTGGGCTCAGCCGCTGCCATTGGGGGCCGGTTTGATAGGCTGCGCAATAAACCTGCTGCATACGTGCGTCCAGGCAGACCAGAACCTTTTCGGCCCTGCTTTGATGGGCTACGGCATCCAGGGTGGGAATGCCAATAACGGGTAGCTTGGCTGAGAAAGCCAAGCCTTGTGCCAGGCCGCAGGCAATACGCAGGCCGGTAAAGGAGCCAGGTCCCTGCCCGAAGACGATAGCGTCCAGTCCGCTCAGGGCAATATCCGCCTGCTGCAGCAAACGCTCGATTTCTGGTAGCGTGCGCTCCGCATGCTTTTGACCCATTTCCTCGTGAAAGGAATACAGTTTGCCATCCAGGCTGAGGGCGAGGGACAGGTAACTGCTGGAGGTGTCTATGGCTAACAGTTTCATCGAGACATGGTGACCGGCTGGAGGGCTGGCAATTATAAGCCCAGATCCTCCACCCAGGCGAGCGCGGATACATGTGCTTGATTAAGCTGCTGTGCGTTCAGCTGCAGTTGCTTGCATAGTTCGGCCACGCCGTTCAATTGGCCATCCTCACAGGCTGTGGCCAACTGCAGCAGCATGCCCATCCGGCCTTTGTGTTCGGCTAGGGCTTCGATGATGCAGCCTGGCAATTGCAGGTGCTCAAGAATGTTGTCCATCGGCATGTCGAATAAGACATCCAGCAGGCTGAACATGCCCACGATGAACAGATTGTCGCAGTCATCGTGATTGAGTCCCAGTTGTTCGCCCAGCAGCTCCATGAGGCGGCCCCGTGTCACGGCGGTTTTCTGCAGGGCAGGTGGGGCACGGCCATCGTCAGATGCGGTTACCAGTAGCAGGGTCAGCCAGCGGTAGAGCTTTTTGTAGCCCAGTACGGTGACGGCATGGGAGAAAGAGCTGATGGTGGTGTTAAGGCCTGCAGCGGCTGAGTTGACATAGCGCAGCAGCTTGTAGGACAGAGCAACATCACGCTTCAGAATCTGCTCTATCTGGCGCAGATCCGCGTCCATTCGTAGCAGATTGAGCAATTCCAGTGCATTGCTGAAGGTGGGGTGAATCACCTTGGCGGATAAGGTTTCAGGCTTGGCAAAGTAATAGCCCTGAAAGCCATCCATGCCCAGTTCCTTGCACAGATGATATTGCTCGTGCGTTTCCACCCGCTCGGCAATGCGGATGACCGGGTAACTGCGCAGTCGAGCTGCCAGCACCTGGAAGTGGTTGGCGTCGCGGTTCTGGATATCCAGCTTGACGTAGTTGGCGAATTCCAGAAACGCAGCCGACTGTGCCTCGAAGGAGAAATCATCCAGTGCAATGCCAAAGCCTAGCGAGCGCAGATGGCGTGCCCGTGACAGCAGTTCGCTGGACGGGCTAATGTCTGGTGCGATGTCCAGGATGACCCGGCGCGGCGGCAGCAGCTCCAGGAAATCACTGGTTAGCATGGCCTCGCCGACATTGATGAAAGCCAGCTTGTTGCCGATCAGCCAGCTGGTTCCCATATTATTCAAGGTGTTGACCAATACATCGGTATCAGCCTGTAGCTCGCTGTGTGGACCAACGGAGCTTGCTTCCTTGCTTGCACGAAAAAGCAGCTCATACCCGATGAGCTGCTGATTGCGGTTCAAAACCGTTTGTCGGCCAATGAAGGCGCTTTGTGTGGTCATTAAAGCTTGCCAGTTTGGGTATTTTTATACGGAAATCAGCTCCGAGGTCCTTACCTGGCCATTGGTGCCATCGCTGGAACTGAGCAGATCTTCCATATCCAGAACCAGAACCACCGAGCCATCACCAGACAGCGTGGCACCGGCCACACCCTTCGGACGGATATTCTGCAGCG
Source organism: Aquitalea sp. FG25 (assembly GCF_057809375.1). Lineage (NCBI taxonomy): Bacteria > Pseudomonadati > Pseudomonadota > Betaproteobacteria > Neisseriales > Chromobacteriaceae > Aquitalea > Aquitalea sp. FG25. Next base: position 170,528 of record NZ_JBMDJV010000008.1, read on the forward strand.
GTTTGATGACAACATCGTCACGGCCCACAAAGGAGTCGATGGCGAGAATGAAGGATTTTTCAGCCGACTGCATCAGTACGCCAAAGTAAGGCTTCTGGGTAGCTTCCCAACCAAGCAGGCCCGCCAGCGTGCGCAGCGGCAGAATCTCGTCGCGCACCACGATGGTGGGTTTGCCCGATACTTCCTGGATGGCATTCGGATCGATGGTGATGATTTCGCGCACCATGGCCAGCGGCACAGCAAACGGCTGGTTGCAGGCACGTACCACCAGTACCGGCAGAATGGCCAGCGTCAGCGGCAGCGAAATACTGATACGGGTACCTTCGCCTGGCAGCGAGTTGATATCGATACGACCGTTGAGCTTCTGGATATTGGTGCGGACCACATCCATGCCAACACCACGACCGGAAACGCTGGAGATTTGATCCTTGGTGGAGAAACCCGGCATGAAAATAAGCTGCAGGCACTGCTTTTCGTCCAGACCGTTGGCGGTTTCCTGATCGATCAGCCCCTTTTCGATCGCCTTGCGACGCAATGCGTCCGGGTTCATGCCCTTGCCATCGTCGGTGATTTCGATCTGGATGTGATCGCCCACCTGCTCAGCTGTCAGCTGGATCAGCGATTGCGGCTTCTTACCGGCGGCAATACGTTCTTCCGGGGACTCGACGCCATGATCGACGGCATTGCGCACCAAGTGGACCAAGGGATCGTTCAAATCTTCGATCATGGTCTTGTCCAGCTCGGTTTCTTCACCGGACAGTACCAGTTCGACTTCCTTGCCCAGTTGACGAGCCAGGTCACGTGCCAAACGCGGGTACTTCTGGAACAGGCGGCCAATTGGCTGCATGCGCGTTTTCATCACCGCGTTCTGCAGATCGCCCACCAGCAGGTCCAGCTGGCTGATGGCTTCATCCAGCGAACGCAGGGTATTGCCGTCGCGGTTACCCTGCAGGATTTCCGTGCGCAGGGTAGTCAGGCGGTTCTTGGTCAGGCCGATTTCACCGGACAGGTTAAGTACCATGTCCAGGCGCACCGTATCGATACGGATGGTATTTTCCTGCGGGCCACTGCTGTTGCCAGCACTGCTTGGCTGCTTGTTGGCTACCGGCTTGGCCGGCGGCTTGACGGCAGGCAGATGCTCTGCGGCGGTGATCAGTTCGTGAGCTGGTGCGGCAGGAGCCGGGGCCGCCGGCGCAGGAGCCGCAGCAGAAGAGGCTGCCGTTGCCGCCGGTGCAGCTTGCGGCACGATGGCCTGGTGCAGGGCATTCCAGTCCGGGCCTGCCGCCGCAGCGGCAGCAACCGGAGCCGGGGCCGCTTCTTCGGCCTTGCTCAGTTGCTGGCCGGACAGGACGGCATCCAGCGCATTGAGTACGTCCGGATCGGCGTCGGCCACCATGAGTCCCTGTCCCAGCGTGCCAAACATATCACGCACGATGCCCGTGGCATCCAGGATGACGTCCATGACTTCCGGCGTGATGTGCAGTTCGCCATTACGCAGTTTGTCAAACAGGTTTTCCGTGCGATGGCACAGGTTGACCATCGGGCCAACGTTCAGAAAACCGGCACCGCCCTTGATGGTGTGAAAACCCCGGAAAATATCGTTCAGCAACGCCTTGTCTTCAGGACGCTTTTCCAGTTCCACCAGCTTGTTGTCCACGTCGGACAAGAGATCGGTAGACTCCATCAGGAAGTCTTGTAGCAGTTCTTCCATGCCGCCAAAATCGCTCATATTCTCACCCCCGCTTATGCCGCTAACACGTTCACCGCTTTTTGTTTAGAAGCCCAGGCTTTCCAGCAGATCATCGACCTGCTGTTGGCTGGAAACCACGTCGGTTCTGCCTTCGGGATTGATTACCGGTCCGTTCAGCAGATTGTTGTCCAGTTCGGCCTTTTTCGAATCCGGTGAGAATTCGATCAGGAAGGCCACCAATTCTGTTTCCAGTATATGCACCATATCCATCATTTTCTTGATGACTTGTCCGGTGAGATCCTGAAAATCCTGTGCCATCACAATTTCCAGCAACTGGACATTGGTGGCTTGTGTCTGTTTGGGCACGTGGCCCAGGTACTGGCGAGTGTCTTCTGCCAGATTCTTGAATTCTGCAATAGAAAGCTGGTTGGCATACAGCTGTTCCCAGCGTGCTGCCAGCAGTTTGGCACGGCTTTCCAGATCATCCTGATACGGCTTTGCCAGGTCAGTGGCATTGAGCACACGTTCGGCAGCACTCTCGGTCAAGGAGGCAATATAGCCCAGTCTGTCCTTGGCATCGGGAATGGCATCTGCCACTTTCCCCAGCGACTTGTCATAGCCCAGGTCGCGTAGCGCATCGTGCATCTTGCGGGTCAACTGGCCGATCTGCTCATACATCACAGCAGTGCTGGGAGGGCTGCCTGCCGCGTCAACTGACGGTGCGGTGACGACAGGTTCCACTTCCTTTTGCTGACTGGCAATGCTGTCAAACAGTGCTTCGAGATCCGGTGAATCTCCACTTTCCAGAATGTGATCCGGCACGATGGCCTCTCCTCGGTGCTGACTAAGCAGGTCTGTTTGCTATTATTTATTGATTTACTTGTTCATGGTCTGGAAGATTTTGTTCATCTTTTCTTCCAGTGTTGCTGCAGTAAAAGGCTTGACGATGTATCCGCTGGCACCGGCCATGGCCGCTTCGATGATGTTTTCCCGCTTGGCTTCGGCGGTAATCATCATGAAGGGCAGGTGCTTGATTTGCTGATCGGCCCGTACCGCTTTGAGCAGCTCGATGCCGGTCATGTTGGGCATGTTCCAGTCGGAAACAATAAAGTCGAAATGTTGCGTTTTCAGCTTGTGCAAGGCCACCTGGCCGTCTTCGGCCTCGTCGACATTGGTAAAGCCCAGCTCTTTCAGCAGGTTGCGCACAATGCGTCTCATGGTCGAGAAATCGTCCACAACGAGGAATCGCATGTTTTTATCTGGCATCTGGGTAGGTCCTGAAATGTCGGTATTCCATTGAGCCGTTGATTTTAACGGTTACCTCTGCAGGAATGGAATCAAAGTTTCAGCCAGTATTGCCGGATCGAATTTGGCAACATAGGCATCAACACCCACGCTGGAACCCATGGCCTT
>NZ_JBMDJV010000009.1:0-164377 GCF_057809375.1 Aquitalea sp. FG25
AAGTAGGACACCGCCAGACTCCCCATTAGAAGCCCAGCTCAATCGAGCTGGGCTTCTTGCATTCCAGCCTTCTGTCTGCTCATTACACGTAACGCCTTCTTGTCCTCTGCCGTTTTATGTTCCGTTGGTCAGAAAAAACTAATCGCTTATCAGAAAATTCTTTATTTATTTTGTGGTTAGTTACGCTTAAGGGGTAAAAATTCCCTGAGAGCTACCATGGACAGGACGCGCTGCCTGCGTGGCTTCACCTTGATCGAGATGGTGGTGGTGATGGCGGTATTTGCCATTCTGTTGACCATTGCCCTGCCTTCGATGTCGCAGTTTGTGACTGAGAACCGGATCAAGCAAGCTGCCACCGATTTCGACATGACCTTGCTGAATGCTCGCAGCAACGCCATGCGCATGGGCGTGCCTGTGGTGGTGTGCGCATCCACCGGAGCCACCAGCAATAATGTGCCAAGCTGCGATGCTTCCAGCTGGAGTTCGGGCTGGGTGTCCTTCATTGACTATCAGCATACTGGCAGCCCGACAGCTTCGGGGGTGTTGGTGATGCATGGTTCGATTCCGTCTTCGCTATACGTCACCATAACTCCGAGTGCGACCACGGCTTTCCAGTATCTACCGGGTGGCCAATTGCAATTGCAGGCCAGCGGTACTGGCGGCTCGGCAGCCACGACCACGACTAATATTGCCATCTGTGATGTGACGGGCAAAAGTTCGACCATGGCGCAGCAGGTCAATATCCTGGCCAATGGCCGTCCGCAGCGCTTGAATTTGGGGACCTGTCCATGAACCGCCCCATGCCAGGCAAGATCCGGCGTGAGGCCGGGGTGACCATGATCGAGGTGCTGGTGGTGCTGGTGATCGTGGCTATTGGCTTGTTGGGCGTTGCCGCCTTGCAACTGAATAATCTGCGTTATTCCAGCATGAGTAGTGGGCGTCAGCAGGCGGCGCTGGTGGCGGAGCAACTGGCAGACCGTATCCGGGCCAATGCCGGGGCTGATTATTCCACCGCATCGGGTAGTTATAGCGGCAATTGTTATTCGGCTACCACCAATTGCCCGTCTACAACGCCGGCTAATCGTGCGGCATTCGACCTGGCCGAGATGAAGGCCATTGCCGCCAGTAGTGGTCTGACCAGCCCGGCGCTATCGGTCAACAAGGTTTCCAGCGGTAGTGTGGTGTTTGGTTATCAGGTGACGGTGAGCTGGCAGGAACGGGCGACTAGTGTGGCTTCGCAGACGGCAACGGCTTCGATGTCGGTATTGGTGAAACCATGAGCAAGCATCCTTCAATTGTTACGCGGTGTGCCATGCAACTTCAGGCAGGTTTTACCATGCTGGAGTTGATGGTCTCGGTAACCATTTCCTTTTTCATCCTGTTGGCGGTGGCCAATATCTTTATTGCCAACCAGCAGACGCTGGGTGCGCAGTCGGGTAATGCGCTAATGACGGATAACGGCCGCATTGGACTGGCAGTGATAGGCCGGCTGTTGAAGCAGTCCGGCTATTGTGATGAAACGTCGTATAGCACTACCAATGCCAGTGGCAACTGGGTGGTGCCGTGTAACCACATCAATTCTTCTGCGGCATCGGGTAGTGTTGGGTCGGATGCGTTTAGTCAGGTCAGTCTGATCGCGTCAGCTGCCACGACCATTGCCAGTGGAACCAGTAGTTTTACCTTGAGCAACGGCAATACCAGCAGTCTGAGTGCGATGGGGCAGAAAAGCGATACCCTGACCATCAGCTACATCACCGGCCCGCAGGCCTCTTCCAATACCGGCATGCCGGATTGTCTGGGTAATCCGTCACCGGCGGCCAGCAATGTGATTGTGACCAATCGGTTTTACATCAAGGTGCAGGGCGTGGGGACCGGTAGCAGCCCGCAGGTGGTACGCCCGCAGCTGATGTGTGATGTTAGTTGGACTGATATCAATGGCAATGCCTTGTCCAGCGCGCTGACCGGCAGTCTGGTTTCATCGGGAATTGTCGCGGAGAACATCGAGCGTATCGGTGTGCTGCTGGGGGTGGATAGCGCCAGCGATGGTCAGCCTGACTATTACACGCCCCCCAGTTCCTCCATCAGTATGAGCAAGGTGTATGCAGTGCGGGTGGTGCTGCTGGCCAGACAGGACCCGGTTTACAACCAGGTACGGGCAGAGGCGTTTAGTGGGGCCACCTTTAATATGTTCGGTGCCAATTATGGTGCCACGGTGTCGTCTAGTGATAACTCCTGGGTGGTACCGCTGGCTTCGGCTACGGTGGCGTGCAGTACCAGTAATCCGTGTTGGGCACGCCGCTTGTATGACTCCACCTTTGTCTTGCGCAACAGGATGTCGTGATGCAACCGCTTCCATTCAATTCTGCGCAACGCGGGGTCGCCCTGCTGGTCGTGCTGGTGCTGCTGGTGGCCATGATGCTGATCGGCCTCACTGCGTTTTATTCGTCCAAGCAAGAGGAGCGTCTGGCGCGCGCCGGACGGGACGGCTTGTTGGCCAAGGAGGCGGCAGAGGCTGCGTTACGGTATGCCGAAGGGCAGATTGCCAGCGGCGTGATTACCAGCAATCTCGGTTTCAACAGCTGCCCTAATACGGCATCAACCGGGCTTTGTTCCAACTATGCCAGCGGGCCGATGAGTGTCTTGCTGGCCTCTGCGGCGATTGCCACCTCACCCACCACGGTGGCAACGGTGCCCAGTACCGCCTGGAATGGTGGCAGCCTGGGCAGCTTCAGCTTGCAAGCCCCACGCTATGCCATTGAGGCTATTCCGGATCAGGCACCTGGCAGTGATTTGAGTACGGAAAGTTATTTGTACCGGATTACCGCCTGGGGCTTTGGTTTCAACAGCAATATCGTGACGGTGACCGAGTCGGTTTACCGCCCATCGAAGTAAATGGAGTCGGCAATGAAAACCAGATTGTGCATGTTGGGATTGTTGCTGTGGGGCTGCTGCCTGTCGGTGGTACAAGCGGCTTCGGCAGTCTCCATTGGTGCTTTGCCGCTGGCGGGGATTGGCTCTTCTTATGGCCCGAACGTGATGTTTGCCTTGTCGGTGGAGTTTCCGACTGCGGGCTCGGCATTCAATACCAAGACCTCTATCAGCAGTGTGGCTGACCTGGATGTCTCCGGCGTGGGGAATACTCCGTTTCTGGGATATTTTGATTATGCCAAGTGCTACAAATACAGCGGGTCGGGATCGACAGGTTATTTTTCGCCCTATGCCAGCGCCACATTGACATCGGTGACGTATAACTCAACTGTTTACAAGATTTATACCTGTGATGGCACGGCCTGGAGCGGCAATTTGCTGAACTGGGCCACCATGTCGGCAATTGATATTTTTCGTGCCACTTTGACTGGTGGCAACCGCGCACTGGGCAGTGGCGGGTGGTCTACCTCATCGGGGAATACCACCGCATCTACGCTGGTGAGCGATTACTCTGCGGGTGACTCCACCTCCACCACCTACTTGCGTCGTGCTGCCGTGGTGCCAGGTCAGAACCAGGGTTATAACCTGACTGGTAAAGCAGTATCCGGTTTGACCGTGAGCGGGACCAATTACCTGTCCAAGGTCACGCCATACTCCACTACCTATAACAATGTGTGGTTCAGCAATGGCCCCAATTACGGTAGCGGCTCTCATCCGTGGAGTGTGTCCATTTATCGGGCCAGCAATAATAGCCAGCCCAGCTCACCCTATGAAATTGATAACGCCATTGTCAAAGTCTGTGTCAGTGGCATGGTGGAAACCGGCAGCACCACGCCCTATACCTGCAAGCAATATGGCAGCAATTACAAGCCGGAAGGGCTGATTCAGTCCAATGGCAGCAAGATGCGTTTTGGTGCTGCCAGTTATCTGGTGAATACCCAGTACACCCAGGATGGCGGTGCCTTGCGCGCACGTCTGAAATACCCGGGGATTTCTCAGGCAGTGACAGGTGGATCGGGCAGCAGTTATACCCTGGGTGCTGAGTGGAATAGCGATGGTACTTTCGTGGTGAATCCGGATGCCAACGACGCCATTTCGCATACCATTTCTTCCACCGATACCTCAACAACCTATGGCAGCACACTGGCAGTGTCCAATAGTGGGGTAGCCAATTACCTGAACAAGTTTGGTGACACCATCACCAGCAATATCGGTTACAAGCAATACGACCCGGCTGCCCACCTGTACTATGCCGCGCTGCGCTATTTCCGCAATTACGGCAATTACTCCACCTTTACCAGTTCGCTTAGCTCCAATACCAGCTGGCAAGGTGGTTTCCCGGCGATTACCGATTGGGATGACCCCATCCTGAATTCCTGCCAGAAAAACTTCATCATCTATATTGGCGACACCAATACGCACAATGATATTGATGTCCCCGGCTCCAGCTGGTCTGGTGCCTCTGTGCCTACCGATGATACTGCCTTCAACGTGGCGACCTGGACGCAGAACCTGGGTACGGATGAGGGGATGACTGGTACCCAATACCAGACGGTGAATACCGGTTCCACCAATTCGCCACCGTATATTGCCGGCATGGCGTGGTGGGCGAATACCAACAATATCCGCACCAAGTCCGGAGACACCAAAACGGCCAGTGTCAGCTCCTTCATGATTGATGTGGTGGAAGGCGGTAACTACAAGGGGGTGGGTGATTCACCCTGCTCCTCCTATTGGAGTTCCAATGTCTGCAATGCCTTCTTCATGGCGGCAAAATATGGCGGATTCACCGACTCCAATGCCAATAGCTGGCCAGATCTGGCCAAGGAGTGGGCGTCGGCTGCCAGCAGCAGCACCGCCACGACCGGCACCAGCTCCATTTCGGTATTCCCCAGCCCGGCCGCCGGCTATACCGGCACTCCCACCAACTATGCGCCTGCCAATAATCCGGCCGCCATGGTGTCCGCGCTGACCAATGCGCTCAGTACGGTGTCTGGTTCGGCCAATGCATCGCAAGCCGGCCTGGCGGGCTCCTTCACTGGCAGCAAGGTGTTCAGCTCCAGTACCTATATATTCCAACCGGCGTTCAACTCTACCGACTGGAGTGGTGACCTGATTGCCAATACCTATTCGCTGAGCACCAGTTCCACTGGCGCCATTACCGTGAGCTACACCCCGGCATGGCAGGCGAAGCTGAAACTGGAAACCCAGCTGAACAACAGCGTGGCCTCGCGTAATGTGCTGACTTACGACTACACCACCATGGCCGGTGCGGCATTCAACACCACCTGGTATTCCGCTCTCAGTACCAAGACCGATGTCCCGACCGGTACCACCAGCTTTCAGTACACCGGCCTGAATACCGGTGGCTATGGCAGTTACCGGGTCAACTACTTGCGCGGGGATAAAACCCAGGAGGGCAGTTCCGCCTCGCCGCAGTTCCGTACCCGCAACTACCGCATGGGTGATGTGGTGCACTCCACGCCGGTGTTCATTCCCACGCCGACGGCAGATCCGGGTGGTTGTTCCTACGATGCCAATCTGTCCAGTCCGGCAACGGATCGGGCGACCATTTTTTCCCGTCCGGCCGCAGTGGCCGTGGCGGCCAACGATGGCATGCTGCACATTTTTAATGCTACCTATGGCAGCAGCAGTGTGGGCAATGAACTGGCGGCCTATCTGCCTGCCAGTATCTACCCCAGTTTGCCCAATCTGAGCTCCACGACCTATGCGCACCAGTTTTTCAATGACGGCTCGCCGCTCTACAAGGATGTGTGCTTCCTGTATGGCAGTAGTGGCACGGCGTTGGCCAGCCCGGAAGCCCGTTCGGTAGTGGTGGGGACGACCGGGGCGGGGGGCAGCAGCGTGTATGCGCTGGATGTCACTCATGTGGACAGCCTGGGTAGCAGCAATGTGCTGTGGGAGTTCTCGGCCAAGGATGATGCCAAGCTGGGCTACACCATTGGTAACCCGGTCATCACCAAGCTGAGCAATGGCCGTCCGGCGGTGATTTTCGGCAACGGCTACAACCAGAGCAGCGGCACCACAGCCTCGCTGTTTGTGCTGTATCTGGATAAGCAGCCTGGGACGAGCTGGACACGGGGCAGCAACTATTTCCGCATTGACCTGCCCACGCCGTCCTTATTGAATACGTCGCCAAATGGCTTGTCTGCGCCGGGCATCGTCATCAGCAATGGCGCAGTCAAAACCGTGTATGCCGGCGATCTGAACGGCAATTTGTGGAAGTTCGACCTGACATCCACCACGCCGGGCAACTGGACGGCACCGACTACCCCGTTGTTCACCGCCTGCACAGGGGCCGCTACTGGTCAGACCAGTGGTACGCAGTGTACCGCCAGCACCGTGCAGCCGATTACCTCGGGGGTGATGGTAACGCGCGACCCGCTGCGTGGTTATCTGGTGTTGTTTGGCACCGGCCAATATCTGTCTGGCAATGATCTGAGCCAAAGCAATACCCAGACTCTGTATGGCATCCGGGATGACGGCACCCTGTCCGGCAAGACCTCCATCTCGGCCAACCTGCTGGCGCAAAGCATTGGCTCGCAGGTGACGACCAGTATCGATATCAGCACCGGCAATACGCTGACCTACTACACCATCAGCAACAACACGACATCTACTATCTCGTCGTGTTCCGGGGTCAACGGCTATCTGCCCAACGGCTGCAATGGCTGGTACTTGCCGTTGACTGCCAGTGGTTTTACCAATAGCCGGGTGGTGACAACCCCGGCCCTGTACCAGAACACACTGGCATATTTCACGGCCATCACGCCTTCTTCCACCAGTGTGTGTGGCAGTGGCGGGACAACCACCTTGTTTGGTCTGAACTATGCAACGGGTGGGGGGACAACCTCGGCGATTTATGACACCTCCGGTAACGGTGCGATGAACAGTACCGACCAGGCTGCCAATGCCATGACGAGTAACGGCATTGCGTCGGGGAGCCCGATGATGGTGATGGTGGCTGGCAAGAGCTATATCCTGAACAGTACCGGTTCTGACGGGAAAATCGGTACACAGGGAAATGCCAATTACAGCACCATGTATGGCCGCCTGTCGTGGCGGGAAATCATTCAATCCTGGTGATAAAGATCATGCATAGAAAAGAAACCGGTTTTACCTTGATTGAACTGATGATCACGGTTGCCATCGTCGGCATTCTGGCGGCGATTGCGCTGCCGTCGTATCGCAATTACATCCTGCGCGGGCACCGTAGCGAAGCTGCCACCGTGATGTTGCAAGTGGCGCAGGAGCAAGAGCGTTACTACACCATGAACAATCAGTACAACATCGGTGCCACCCAGGTTAGCCCGCTGGGGGCAACCGGCACCTCCATCCTGTACAACATCACCGTGGCCAGCGGTACGGCTCCGGCCGGTTTCCAGGTGAATGCGGTACCGGCCAACAGCCAGTCGCCAGATACCCAGTGCGGCACACTGACGCTGGATGCGCTGGGTAATAAAGGATCTAGCGGCACCTACTCCACCGCCGATTGCTGGAAGTAAATCCGCAGCCGCCCCCGGGTGCATTGTTTCTGCGCCGGCATGCAGCCTGAGAGCGTGACTACCGTATAATGACGGCCAGTCACGCTCCTTAACAGGTTCTGCCATGTCCTACCCCGCACCCGCATTCGAAGACAAGATCTGCCCGCCAGAGGCGCTGGCCGCCAAGCTGGCTGCCTTGCCGCGCCCCATTGTGTTTACCAACGGTTGTTTCGACATTCTCCACCGTGGTCATGTCACCTACCTGGCCCAGGCGCGCGCGCTGGGGGCCAGCCTGGTACTGGGCCTGAATACCGATGCCTCAGTCAAGCGCCTGGGCAAGGGCGATGATCGCCCCATCAATAACGAGCTGAACCGTGCTGCCGTGCTGGCCGCACTGGAGAGCGTCAGCCTGGTGACCTGGTTTGACAGCGATACCCCGGCAGCGCTGATTGAACTGGTGCAGCCGGATGTGCTGGTCAAGGGCGGCGACTGGACGGTGGACAAGATTGTCGGCAGCGCCGAAACCCTGGCCCGTGGCGGCGAAGTACATTCCATTCCCTTCTTGTTTGCCACCTCCACGACGCAAACCATCAACAAGATCCGTGCTGCCGAGGACAAGGCGTGAGCGAGCACGCATTTGCCGTGCTGCGGCAGTTGAGTGATGGCCGCTTTCATTCCGGTGCCGACATCGCGCGCCAACTGGGCTGTTCGCGCACTCTGATCTGGCAGGCGGTACATGCCATCGAGCAGGAGTTTGGCCTGACCGTGTTCAGCGTGCGCGGCCAGGGTTACAAACTGGCCGAGCCCTTCGAATGGCTGGATGTGGCCAGCGTGCGTGATGCGCTGTCATCACCCGCCGCCGAGACCTTTACCCTGGCGGTGACCGAGCGCACTGACTCCACCAACAGTCAGTTGATGGCCAGAGCGGCCAGTGGCGGATTGCATGGGCTGGTGCTGGCGGCGGAAATGCAGAGCGCTGGTCGTGGCCGGTTGGGTCGGCGCTGGCAAACCCGTCTGGGGGCCGGGCTTACTTTCTCCCTGTTGTGGCGTTTTGATCGCGGCCTGGCCGAACTGGCCGGCCTGTCGCTGGCGGTGGGGCTGGCGCTGGCGCGCGCCTTGCACCAGCTGGCGGTGCCGGTACAACTCAAGTGGCCGAATGATGTGCTGCTCAATGGCCGCAAGCTGGCCGGCATCCTGATCGAGCTATCCGGTGATGCACTCGGCCCCGCTGCCGTGGTCATCGGTATTGGCTTGAATCTGGACAGTCCGGGCGAAGTGGATCAGCCGGTGGCATCGCTGGCAGAAGCGGGTATCCGGCTGGGGCGCAACCAGTTGCTGGCCGCCTTGCTCAGCGAACTGGCGGTGGTGCTGGATACCTTCAACCGTGAAGGCTTTGCCGCATTCCGCGATGACTGGATGCGTTGTTCCAGCCATGAAAACGCACCGGTACGGCTAAGCTTTTCCCATGCGGAGCCAGTTGACGGCATTGCGCGCGGCGTGGCGGAAAACGGAGCCTTGCAGGTGGAAACGGCAGAGGGGCTGCGTATTTTTCATGCTGGTGAAGTCAGCCTGCGGAGCCGGTCATGAAACTGCTGCTGGATGCCGGCAACAGCCGGCTCAAATGGGGCGTGCATGATGGGCAGGGCTGGCTAGCCCAGGGGGCGGTAACGCATGAGCAGATTGCCACGCTGGCCGCGCAATGGGCCGCCTGGCCTATTGGCAGTGTTCATGCGGCCTCGGTTGCACGACCGGCAGTGGCCGAGGCCATCACCCAGGCCGCACCCTGCCCGGTGCAGTGGGTACGCTCTGCAGCCGGTTTTGCCGATGTGCGCAACCACTACCGCCATCCTGCCGAGCAAGGTGCCGACCGCTGGCTGGCCGTGCTCGCAGCGCGCCAGCTGTGCGCTGATGACGTGGTGGTGGCGTGTGCCGGCACCGCACTTACCGTGGAAGCACTGACCGCCGAAGGCGATTATCTGGGCGGGCTGATTCTGCCCGGACAGGCGCTGATGCTGCGTAGCCTGGCGCAAGGCACCGCCCAGCTGGACCGGTTGGCTGGCAGCGTACAAACCTTTCCGCAGGGGACTGAGGATGCACTGGCCAGCGGTGTGCTGGCCGCGCAGTGCGGGGCCATCGAGCGCATGTGCCGGCAGTTGGCCGACCAGACCGGTCGCGCCCAGCCCCACGTGCTGCTGACCGGCGGCGATGCGGCCTCTATTGCCGTGCAACTCGCCGTACCGGCGACGATCGTGGATAATCTCGTGCTGATGGGACTCTTGAGAGTGGCGTGCGAATCATGAAGTGGTTTCTGGTACTGATTGTGGTGCTTAATCTGGCGGTGGCTGGTTATGGCGCGTTCAAGCAACGCCCGCCTGCCGATGTGCACGCCCAGGAGATCAGCCCTGAGCAGGTCAAGTTGCTGCCGCCGGATTGGCAGCCCGCTTCGGCCCTGCCGGGGGAGGCCAGCGCACCGCTGAAGGTGGTGGCCTCCATGCCACAAACCGAGGCGTTGAAGCCGGAAGACCTGGGCAAGACGGCATCACAGCCGACGGCAGCCAAACCTGCCAAGGTAGAGGCTTCGCTGCCGGTGGCCAAGCCCGAGCTCAAAAAGCTGGTGGAAGCCAAATCGGTGGAAAAAGCCGCCGACAAGCCCAAGTCCAAGCCTGAAGCTGCCAAAGCTGAACCGGCCAAGACGTTGGCCTGCTATGACTGGGGAACACTGGATGCCAAGCTGCTGGCTCGGGTAAAGGGTGGCTTGCCCAGCCTGAAGCTGAAGGCGGAGCAGGTGGTGGAAAGCAGCAAGGGCGAGCTCAAGGGCAATGGCAAGTTCTGGGTATATCACCCGCCGTTGGCCACCCAGTCTGAAACCCAGACCTTGTCTGCCGAGCTGAAAGACAAGGGTTTTGACAACTACATCGTCCATAGTGCGGAATTCAAGGGCAGCGTGTCGCTCGGTTTGTTCGGCCAGGAGGCGACAGCCAAAGCCATGCAGGCACGGGTGAAAGCGGCGGGCTTCGACAAGGTGGCCATCGAGCAGAAGGGGCTGAAGTCGGCGGCCACGGTACTGAGTTTCAAGGCGCTGGATGCCCAGCAGGCCGAGCGTTTGCAGGCATTGCAAAAGCGTCTGACACCGGGGATTGCACTGCAGACTTGCCATTGAGGCCTTGCGTTGTCGCAAAGCGAGTGGAAATCAGGCTTGTCAGCAAGCCAGTGCAGGATGGATGATGAACGGCAATGGCGGGGTGTCCCGCCTTGCCGTTTTTTCATGGTTTGCTATGTCCCGACGCTCAAGCAATATCACCCGCCTGCTGGATCGCGGCTCTTTCAATGACCGCGTGCTGCGCCAGCTGGGCGGCTCCATGGCCTTTATTGCCGGCGCACTGAATGCCGGCGGTTTTTTGGCAGTACAGCGTTATACCTCGCATGTATCCGGCATCGTATCCGGTATGGCTGATGATCTGGCGCTGGGAGAAATCCGCTTGTCATTGTCCATGCTGGTGATGTTGCTGTGTTTCATCGGCGGGGCGATGCACTCCACCTGGCTGATTCTGTGGGCCAGGCGACAGCGTCTGCGCGGAGGCTATGGCGTATCCATGATGGAGGAGGCCGTGCTGTTGCTGCTGTTCGGTTTGCTGGGTGCCGGGCTGGCCAGCCACAAGGGCTTGTTCACCCCGCCCACCGTGATGCTGCTGTGCTTCATCATGGGCATGCATAACACCATCGTCACCAAACTGTCCGGCGGCCTGCTGCGTTCCACTCACATGACCGGGATTGCCACCGATATTGGCATTGAGCTGACCAAGATGAGTTACTACAACCATCTGCACAGCTCCAAGATCAAGGACATCAAATCCAATCGCAGCCGGCTGTGGGTGTACTGCATGATCCTGTCTGCCTTCTTCCTGGGAGGCGTGGTGGGGGCATTGGGATTCAAGCATCTGGGCTATGGCTTCACCCTGCCCCTGGCCTTGTTGTTGTTTGGTCTGGGCCTGCGGCCGGTGTGGTACGACATGCGCCTGCGCTGGCGCTGGTGGCAGCACCGGCAAGAGCTGCACTAACCGGCAGCAGCCTGCGGACATGCGCTGGCCGCATCGGCAGGATCGCCAGGATGGGCAGAAAGCAGGCTGGCCGCTGCGTGCTCCGGGCCATTCAGTCTGGTCAGCAAGCTTGCAGACAGGCAAGGTGACAAGCCGCGTGCAGTGAGTGTCCGGCGCATGTAACTATCCGCTTCGTGTTCGAAGTCGGCACTGTATTTCATGTCGGCCAGCATGATGGGTGCCACGGCCTGCAAGGTGCTGGTATCGCCGGTAAACAGGCTGACGGCCAGTGACAGCCCGCCAGTGCGGATCAACCCGCGCAGACCGTGTCTTGCTTCGACATGGCCTACGGCATGCGCCAGCATGGCAAACAGTTCATCATCGCTTTTGGCCTGTCGCACCAACTGGTCGGTCATGATCACCAGGCCGGCTGGTAGCGGGATCAGATCCGGGCCGAGCTCGCGCGCATCCAGCAGCCGCAGCTGGTAATGGTAGCGGCTGCTGCCGGGTGCGGCCTGCAGCAACAGTTGCTGTAAGGCTGCCTGGCGGGCCGGGGATAGCTGTGATGGGCGCAAGGTGCTGGTTTTCTCCAGCAGGTTCAGGGTTGCCGTGGCCATGGTTTGCTCGACAGCCGCTGGTGTGCGGCGAGCGGCTTCGCCGGCAAGCCAGGGCAGGCCATTACGATAGCCAGTCCACAGCGCGCTTGCGACCAGCACAATCAAGAGCAGCCGCAGCCAGGGCCAGCCTTGTTGCAGCCACTCCAGTAGTCTGGCAGCCAGCGGCAGGCGCTGGGTGAGTTGCTGGCAGCCATAGGCACTGGCCACTTCGATCACCCCGCCATCCGGTAGCTGCAGCTGGTCTGGCAGGCCGGATGCGCCAGCCTGAAAGGTAACTGCGTGTGCCAGGTAGCGGTGGGTATGTACGCCATCGGTAAACACCAGATGATGGGCATCGCGCTGCAGCATCACGGCCTTGCCGGCATGGCTGCGGCCATCCAGATAATTGCCCGGCAGACTCATGTCCTGATTCCCTTGTGTGCCATTCCCGCTTCGGGGGGCGTGGTAGCAGTGTTGCTTGCTTTAATCTGTAGCGTAAGCCCGCTGGTTTGGCAACGCTGTTGTCCCGCCGGTAGCGTTGCAGCTGCTGCCCGCCGGTGGTGATGGTGGATGTTCTGCAGCCTCATCAGGGGGGGCGCAGGGCGTTTTCCATGCCCAAGGTGGTGGCTGGCAGGCAGCAAGCAATCTGCCGTTTTTTGTGCTCTACTTGCAGCGCCATGCCATTGTGGTACGGCGCTGTTTTGCAAGAAGGAGAGAATATGATGCATCGCTTCAGTGGCTGGCTATTGCTGGCCCTTGCGCAGGGTGTGCTGGCTGCGCCACAGCTATTGCAGGGGAGGGTGGGTGCGGCAGCGGTGGTGATGGAGCTGGACATTGCGCAGGATGGCCAGGTGGAAGGGCGCTATTTCTATCGCAAGCATCACCGCGACCTTGCCCTTTCCGGCAAGCAGCAGGCCGATGGCAGCCTGCAACTGGGCGAAAACCTGCAGTACGACGAGCAGCGCAATGACATTACCCTGCGACCGCAAGGCAGTGGCTGGGCTGGCGAATGGCATGGCCCCAAGGCGAGCAAGACCGTTGCCATCAGCCTGACGCCCTATCCCCAGGCGCAGTGGCCGGTCAGCAGCGATGCGGCGCTGAATCCGGTACGCCAGCGTTCTGCATACGATTATGTGCGGCTGGTGGATCTGCCGCTCAAGGCTGGCAAGCGTGAGCGGGTGCAAGGCCACACCTTGCAATGGTGGGAAGAGCCGGTTAGCAAGATCCGTCTGTTCCGGGTGCAAGATGGCTATCCGGCCCCCAGCCTGCAGCGGCTTAATCAGGTGCTGGCCGAGCGTCAGTGGCAGGAAGTGGCCAGTTATTTTGACTGTCAGCTGGGTGGCACGCGCACGGCTGGAGCCGACTTCGAGCAGACGGTCACGCCCCATCTGCTGGGCAATAAGTTGTTTAGCGTAAGCATTTTCACCAGCTATTACTGCGGTGGGGCTCATCCGGATTTTGCCGACAATCCGCTGACGCTGGACGTGGCCAGCGGCAAGCAACTGCAACTGGAAGACTTGCTGTGGGTGGGCAAGGGCAAGCCGCAGCTGGCGCGCAAGGCTGGTGGCGAGCGAGCAGACTACCAGTACGAGGAGCAAGTACTGGCACCGTGGCTGAGCCGCACCATGACACGGCTGCATCCTGCGGATACCAAGCCGACACAGGACGAAGAGTGTGACTACCGCGATCCGCAGGTATGGCAGTTTGTCAGCTGGTATGCCACGCCACAGGGCCTGTATCTGGGCCCATCCTTTGCCCGGGTGGCACGTGCTTGCGAATATCCGGAATGGAGTGTGCTGCCCTGGAGTGTGGTCAAGCAGCATCCCGGCGCGCGGGCCGACCTGCTGCCCTGATCAGGCCGCAATCTGTGTGGTGGCGGGGCGGTTGCGACGACTAAATGGCCAACGCCACCCCGCAGCAGTGGCTGCATCGCGCTGCAGCTCCATATAGCGCTCGCCATGCTGCAAGGGCGTGAAGCCCAGTTGGCGGTAAAAACCACGGGCATCGCGTGAAACCAGCAAAAAACGGCGTAACTGCTGCAAGTGAGGATGGGCCAGGGCTGCCCGTATCATCGCCTGGCCCACCCCGTGGCCACGCCAGTCGGGTAGTACGAATACATCAGACAGATAGGCAAAGCTGGCGTAGTCGGTAATCACGCGGGCAAAACCGATCTGTCTGCCCTGATGATAGGCGGCGATAATCAGCGAATGCCGGATTGCTCGTTCCAGCAGGGCGGCATCCATGCCGTTGGCCCAATGCGCCCGGGTGGTGAGGAAGTCCAGAATCATGGCGTGGTCTAGCCGCGCCGGGTCGTGCGAGATATCCAGCTGCATGCGCGCATCTCCCTGTGCCGATGCCAGCAGTATCCGGCAGCGACATCACCAGACCATGACGGCAGAATGACAGGTCTTTTACCGCGCGCTCAGCGGTGAATGGGGAGCAAAAGCAGGCCCAGCAGCAAGATTTCGCAGATTTCGATACCCGCGCCCAGGCAATCGCCAGTCATGCCGCCCAGCTTGCGCTTGAGCCAGGTGCGCCACAGCAGGCCGGTCAGCGGGGCCAGCAATAGCGCTGGGGCCAGCCACCAGGACAGGCCAAGCAAAACCAGCAGGCTGATGGCCTGTACCTGCCATTGTGCTTGTCCGGCAAAGCGTGCGCCGCTGCCGGGTGCCAGTGCGGGCAGGGTGGCCGACCAGAACAGCGCAAACAGCCGCGCCCAGGCTGGTAGCAGCAGCAGGCCAGCCAGCTGTGCCGGCTGCTTGGCCAGCAGCATCAGCAAAACCAGCTTGCTGCAGATGGCGCAGACCAGCGCAATCACGCCAAAGCTGCCAACGTGTGGGTCTTTCAGTACCGCGAAAAAGCGCTCGCGCGAGTGGTGCGCGGCACCCATGGCATCACTCAGGTCGGCCAGGCCGTCCAGATGCAGGCCGCCGGTGACGGCAATCCACAGCAGCAGGCCGCCCAGTGCGCCCAGCCAGGGGTCGTGCTGGCTGCCCAGCCACACCACCAGCCAGAGCAGGCTGCCCAGCAACAGGCCAACCGGGGCAAACCAGCGCGCGCTGGCCGCCAGCCACTCCGGATGGAAGGTGCGCAGCTGCGGCGTGGGCAAGCGGGTAAGAAACTGGATAGCCAGAATCAGACTTTGCCACCAGCGAGCCGGGGGGATGGCGCTGGCCGGTTTCATGTTTCGCCGGGGCTTTCCAGATGCATCAGGTAGGCCGGGTGGCCTTCCAGAATGGACAGCTGGGCAAAGCCGCCGCGCTGCACCGTCATCAGCTTGGCCACGGCAAATTCGGTACCCAGCAGTTCGGCCAGCAAGGCAGTAATCACGCCGCCATGGCACACCAGTACCCGGTGGCTGCCGCGTGCGGTCTGAATCCACTCGCAGAAGCCCGTCAGCACGCGGGTGCGGAACACGGCATAGCTTTCACCGCCTGGCGGTATCAGTTCGCCAGCGGCTACACGGCGGCCCCAGTCCGGATGCTGACCGGACAGCACCTCGCGCGACATGCCGTCCCAGTCGCCAAAATTGAACTCAGCAAAACGCTCATCTACCTTCAGCGGTAAGGAACCATGCAGGGCCTGATGCACGGCAAACTCGCGGCAGCGTTGCAGCGGCGAGGTGGCCATGCTGGTAACCGGTGCCAACTGGTTCAGCTTGTGCCAGCTGCGGCTCATCTGCTCACAGCCCAGATCATTCAGCGGCAGGTCGGTGTGGCCGATCAGCCTGCCATCATGGTCGATCTCGCCGTGGCGCAGCAGGGTGAGCGTATAGGGGTGCATGCGTACTCAGTCCTTTTCGGTGACGCCGGCCTGGGCAAAGGTGGCCATTTCGGCGTGCAGCTTGATGGCCAGCTGCAGCAGCGGTACGCAGGTGGCGGCGCCAGAGCCTTCACCCAGGCGCATGCCCAGCGCTACCAGCGGGCTCAGTTGCAGCGCTTCCAGGGCCAGCTTGTGTCCGGTTTCTTCCGAGCAGTGGCTGGCCAGCAGCCAGGCTGCCACCGCCGGGTCGATAGCGCGGGCGGCCAGCGCGGCGGCACTGGCAATAAAGCCATCTACTAGCGATGGTACACCCAGTGCGGCACCTTCCAGATAAAAGCCAGCCATGGCGGCAATTTCCAGTCCGCCCAGCTCGGCCAGTACGGCGGTGCCATCCAGTTGCTTGTCCTGCAGACGGTCCAGCCCCTGTTGCACGGCACGGCGCTTGTTGATGAGTCCGGCATCATCAATGCCAGTGCCGCGACCGACAATATTGTCCACGCTGTAGCCTGCCAGGCGGCAAATCAGTGCTGCAGACGGGGTGGTGTTGCCAATGCCCATGTCGCCGGCAATCAGCAGATTGGCACCGTGTTCTACTGCACGGCGTGCCGCCGCGCGGCCCACTTCCAGGGCTGCTTCACACTGCTGCCGTGTCATGGCGGCTTCTACTGCCAGATTGGCGGTGCCAGCGGCAACCTTGGCCTGCACTATAGGCAGATCCGGTAGCGGGCTGAGCACGCCCGCATCCACCACTTCCAGCCGGGCGGCAATGGCACGTGCCAGCACACAGATGGCAGCACCGCCAGTGGCAAAGTTTTTTACCATCTCACCGGTGACGATGGATGGATAGGCAGAGACGCCTTCTGCCGTCACGCCGTGGTCGCCGGCAAATACGGTGATGGCCGCTTGCAGTGGGGAGGGAATGTGCTTGCCTTGCCAGGCGGCAAAGCGGCAGGCCACCGTTTCCAGCACGCCCAGGCTGCCGGCCGGTTTGGTCAGCGAATTCTGGCGTTGCAGGGCGGCTTCATGGAAAGCGTAGTCAGGAAGGGCGATGGCCTTGGTCATGATGCAATTTCTCTGGTTGGCGTGGACTAGAGCGGGACTCTAAGACATGGGGGGCTGCGCGGCAAGCTGAATGCCTGGTTGCTGTCGGCATTGCTTGTTGCATATCAAGACCGTTCTCGGCAAATACCCGTGTTTTCACTGCCGTGTGCCGTATAATCGCCGCCTTGGCTTGTTACTGAAGTAACAAGCCCGCATCTACATCATGTTTTGCCGGGACCGGCCATGTTCCGGCGTTCAGGAGCGCACCCTTCATGACCCACCTGATTACCGGCGCGGCCCGCTCTGGCAAAAGCCGTTATGCCGAGCAGTTGGCCATCAAACATGATGGCCCGGTTTGCTATGTTGCTACCGCTGAAATCCGGGATGCTGAATTTGCCGAGCGAGTACGCCAGCACCGCCTGCAGCGGCCATCGCACTGGCAGGTGCTAGAGGCCGAGCGCGGCCTGGCCGAGCTGATTCTGGGACGGGATCAGGAAGACGGCTTGCTGCTGGTGGACTGCCTGGGCATGTGGCTGATGCGTTTTTTCCGCAGTGACGACCAGTTCGATGAAATGGATTTCGTGCAGGAACGGCAATGGCTGCTGGAGGCTATCGATGCAGTACAGGGCCAGTTATTGCTGGTGAGCAATGAAATCGGCTGGGGCGTGATGCCGATGAGCCGTGTGGCGCGGCAGTATGGTGACCTGCTGGGCCGGTTGAACCAGGATATTGCCGCCCATTGCCAGCATGTGACGCTGATCGCCTGCGGCTTGCCACTGGTACTCAAGAGCACATGATGCCGATGGTTTTCCTGCTGTCGGCCGGGATGGTGTGCCATGTCGGACACAGCAAGACATAGTCTGGTTTGACGCTGGACTGGCTGGCCGTTATCCTCGCCGCCATGGACAAGGAACTGGAATACCTCGAATCCCGCGTGCAGGCCCTGATCGCCCGCATCAAGGAGCTGGAAACCCAGAACGGCCGTTTTGCCCAAGCGCTGGCTGAAGCGCTGAAGGAAAACGCCGAGCTGAATTTCCGCGTGAACGAAACACGCAGCCGCGTGGCGGCGCTGGTGGAACGTCTGCCCAAGGCAGATGAGACGGAGCAGGCTGAAGGAGAAGCGGAATGAGCGATATCGTGCAGGTCGACATTGAACTTCTCGGCCGCCATTTCACCATCGGCACACCCACGGACGAGCGTGAAACACTGCTTGAGGCTGTCCGGCTGCTGCAAGGCAAGGTCGATATGATCCAGCAGCATGGCAAGGTGATGGATGCCGACAAGATCGCCATCATGGCCGCGCTGAACATTGCCCATGATTTATTACGCACCAAAGTGGGAGAGGGCTTGGAAATGGCCTCGTTCCAGCGTAAAATACGCAACATGAGCGAAGCCGCCGATACGGCGCTACGCGAAAGCCAGCAAGCCCTGTTCTGATTTCTGATTACCAAACAGGAACTGGCTAACACCCAGATCAGCTTATCCCCTGCGGTGTTCGTGAAGGCAAACAATTCCTTTGTACCAATGCGTTCGCTTTTGGTCGCCAGCGTGAGTCACGGGTGTGTCGCGTCCCTTGTGGATGCGCCCGAAGTGGCTGGCAGGTGGCCCTCCCTGGAAACAGGGTACAAGCGAATTATGCCCAAACGACACTCGCGGGGGTCTCCCTTCCACGACCCGGCGCATTCTGCTCCGGGTCGTTTTCATTTGTCGTTAATTGTCAGGCGCGCGCCATGCCAACTCCAGACACTGCCATCACCGACAAGATCGCCCTGCGCAAAGCCATCCGCCGTCAACGCATGGCTTTGACGCCAGCGTATCGGTCGCAGGCCATGCGTGCCGTTGCCCGCCACGCCAGCCGGCTGCTGCGGCGGGGGCGGCGTATCGGTGGCTATCTGGCAGCCGGTTCGGAGCTGGATGTGGAAATTCTGCTCAGCACGGCCTTGCAGCGTGGTGCCAGCGTGTGGCTGCCGCAGATCCCGGCGCGAGGGCGGCGCATGTGGTTCTCCCGCTTGACGGGCAGCGGACACTGGTACCGGCATGCACGCTACGGCATCGTGGAGTTTGATGGCCCCTGCTTGCGGGCAGAAAAACTGGATGTGCTGCTAGTGCCATTGCTGGCGGTGGATGCCGAGGGCTACCGCATGGGCCAAGGCGGCGGATTTTACGATAGCAGCCTGGGTTTTCGTCAGCGTCAGCGCCGCTATGGCAAACCGTTGCTGGTGGGGGTGGCCTATGATTGTCAGCGCGTGGCAGCTGTGCCGCGTGAGCCTTGGGATGTACGGCTGGATTATTTGCTGACCGAAACGGGTTTACACCGCTTCGGTCCACTGGCAGACAGACAGTGTTAATGATCCCAGTGGTGGCCGTGGCCTTCGCCGGGAACCACCACCATGGGCACGAAAACTTCCGGCCCTCGGTAGCCGCCACGTGGCGGAACGATGACACAGGCGCTCAGGGCGCTGGCCAGTAGTACTCCAATCAACAGGCTTTTCATGTTTGTTCTCCCAACTGCAAGGGCTGTCTGGCCCGGATGTTTATCTTGCCTTCAGGATAATCCAGCCTGGTCGTTGTAAGATGCCGTAAATTGTTAAGCCAACCTTCTATTCATTAACAGACATTTCCTATGCGCTATTGGCTGATGAAGTCCGAGCCGGATGAAACCTCGATTGATGACCTGATGGCAGCTCCTGCACGTGCATTCGAATGGACTGGCGTGCGCAATTACCAGGCCCGCAATTTCATGCGCGATGATATGCAGCCAGGTGATGGTGTGCTGTTCTGGCACTCCGGTTGTGCCGAGGCAGGCATTGCCGGGCTGGCGGTGGTGGCTGGGATGGCCCATGCCGACTCCAGCCAGTTTGACCCACAAAGCCCTTATTTTGATGCAAAAGCCACGGCAGATGCGCCGCGCTGGCAATGTGTAGACGTCCGTTTTGTCCGCAAGACGCCTTTACTGACACCGGCATTGCTGCGCCAGCATCCCGTGCTGGAGCAGATGTTGGTGCTTAGGCGTGGGAACCGCCTGTCCATTACCCCGGTCACTCAGACTGAATGGGACTACATCACCAGCCAGCTGTGTTGAACGGCGGCGTTCTTCAGCTTGTTACTATCCGTCAGCCGCGCAAGGAACAGGATGCTCTATCCCCCGTTAATGCCGTTTGCCAGTGGCATGTTGCCGCTGGACGGCCTGCATCAGATGTACTGGGAGCAATGCGGTGCGCCAGATGGCCAGCCGGTACTGTATCTGCATGGCGGCCCCGGCGATGGTTGCGCCCCGGCCAGTCGGCAGCTGTTTGATCCCGGCTTCTACCGGGCCGTGTTGTTTGACCAGCGCGGCAGTGGCCGTTCGGTACCGCGTGGTGAGCTGCGCGACAACACCACCTTGCATCTGATCGACGATATCGAACGCCTGCGTCTGCATCTGGGCATAGAACGCTGGCTGGTGTTTGGTGGTTCTTGGGGCAGTACGCTGGCGCTGGCCTATGCCCAGGCCCATCCGCACCGCGTGCAGGGGCTGATTCTGCGCGGCATATTTCTGGGGCGGCAGAGCGAAATCGACTGGTTCATGCATGGGATGGGACAGTTTTATCCTGAAGAATGGCAGCGCTTTGTCTCTCCCATTCCACCGGCGGAGCGGCAGGATCTACTGCAGGCGTATTACCGGCGGCTGTGTGACCCGGACCCGGCAGTGCATCTGCCGGTGTGTCGTAGCTGGGGCCGCTACGAGGCGGCATGCGTGGCCATCCGGCAGAATCCCGAGGCTATTACCAGAGCTAGCAGTGAGTATGTTTCCCTGTCGCTGGCACGGCTGGAAGCACATTATTTCGTGCACCGTATTTTCCTGCCCGAGGGGCAGTTATTGCAGCAGCTAGACCGAATTCGCCACCTGCCGGCTGTCATTGTGCAAGGGCGGTACGATCTGGTCTGCCCACCGGTCACTGCTTGCGAACTGGCCCGGCACTGGCCAGAGGCAGATTTCCAGCTGGTGGAAATGGCCGGCCACTCCCTGTGGGAAGGTGGCATCTTGCAGTTGCTGATGCAGCAGCTGGAGTTCTTCAAGTACCGCCTGACTTGAGTGCATATCGGCACGGCCACAGTAAATTGATGAAAACATTGTCTGCCGCTGTGTTCGAAACCGGCGCTGCCGCTACCATCTAGCTGCCGGGGCAGTTACCTTCCATGACGCGCCAGGGTGTTTCAGCCTGCTGACGGCAAGCTTTTGTTTTTGCGCGGCTCTTATCGGCAGGGCCCTCTGGCCGCTATAATGGGCCGATTGAATTTGCGACGGACTGCCCAAGCTGCCCTGCCAGGCGGGGACTTGGGCAGTCCGCCCTTTTGTTTTCAAGCCATTCCAGACAAAGATCACCATGCAAGAAATTTATAGCCCGCGCGAAGTCGAAGCCGCCGCGCAACAGAAATGGCACCGCACCGCCGCCTTCAAGGCCGTGGAAGACGCCAGCCGCCCCAAGTACTACGCCTTGTCGATGTTCCCCTATCCGTCCGGCAAGCTGCACATGGGCCATGTGCGCAACTACACCATCACCGACGTGCTGGCCCGCTTCAAGCGCCTGCAGGGCTTTAACGTATTGCAACCGATGGGCTGGGACGCCTTTGGCCTGCCGGCAGAAAACGCCGCGATGAAAAACGGCGGCGCACCGGCTGCCTGGACCTACGCCAACATCGAGTACATGAAGACCCAGCTGGACAGCCTGGGCTTTGCCCTGGACTGGGAGCGCGAGCTGGCCACCTGCAAGCCCGACTACTACCGCTGGGAGCAGTGGCTGTTTACCCGCCTGTTTGAAAAAGGCGTGATCTACAAGAAAAATGGCGTGGTGAACTGGGACCCGGTGGACCAGACCGTGCTGGCCAACGAACAAGTGGTGGATGGCCGAGGCTGGCGCTCCGGTGCCGTGGTGGAAAAGCGCGAAATCCCGATGTACTACTTCGCCATCACCAAGTACGCCGACGAACTGCTCACCAGCCTGGATTCGCTGGATGGCTGGCCGGAACAGGTCAAGACCATGCAGAGAAACTGGATCGGCAAGAGCCACGGTTCCGACGTGGTATTTGCCTACGACCAGGACAGCATCGGTCACGACGGCCAACTGAAGGTGTACACCACCCGTCCGGACACCCTGATGGGCGCAACTTACGTTGCCGTGGCAGCGGAACATCCGCTGGCTACCCAGGCGGCAGCCAATAATCCGGCGCTGCAGGCTTTCATTGCCGAATGCAAGGCAGGCTCCGTGGCCGAGGCCGACGTGGCCAAGATGGAAAAGAAGGGCATGGACACCGGCCTGTTCGTCATCCATCCGCTCACCGGTGCCAAGCTACCGGTATGGGTAGCCAACTATGTGCTGTGGGGTTACGGCGAAGGCGCGGTGATGGCTGTACCGGCGCATGACGAGCGCGACTTTGAATTTGCCAACAAATACAGCCTGCCGCTGCTGCAAGTGTATGCCAAGGTGGCTGGCGACAATGATTTCGATGCCAGCAACTGGCAAGACTGGTATGCCGCCAAGGACGACAGCGTACGCACCGTCAATAGCGGCAAGTACGACGGTAAATCCTTCAGCGAGGCGTTTGACGCCATCGTCGGCGATCTGGAAGCCAAAGCCGCCGGTCAGAAGAAAACCCAGTACCGCCTGCGCGACTGGGGTATCTCCCGCCAGCGTTACTGGGGCTGCCCGATCCCCATCATCCATTGCCCGACTTGCGGTGACGTGCCGGTGCCGGAAAAAGACCTGCCAGTGGTACTGCCGGAAAACGTGATTCCGGATGGCGCTGGCTCGCCGCTGGCCAAGATGCCGGAATTCTACGCAACCAGCTGCCCCAAGTGTGGCGGTGCCGCCAAGCGCGAAACCGACACCATGGACACCTTTGTGGAATCCAGCTGGTACTACGCCCGTTACGCCAGCCCCAAGTGTGATACCGCCATGCTGGATAAGGCGGCAGCCGACTACTGGCTGCAAGTGGACCAATACGTGGGTGGCATCGAACACGCCATCCTGCACCTGTTGTACGCGCGCTTCTTCCACAAGCTGATGCGCGACGAAGGCCTGGTGTCCAGCGACGAGCCGTTCAAGAGCCTGCTGACCCAGGGCATGGTGATTTGCGAAACCTTCTACCGCGACCTGCCCAATGGCAGCAAAGACTGGATCGCCCCGCAAGACGTGGTGCTGGAACGTGATGGCAAGGGCAAGATTACCGGTGCAACCCATCGCGTGGATGGCCTGCCGGTGGTGGTGGGCGGCGTGGAAAAAATGTCCAAGTCCAAGAACAACGGCGTGGACCCGCAGGAATTCATCGAGAAATACGGTGCCGATACCGCGCGCCTGTTCATGATGTTTGCCGCCCCGCCGGAGCAAAGCCTGGAATGGTCTGACGCTGGTGTGGAAGGTGCCTTCCGCTTCCTCAAGCGCCTGTGGAAACTGGCCAAGGAACATGCCGACGCTGGTGTGGTGGCCGCCTATGCCGGTGGCGAACTGAATGCCAGCCAGAAGGAACTGCGCTTCAAGCTGCACAGCACCATCCAGAAAGTGGCCGATGACTATGGCCGTCGCCAGCAGTTCAACACTGCCATCGCCGCAGTGATGGAACTGCTGAACACCTACGACAAGACCGACCGCAGCGATGCCGCTGGCCGTGCCGTGGCACAGGAAGTGCTGGAAAGCGTCACCCTGCTGCTGTCGCCCATCGTGCCGCACATTACCGACGCCATCTGGGCGGTATTGCAGCCGGGCAGCGAACTGCTGGCCCAGGCCTGGCCGAAGGTGGACGAGGCTGCGCTGGTGAAGAGCGAAATCGAAATGATGGTGCAGGTGGCCGGCAAGCTGCGTGGCAGCATCACCGTGGCTGCTGATGCCGCCAAGGATGTGATTGAAGCCGCCGCGCTGGCCCATGAAAACGTGCAGAAGTTCATGGAAGGCAAACCGGCCAAGAAGATCATCGTGGTGCCGGGTCGTCTGGTGAACATCGTCGTGTAAACCCCTGCCCGCCCTGCGATGGGGCGGGCTAGCAATCCTGCCGGTCAGCTTTTCCTCCCCCTTGCCGTGGGGCAGGGTCTGACCGGCTCCTGTTACGGAGAACAGGCATGAACCGAATCCTGCACGGGCTGGCACTTGTCAGCGTAGTGTTCCTGCTCAGCGCTTGCGGTTTTCATCTGAAGGGGATGGGTGGCAACAGTCGGCCACTGCCTTTCAGCAGCGTATACGTGGAAGGCGGCAGCAATCCGCTGGGTCCCATCTTGAATGAAACACTGACACGCAATGAAAAGCTGGTGGTGCTGACCTCGCCGAAACAGGCAGAGGCCGTCGTCAGCGTGCTGGGTGAAAGCCAGTCCAAGGAAGTTTCCACCATCAACAGCGGTGGCAAGGTCAACGAGTACCTGCTGACCTACAACGCAACAATACGCACCGTGCTGGGTGGTATGCCGATGGAGCCGGATATGGTCGTAACGGTACGTCGCTACATGAATTATTCCGATAGCGACGTGCTGGGCAAGGAGCAGGAAGAAGCCTTGCTGTGGAAAGATATCCGCCAGGATGCCGCCGAGCAGGTTGTACGCCGGTTGGCCTATCTGCAGCGTCCGGTGCAATCTGGCAAATCCGGCCCGCAAAGCCTGAAGCCTGCCAATGCCCAGCCTAAACCCTGATGCGCTGGATGCGGTGCTGGCCAAGGGCCTGGCACCGCTTTACCTGATTCATGGCGAGGAAACCCTGCTGGCGCTGGAAGCCGCTGACAAGCTGCGCAAGCAGGCGGCTGCACAGGGCTATCAGGAGCGGGAAGTCCTGACGGTCGAGTCAGGATTTGACTGGTCCCAGCTGCGTGATGCCATGAGCAGCGTGTCGCTGTTTGCCAGCCTCAAGCTGCTGGAGATCCGCATTCCAGGCGGCAAGCCCGGTACAGAGGGCGCAGAAGCACTGCAACAGCTGGCAGCTGCACCGCCGGACGACACCATCACTCTGATTACTTTGCCTCGGCTGGAAAAGACCCAGCTGCAGTCCAAGTGGTTTGTTGCACTGGAAAAGGTCGCCGTGGTGGTGGAAGCCAAGCCGGTTGGCCGTCACGAACTGGCCGGCTGGATTGCCCGGCGCATGAAGCAGCAACAGCAGCAGTTGTCGCCGGAGGCGCTGAGCTTTTTTGCCGATCGGGTGGAAGGCAATTTGCTGGCTGCCCGGCAGGAGGTGGACAAGCTGGCCTTGCTGTATCCGGCAGGTGAGTTGACGCTGGAGCAACTGCGCGAGGCCGTGGCCAATGTCGCCCGTTTCGATGTATTCCATCTGTCCGAATCCTGGCTGTCAGGTGATAGCGCACGGGTGCAGCGCATGCTGGATGGACTGCTGGCCGAAGGTGAATCGCCGGTACTGGTGCTGTGGTCGTTTACCGAAGATGTCCGCATGTTGCTGCGCTTGCGACAAGGATTGAAAGACGGGCGGCAACTGCGGGATCTGGCGCGTGAGCTGCGGCTATGGGGTGACAAACAGCGGCTGGCTGAACCGGCACTGCGCCGGATCGGGCCGCGTAAACTGATGACGGCGCTGTCCGAATGCGCGCGGATTGATCAGCAGATCAAGGGGGTGGCTCTGGGAGACCCCTGGCATGCTTTGCGTGGTTTGGCGATGTTGTTAGCCGCGTGATGTAGAAAAAATACAGGTATTTCAAACGGTCAGCTTGAGCTGGCCGTTTTTTTTTAAATATATGCTGGGGTTTTCTGTTTTTGTTTAAATTTCTTTTAATAAAGTATTGAGATTGACAGAGTGCTACCCTATGATAAGCACGAGTTAATACATTTTAAACAATAAAGAAAAAACAGTATATGGTGCAAAACGAGGGTATCAGCGCAGTCGCAGAGGGTGTAGAGCACCGAACACGCAGCAAGGTTGTCCTGGTTGAAATCATTCATCAAACGCTGGATGTGCTGCTGACCGCAGAAGAGGCGCGGCTGGTGCACTGGGATGGCCGCATCCTGCGCATTCACAAGCTTACATCCCGCAAGGCCAACCAGATTCTGCATGCACCAGACGCTTATCCGGGATTTTTGGGCGTGTTTGATCACCGTGCCCGCTACCGGGATCTGGCCGAGCCCTTGGGTGACATTCTGGGCGTGCAACTGTAAATCCTGATGCGTGCAACAGCAAAAGGCCTTCAGCAGAAGGCCTTTGTCATGGGCTGGGCGGCGTGGTTACAGCACCGCTGCTGGGGATGTGCTGAGGCTGTCAGGGAGAATCATGGCCTTGAGACGGCGTGTGCCACGTGGATTGCCGATATAGACCTGTCCGGTACGCTTTTCGTAGGAGGCCAGCACCTTGGCCACGTAGTCACGGGTTTCGTCGTAGGGCGGGATGGTATTGCGATACTTCTGTACCGCCCCTTCGCCAGCATTGTAGGCGGCAATCACCAGTGGCAAATCGTTGTTGAATTGGCCTAGCAGAAAACGCAGATAGCGCGCCCCGGCGCGCAGGTTTTGCCTGGGATCGGCCAGCGATGTCACGCCAAAGCGCTCACCCGTAGCCGGAATCACCTGCATCAAACCGATGGCACCTTTGGGGGAAATGGCCTGCGGATTGTAGCCGGACTCTACCGCGACGATGGAATGCAACAGATCAGCATCCAGCTTGAATTCGCGCGCGGTCTGGTCCACCAGCGGCTTGTACTGGGCAGCAAGACGGCTGTTGACCACGGGAACACTCGCTGGCTTCAGTTTGTCCACCCGCTGTGCAGTCTGGCGGCGGTCGCTGCTCAAGGTTGCATCCAGTCCGGGGGGGATGGCATCGTCCAGCGCTGCATGATTGCCCGTGCCCGACCGCATGCTCTTTTGATAGAGCTGATAGCGTTCGTCCACCTGACGGTTAGCCAGATGAACCTGGCCTTGTTCATCCACAAAACCATAAAGATCAGCGTGTACGCTATTGGCAACCAGGCTGGCCAGCAAGGCCATGGCGGCAAGAAATAATCGCATGTGGCGGGGGTGTACCGGTAAGGTTTGGTAAAGAGCGCGCTATTGTACTGATTTTTCTATGCTATTTTGCAAGAAAGCTTCCTTGACGACATTTTAAACCGATTTGATGTGAAAGGACGAAACATGAGCTTGTTTGATCAGCTGGGTGGTTTGCTGGGCGGTGAAAGCGCTGGGGTGAGCGGTGCGGTTGGCGCGTTGTTGGAGCAACATGGCGGGGTATCCGGTCTGCTGGAAAAGTTTAACAGCGCAGGGATGAGCGAGCTGGTGTCCTCCTGGGTGGGAAGCGGCAGCAATTTGCCGGTATCGGCCGAGCAGATCCAGCAATTGCTGGGCGGAGAGCAGCTTGGTGCGCTGGCAGAGAAGTTTGGTCTGGATCCGCAGCAACTGAGCCAGGGCCTGGCAGATTACCTGCCGCAAGCCGTAGACAAGCTGACCCCGGATGGCCAGTTGCCGCAAGGTGGTGATCTGCTGTCGCAGGGGCTGGGCATGTTGCAGGGCTTTTTCAACAAAAGCTGAATAAATCATGGTGCCATCACCCAAAAGCCGCCTGTGTGGGCGGCTTTTTGCTGTGTGGGCGGTGGTATCGCGGCAACAATTAAGATAATTCAGCAGCCAAAACACAGGATTCTTTTAGCCAAAAAGATTTCTCCTGAATCCTGGTGATAGGGAAATTCTATTTTTCGCATTTAAACAATCAAGTGGATCAATTGATTCGCCCCGCATAAGATAGCCTCCATCAGATCGCTAACGCAGCTAGCTGCAGCAAATTCACACTCACCTGTAAGGAGCAACACATGTCCGTATCGCTGATCAATACCGAAGTAAAACCGTTCAAGGCAACCGCTTTTCACAATGGCAAATTCATCGACGTCAGCGATGCCGACCTGAAAGGCAAGTGGTCGGTGGTGTTCTTCTACCCGGCTGACTTCACCTTCGTCTGCCCGACCGAACTGGGTGACCTGGCTGACAACTACGCTGAATTCTCCAAGCTGGGCGTGGAAATCTACTCTGTTTCCACCGACACCCACTTCACCCACAAAGCCTGGCACGACAGCTCGGAAACCATCGGCAAGATCAACTACCCGATGATTGGCGACCCGACCGGCATCATCAGCCGCAACTTCGGCGTGATGATTGAAGAAGCTGGTCTGGCTGAACGCGGCACCTTCGTGATCGATCCGCAAGGCAAGATCCAGATCATCGAAATCAACGCCGGTGGTATTGGCCGTGACGCCAGCGAACTGCTGCGCAAGGTGAAGGCGGCCCAGTACGTGGCCAGCCACCCGGGTGAAGTCTGCCCGGCCAAGTGGAAAGAAGGCGAAGCGACGCTGGCTCCGTCACTGGACCTGGTTGGCAAGATCTAAACCACACCCTGGTGCTGCAGCGCAGGCCTGCGCTGCAGCCCGACGGGGCGGTCGTCTCCTGATCGCCCCTTTCCCTACCACCCGATTGCAGCGGCAAGCTGTTGGCAGCCATCAGCTTGCCAGTGCAATTGCCTGAGGACATTCCCATGCTCGACACCACCATCAAGACCCAACTGACCGCTTACCTGGAAAAACTGCAACAGCCAATCGAACTGATTGCCAGCCTGGATGACAGCGCCAAAGCGCAGGAAATGTTCAGCCTGCTGCAAGACATCGCCAGCCTGTCGCCCAAGGTGGCGCTAAACAGCAATGGCCAGGCCGCGCGTCGCCCGTCCTTTGCCATCGCCCGTCCGGGTGAAGCTGGCCGTATCGAGTTTGCCGGTATCCCGATGGGCCACGAATTCACCTCGCTGGTGCTGGCCCTGCTGCAAACCGGTGGCCATCCGCCCAAGGTGGACGAGGACACCATCGCCCAGATTCGCAGCCTGCAAGGCAGCTACCAGTTTGAAGTGTTTGTCTCGCTCAGCTGCCACAACTGCCCGGACGTAGTACAAGCCGTCAACCTGATGGCGGTGCTCAACCCCAATGTGCGTAGCGTGATGATTGATGGTGGCGTGTTCCAGCAGGAAGTCACCGACCGCCAGATCATGGGTGTACCGGCCATTTATCTGAATGGCGAACAGTTTGGCAGTGGCCGCATGGGCCTGGAAGAAATCATCGCCAAGCTGGATACCGGCGCCGTGGCGCGGGAAGCCGAGAAGATTGCCGCCAAAGAGCCGTTTGATGTGCTGATCGTCGGTGGTGGTCCGGCTGGTGCCGCTGCCGCCATCTATGCAGCGCGCAAGGGCATCCGTACCGGTGTGGTGGCCGAGCGTTTTGGTGGCCAGGTGCTGGATACGCTGGCGATTGAAAACTTCATCTCGGTGCAGGAAACCGAAGGGCCGAAGCTGGCCATGGCGCTGGAACAGCACGTCAAATCCTACGATGTGGACGTGATGAACCTGCAACGCGCTGCCGCTCTCAAACCGGCGCAAAACGGCCAGTTGGCTGAGGTAACGCTGGAAAGCGGTGCCGTGCTCAAGAGCAAGGCGGTGATCATCGCCACCGGTGCGCGCTGGCGCGAAATGAATGTGCCGGGCGAAGCCGAATACCGCGCCAAGGGTGTGGCCTATTGCCCGCATTGCGATGGCCCGTTGTTCAAGGGCAAGCGCGTGGCGGTGATTGGTGGTGGTAACTCCGGTGTGGAAGCTGCTATCGATCTGGCCGGCATTGTCACCCATGTCACCCTGCTGGAGTTCGGTGACAGCCTGCGCGCCGATGCGGTACTGCAGAAGAAGCTGCACAGCCTGCCCAATGTGCGCGTCATCACCAATGCCCAGACCACCGAAGTGACTGGTGATGGCCAGAAGGTGAATGGCCTGAGCTATCAGGAGCGCATTACCGGGGAAACCCACCATGTGGCGCTGGAAGGCATCTTTGTACAGATTGGCCTGCTGCCCAATACCGACTGGCTGAAAGACAGTATCGCGCTGTCCTCGCGTGGCGAAATCGCAGTGGATGCCAAGGGGCAAACCTCTGGCGAGGGCGTGTTTGCTGCTGGCGATGCCACCACGGCACCCTACAAGCAGATCATCATCGCCATGGGCGAAGGCGCCAAGGCCAGCCTGGCTGCTTTTGATTACCTGATCCGCAGTTAAGCCCGGCCTTGTCCAGACAACAACCCCCTTGCATCAGCCATGGTGCAAGGGGGTTTTGTCATCAGCATGGCGCAGACGCACACGGCCTCAATGCTGGTGGGCTTCACCCGGTGCCGTCACCTGCAACACGGCGGCGGGGGACTTCAGGCTGTGGGCATCCTGACCGGCAGCCGGAATCTCCACCCAGTTGGTGCTGCCCTGCGCGCATTGCTGCTTTACCTTGAAGAACAGCTTGCCCGGTTGGGCGGCAATACGTACCTGGAAAGTGAATTCGTCGTAAAAATCAGCCGGCAGATTGCCACCACTCCAACTGATGCGGCTGACATCTTCCTTCATCACGGTGCCGTAGTAGTCGAAGGGCGTGACCGCGCTCTTTCCCACGCGCACCTGCCAGCCAGCCTTGGGCATGGGGTGGGCCAGCTGTGCGCCTGCCGGCAGTTCCACACTGATGCCGGTGGTGGGGCTGCCATCGCAGCCATGGCCCACTTTCAGCACGGCCTTGTAATAGCTGCCGCTGGCGGTGGTCGGAGTTTCCAGCGTGACGTGTGCTTGTGCAGTGGCAGCCAGCAGCAGGGTGAGAAGGGCGAGCTTTTGCATATTGTTTTCCTGAATGAGAACGGTTATCAGCAGTGGATTGTATGTGAAGTTTTCAACATCACCCTGCGACATGTTGTCGCAGCGACTGCTGCCGCTCCGGGCTGGCTGTGGCATGCTGGAGCCTCATTGCAGCAAAGGAGTTGTCGTGCAGCATTACCAGGACATCGAGGATTATCTGTATCAGGCCATCCCGCTGGCACAGGCCATGGGGGTGAAAGTACGTCATGCGGCAGAGGATGCCGTTACGCTGTGGGCGCCGCTGGAGCCGAACATCAACCATTGCGCCACCATCTTTGGTGGCAGTGCCGCCGCGGTGGCCACGCTGGCGGGCTGGCTGCTGGTGTATCGCAAGTTGCAGGCGCTGGGGGTACGTGGGCAGGTGATGGTGCGACGCAGTCAGATGGATTACCAGAAAGCCATGCACGGCGCGTTCACTGCCAGCACCTTGCGGGTGGCAGACACGGTCTGGCAGCGTATGGCGGCTACATTGGCCAAGGGCCGTATGGCACGGCTACAACTGGCGGTGGAGCTGGAGTGTGGCGGAGTGATCGTCGGTCGGCTGGATGGCGAATTCGTGGTGCTGCCGCCCAACTGAGTGCAGTACATAAGGCATCCGGAACCGCTAACAAAACCTCGTAGAGAAGCCGTGCCAAGGCGGCGCAATGCTGGTGCGGGGGTGTTGTTATCGGGTCTTATTCGCGATGATAGGGGTGATTGTTGAGGATGGAGTAGGCGCGGTAAATCTGCTCGCCCAGCATCACCCGCACCATGCCGTGCGGCAGGGTCATGGCGGATAGTTGCAGCAGCACGTCGGCACGTTGCTTGAGCTCGGCAGACAGGCCATCGGCACCGCCGATGATGAAACAGACATCATCGCCACCGGCCATCCATTCCTTCAGCCCGGCAGCCAGGCGGACCGAGGTCCAGTTCTGGCCGCGCTCATCCATTACCACCAGTTTGCAGCGGGCGGGGATGGCTGCCATCAGCCGTTCGTGCTCGGCGGCAATGCCTTTTTCCGTGGTGACGCCACCGCCGCGTTTTTCCGGCTTGATCTCTTTGAGTTCCAGACTGATGTCGCGGCCAAAGCGCTTGGCGTAGTCGTGATAGGCGTCGTCAACCCAGCGTGGCATCTTGGTACCAACGGCGAGAATGGTGATTTTCATGGCAGGGGTCTGGCAGGGCGGGGCAGGGGGCTGCAGTCGCAGGAAAGGCCGTGACAGCTTGCCTGGCCGGCATGCTGTCACGCACAGATCAGGCTTGGCTGATCAGGAGTTGGCTTGCCACGGGCGACCGCCAACCGGGGTAAAGCTGGGCTTCTGGCCGCCCCACAGTTGTTCCAGATCGTAGTAGTCGCGCACCGCAGGCAGCATGACGTGAATCACCACGTCGCCTGCATCCACCAGCACCCATTCGCCGCTTTCGTGGCCTTCGGTGCCGACCAGATCAACACCGGCTTCTTTCAGGGTCACGGCCACGTTGTTGGCCAGTGCTTTTACCTGACGATTGGAGTCGCCGGTTGCCACGATCATGCGCTGGAACAGCGAAGTCAGTGCGGAGGTATCCATTTCGATAATGTCTTTGCCCTTGATGTCTTCCAGGGCGGTGACTGCCAGTTTGACAATGTCTTGAACTTCCATGATGTCCTTTTGATGTCAGTAGTGATACATGGCGGCATCCGGGCGGCCAGAGGTATCCGGTAAAGAGCGCTTGCCACAACCTGTGGCAAAAACGGGCAAGGGCTTGCTTGCAATGGCAGGCAAATCCTTCCGGCAGTACGGTTTGCTGCATGCAGACAGCAGTCATCCACGATGGTGGTATCAACGGCAGTGCCTGGCTTGCAACTTTAGAGATATAGCTGATGCTGGCGGATATAGCCCAGTACCGGTGCGCTGAGCAGTTGCCCGACGTCAGCGCCGCTGTGCAGGCGCTGGCGTATCCCGGTGGCCGAGACATCCAGTGGAGGCAGGGCCAGGGGGCGCATTGTACCGGAAGGCGCGCCATTTGAAAAATCAGTGACTTGGCGTGTCTGCCACTGGGTACGCACGGCAGCTGGCAGACGGCTTTCGTTAAAGCCCGGCCGCAGGGCAACGGCGATATTGGCCAGTGCGAACAGCTCGGTCCAGCGCCGCCAGGTATGCAGGCTGGCCAGCGAGTCGCCACCGATCAGCCACCATAGCACTTGATCGGGGCCGATTTCGGCGCGGATTTCTTCCAGGGTGTCGATGGTGTAGGCCGGTTTGTTCCGTTGTACTTCACGGGCATCCACACGCAGGCCGGGCTGGCCGGCAATGGCCAGCTGTACCATGTCCAGCCGCTGTGCGGGGCTGGCATGCGGACCATGCTGGCGATGGTAGGGCTGGCCAGCGGGAATCAGCCTTACTTCATCCAGCTGCAGTTCGGTACGAAAGGCCTGCGCCATGCGCAGATGCGCGGCATGGATGGGGTCAAAGGTGCCGCCAAACAGGCCCAGCGCTGGCGCGGGTGTCATTCGTGAACGGGAGGCTTACCGGTGTAGCCGTCGATAATCAGTTCCAGCCGACCGGTGGAGGGGTGGATCACCATGCCGTGCACCGGAATGTCCTTGGGCATCAGCGGATGGTTGCGGATGGTCTGCACGCTATGGCGCACGCTGTCCGACACGTTGTCAAAACCCTTCAGCCAGTTGTCCAGATCAATACCGGCGTTGCGCAAGGTATCGATGGTTTCTTCGCTGATGCCGCGTTCGGTGGCATGGGCCAGAATCTTGTTGGGGTCGATGGCGCGCATGCCGCAATCGCGATGTGCCACCACGCAGATTTCTTCGGTACGCAGTTCATACACTGCCACAATCAGCGAGCGCATCACCGAGCCCCAGGGGTGGGTGATCAGTGCGCCAGCGTTCTTGATCAGCTTGGCATCGCCGTTTTTCAGACCCATGGCCTTGGGCAGCAGCTCGACCAGACGGGCATCCATGCAGGCGAGGACGGCCAGGCCCTTATCGGGAAACTTGTCGGTTTTGAATTGCTCGTACTCGCGGTTTTCGACGAAGCTCCGATTGTGCTCAAGAATGGTATTCAGCACACCCATGCGCGTGATCTCCTGGCTGAGGTTAGATTGAATGCTCTAATCGGGGCGCCATGCTAACACGTAGTCAGTCGCGAACAGGGGTATTTCGCCATGGCAGCCGGCTCGGCAGCGCGGCTATGGTAGACCAGTTTTTGGCAGGCGGGCCAACTTTGTTGCGCGGGGGCGGGCAAGATATTGTGCCGAGGCGGCGGGCTTAGGGCGTATCAACCAGTTGTTTGCGGAAGGTTTTCTGGCTCTGGCTCAGGCTGTAGCCCTGGCGCTGGTAGAAGTCCGGTGCTTCCTCGCGGTGGATGGCCGCGCGCAGGGTGACGGTGGTGGCACCTTTGGTACGGGCCCAGCGTTCGGCCACGTGTATCAGCGCACGACCGGCACCGTGCCGTCGCCAGCGCAGGCCTACGGCCAGGCCACCTATTTCAACCGCTGCCGGTGATTCCAGCAGCGGTCGCCAGAATGCATGCAGCCAGCCTGCTACTTCGCCCTGGATTTCGGCCACCCACAGCTGATGCAGGTCGGGGCTGCCCAGCAGCATGGTCAGCCGGTCTCCCAGTGCCTGGATATCCGAGGGGTAGCCCATTTCCTCGGTCAGTGCGGTCAGGGCCGGCACATCCTGATAATTGGCGGGGCGGATAATGATGGTCATGGCATTACCAACGTGCGAAATGGTCTTCGGTTACACGCCAGGTTTTGCACTATATGTACGGCCTGGCTGGACGGGTGGCTGATATGGCCATCGAAGCGGCCGATCACTTGAATATAACGGCTACTGGCGATCAGAAGATTCTGATTTTTCGACCGCAGACCTTCCGGGGTGAATTGCAATGCGAGCAGTCCGTCATCGCTGCGCAACTGCCATGGCCGCAGGGGGTGTTGCGGATCGTAGTCAAATCCTACTCCTTCCAGCGGGAGTAGTTGATCGTTTATCCAGATGGCGTTCTCGGCTTTACCCATATAGCCCTGCTGCAGATTAAAGCCTAGCCCGGCACGGTGAGCGCTGGCCCAGCGCCAGCCGGTTTCCCGCGCCAGCAGTCCATTGGAGTAATCCAGGCTGGCAATGGCACCATCCAGCGAAAAACGCTGGCCCTGGCAGTCGGCAAAGCCGCTGGCATCCAGTGCGCCGGACTTGTGGGTGGAATGTGCCAGCCAGTCGCCGGGTGCAATGGCAGCCAGTACCGGTGGCATGTGGTCGATGGCGATATGTGCGGCCAGCTGCAGCGTGGGGGATTTTACGTCTACAGCCAGATAAGCACCCTGGCGGCTAAAGCGGATGGACAGGGAGCGGCTGGCAAAGCCTGCATCGGCAAAAGCCTGGTCGGCCACGTGGGCGCGATGGCGTGGAAAACTATCAGCACCCACATCAGCCAGCAGGCGGCCGGTGCGGCGATCAAACAAATAGGCGAAGGCGGCGCCGGTCCAGCCTACGTCTACCACGGCCAGGCCGATGACATAGTCAGGATGAGTCAGTGCCAGGTATTGCCAGCGTTTGTGGCGCAGGGGGCGCAGCAAGCGTTGCCAGGGTGAAAGTGGCAGCGCATGCCAGTCCAGCTGGGCAATCCGGCCTTGATAGCGCCCGAACCTGGGCTGGCCGTGGCCATCAAGCAGACAGTCAGGCGCGAGAGGAAGGGCGGAGGATGGCATGGCTGTAAGGCCCGGTTTGAAACACACGTTTGAGTCTACAACATATCCAGCGGTATTTTCAGGTAAGGCACGCCGTTGCTTTCTGCCTTGGGGAAGTGACCGGCGCGGATGTTTATCTGAATGGCCGGCAAAATCAGCAGAGGCATCTCCAGCGTGGCATCCCGCGCCTGGCGCAGGGCGACAAAATCGGCTTCCTGGATGCCTGCATGCAAATGGATATTGTGCTGCTTTTGTTCCGCCACCGTGCTTTCCCATGCAAGCGGCCGTTCCCCGGCGGGATAATCGTGGCACATGAACAAGCGTGTGCTATCTGGCAGTGACAGCAGCCGCTGTACCGATTGGTAAAGGGTGGCGGCATTGCCACCGGGAAAGTCACAGCGTGCGCTGCCTACGTCGGGCATGAACAGGGTGTCGCCGACGAATACCGCATCGCCGATCTGATAAGCCATGTCGGCTGGGGTATGGCCCGGCACAAACAGCGCCTTGGCCTGCAGCTTGCCGATGTAAAACACCTCGTCATCGGCAAACAGATGGTCGAACTGGCTGCCATCGGTGGCAAAATCCTCGCCCAGATTGAAGACGGACTGGAAAATTTTCTGTACCTGGGCAATGCCGCTGCCGATGCCGATTTTTCCGCCGGCCTGCTGTTGCAGCCAGGCGGCCGCAGAGAGATGGTCGGCGTGGGCATGGGTTTCCAGAATCCACTGCAGCGTCAGTTGCTGTGCGTGCAGAAAGTCCAGCAACTGGCTGGCGTTGCGGCGGGATGTGCGACCTGATTTGGCATCGTAATCCAGTACCGGGTCGATGATGGCGGCGTGGCCGCCCGGCTGGTCGTACACCACATGGGTGGCTGTGGCGGTAACCGGGTCGAAAAAAGTGGCAAGCTTGGGCTGTTGCATGACGGGCTCCACATCAAAGGCAGGGCGTGATGTTTTGTGTTGCAGGCATCACCTGTCTGTTATCATTATACTATAATGTATATTATAATTTGAGCAGAATCCGGTATTTGCCGTAAGCAGGTACTGCGGTTAATGGCCTCTGGGATGGAAACAATGGATTTGATGTTACTGCGTGCCAATGCCAGCCGGGCGGCAAGTTTGTTGAAAAGCCTGGCTAATGAGGATCGCCTGTTGCTGCTTTGTCAGTTGGTTGATGGAGAGAAAACCGTGTCTGAGCTGGAAGGGCTTACCGGTATCCGCCAGCCCACGCTGTCGCAACAGCTGGGCGTATTACGTAATGAAGGCCTGGTCAGTACCCGGCGTGAAGGCAAGTGGATTTACTACACTATCGCCAGCGCCGAAGCCATGACCATGCTGGCGGCCCTGCACGGCGTGTTTTGTGCCGATGATACCGCGCCGTCTCAAGAATAAAGGAATGGACATGCAGATTGACTGGGCAAGCTTTACCCCGGCGGCTTCGCTGGCCGGTGGCATGCTGATTGGTCTGGCGGCAAGCTGGCTGGTGTTGATGAATGGCC
Source organism: Aquitalea sp. FG25 (assembly GCF_057809375.1). Classification (NCBI taxonomy): domain Bacteria; kingdom Pseudomonadati; phylum Pseudomonadota; class Betaproteobacteria; order Neisseriales; family Chromobacteriaceae; genus Aquitalea; species Aquitalea sp. FG25. The sequence continues at coordinate 36,667 of NZ_JBMDJV010000009.1, forward strand.
GTATTGCCGGTATCAGCGGCATGCTGGGTGGTTTGCTGGACCGGGCTGGCGACTGGCCGCTGCGGATGGCCTTTGTTCTGGGGCTGCTGCTGGCCCCTGCTGTTTGGCTGGTTTTTATCGGCGGACTGCCTGCCATGCAATTGGATAGCTCGCTGCCACGCCTGTTGCTGGCCGGCGTGCTGGTAGGGGTGGGGACACGGCTGGCATCTGGCTGTACCAGCGGTCATGGGGTGTGTGGTTTGTCCCGGCTGTCGCCGCGCTCCTTGCTGGCTACCCTCAGTTTTATGTTGAGTGCTGGCGTGACGGTGTATGTCGTGCGTCATTGCCTGGGATGGGCCTGAGCCATGAGCAAAATTTTATCCGCGCTGATTGCCGGTCTGTTGTTCGGCCTGGGTCTGTTGCTGTCCGGCATGAGCAATCCAGCCAAAGTGCTGGGTTTTCTGGATGTGACTGGCCGTTGGGACCCCAGCCTTGCACTGGTTATGGCTGGTGCCATCTGTATTGCCTTTTTTGCCTTCCGCCGTGCTGAACGGCAAAGTCACAGCCTGCTGGGCGAGCCGATGCAGTTGCCGGACAAAAGCCGACTGACCGTGCGGCTGGTGCTGGGAAGTGTGCTGTTTGGCATCGGTTGGGGGTTGGCCGGCATCTGCCCGGGCCCGGCCCTGGTGCTGACTGGCATGGCCCTGCCGGCAGGTGCATGGTTTGTCCTCGCCATGCTGACCGGCATGTGGTTGGCGCGCCAGCTGTCGCGATGGCTGCCCTGAGCAGCCTGTTTCCCGGCTGGGTGGGCGCATATCGCCGCCAGTGGCTGGCTGGCGATCTGACCGCTGGTGTTGTGGTTACCCTGCTGCTGATACCACAAAGCCTGGCGTATGCCCTGCTGGCCGGCTTGCCGGTACAGGCGGGCTTGTATGCCAGCGTTGCCCCCTTGCTGGTGTATGCCATCAGTGGGCGTGGCTATGCCCAGTCGGTGGGGCCGATGGCGCTGACGTCCTTGCTGACCGCAGCCACCCTGTCGCGTTTTGCTGCCGCCGGCAGTAGCGACTATCTGGCGCTGGCTTTGTGGTTGGCCACTTTGTCGGGTTTGATGCTGCTGGCCATGGGCATGGCCAGACTGGGTTTTATTGCCGATCTGCTTTCCGAGCCGGTGCTGGCAGCCTTTACTACTGCCAGTGCGCTGCTCATCGTATTGTCCCAGCTGGGGCCGCTGACGGGCCTGCATTTGCCGGGCAACTCGCTGCCGCAGTGGTTGCTGGCCGCGTGGCAGCAGGCTGAAGCATGGCAGGCATCTTCTTTATGGGTAGGGGCGAGCGCACTGGCCTTGCTGCTGGGGCTGCGGCGCTGGGGATCGGCTGCATTGCAACGGCTGGGCATGCCCGCCGCCGTGGCCAGCGTGCTGCTGCGCACCGCCCCGGTACTGGTCATGCTGGCGGGCATGCTGCTGCCCCCAAGCTGGCAGGTGTCGGTGGTTGGGCCGGTTCCGGCAGGGCTGCCCGTGGCGGCATTGCCGCTCATTCCACTTTCCCGGCTGGCAGATCTGGCCATGCCAGCCTTCTTCATCGCGCTCATCAACTATGTGCAGAGCCTGTCCGTGGCACAGCTGCTGGCGGCGCGGCGGCAGGAGAGCGTTGATCCGGACCGGGAGCTGCTGGCGCTCGGCCTGTGCAATATTGCCGCCGGCCTGGCCGGTGGCTTTCCCGTGACAGGTGGCTTGAGCCGCTCGGTGGTTAATGCCGATGCCGGTGCCAACTCCCAGCTGGCATCACTGGTGACCGCCGCAGGCATGCTGTTGCTGATGTTTCTGGCGACCGGCGTATTGGCACGGCTGCCGCTGCCGGTGCTGGCCGCCACCATCATCGCCTCTCTCCTGTCCATGCTGAATGTGGCCAGCCTGCGCCGGGCCTGGCTGGCCGAGCGGGCCGATGCCGTGGCCTGGCTGCTCACCTTCGGCCTGGTACTGCTGCTGGGGGTGGACAGTGGCATCATGGCGGGCGTGCTGGTTTCGCTCGCTACCTTGTTGTGGCGCAGCAGCCGGCCGCACATTGCCGTGCTGGGACGGGTGCCGGGTACCCATCATTTTCGCAACCGCCTGCGCCACACGGTGGAATGTCTGCCCGGCGTGCTGTTGCTGCGCGTGGATGAAAGCCTGTACTTCGGCAATGCCCGGCAGGTGCGTCAGGCTTTGCTGTCCAGGGTGGGGCCGTCGGATGGGGTGCGACAGGTGGTGCTGGTAATGAGCGCGGTCAACCGGGTAGACACCACGGCATTAACCATGCTGGAAGGGCTGGATCTGGCCTTGCAGCAAGCGGGGGTGGTTCTGCATCTGGCCGAAATCAAGGGGCCGGTGGCGGATATCCTGCAGCGGGCCGGCTTGGCGGCGCGTTTTGCCGGCAGAGTGCATCTGTCCACGCAGGCAGCGTGGCAAAGCCTGGCCGGACCGGCTGATTATCAAATCTGAACCATTCTCATGGCATGAAAGCACTGCCTGGCGCTGGGCAGCATGCCAAGGCAGGGCTATGCTGTGGCAATTCCGGGCGCTGACCGGTTTGCCGGATCAGCTTGCAACCAAATCGCTGTTGCCTGTTCACATCCAAGATGAAAAAAACCTTGCTTGCCACTCTGTTGGCCTTGGCACTGGTCCAGCCGTTGCGGGCCTACGCCGACCTGCCTTCTCTGCCTGATCTGGGCGATGTGTCCGACACTGCGCTTTCCATGGCTGACGAAGCCAGGTTAGGGCGGGATTTCATGCGCGCCATGCGTGATGCTGGCGACGTGCTGGATGACGCCGAAGTCAATGACTACATCAATACGCTGGGCCATCGTTTGTCGGCCAGTGTGCGCATTCCCGGCCTGCACCTCACCTATTTTGTGGTCAACGACAAGCAGATCAACGCATTTGCCATGCCGGGTGGCTATGTGGGGGTAAATAGTGGCCTGGTGGTGGCCACGCAGAGTGAGGGTGAGCTGGCCTCGGTGGTCGGGCATGAAACCGCCCATGTCACCCAGCGCCATATTGCGCGCATGCAAGCGGAAAGCTCGGCCACCAGCCCGCTATTGCTCTTGGGCACCGTGCTGGCTGCCGTGTTGGCATCGCGCGCCGGGGGAAGTCAGGCCTCGATTGGTACGCTATCGGCCGGCCTGGGCTTGCAAATTTCCAATCAGTTATCGTTCTCACGCGATTTCGAACGCGAAGCCGACCGTGTCGGCATGCAATATCTGGCACAGGCCGGTTTCGATGTGCGCACCATGCCGGCATTTTTCCAGCGACTGGAAGCGGCCAACCGCTATAGCGACAACAATGCCTATGCCTTCCTGCGCACCCACCCGGTCACCTCGCAGCGCATCAGCGAAGCGCAGAATCGCGCACTGGAATATCCGGTCAAAATGAGGGCGGACAGTACTGCTTATCTGCTGGTGCGGGAAAAACTGCGTGTCATGACACTGGCCCCAGACGACGCCGTACGCTATTACCAGACCATGCTAGATAAAGGTCAGTATCTCAATGAAGGTGCTGCGTGGTATGGGATGTCGCGCGCGCAACTGGCCAGCCACCAGTTGTCAGCCGCCCGCAGTGCACTGAGCAAGGCGGAAAGCCGCTTGCCAGCAGACCCCATGCTGTTTGGGCAGCAGGCGGCGATTGCACGTGAGGCCGGTGATTGGGGCGCGGCATTGGCCAGCCTGCGGCGTGGGCAGCAGTCCTTCAAGGACAGCCAGCCCTTGCAAATGGCCGAGCTGGATGTCCTCATAGACAGCGGCAATCGTCCTGCTGCGCTGGCTTTGCTGCGGCAACTGCAAAGTCGTTATCCGCGCGATGCCACGCTGTACCGCAGTGAAGCCCGGTTGTATGCGGACAAAGACCCACAGCACTACCATGCGGCACTGGGTAATGCTTTTTACTTCGAGCGGCGTTACGAGGCGGCGTTGGAACAGTATCAGTTTGCCTCCCAAGCCAAAGGAGACGACTTCTATCTGCGTTCTTCGATCGAGGCACGCATGCGCGAAGTTGAAAAATTGCTGAAAGAAGAAAAGAAGGATTCGGGGAAATAAACTGGAGTTGAGGTTGCAGGAGGCGGTATCGCAAAAAAACAACATGATGCAGCGCAATATCCTGATAAATGGAGCAAATATTCAGTGATAACCCTAATTGCCTATTCCGCTGTTGCCTCCTGAAACTATACACTCCGCAACACCAGAGGGCCTTTTCATAAATGAACATTTTTATTGCGAAAATGATCGTTTATAATCTGTCCCTAACGAGTCCGGTTCGTTTTTTCGTTTTCGATCCGGTAACACAATAAAGTGGGTCTGGACCTGATCCCGGCCCCCGTCACCCCGATGTGAGGATGAGATATGGCTGCAACCTTCCCTGACGATATCGATCCCCTGGAAACCCAGGAGTGGACTGAAGCGCTGGAGTCGGTTCTGGATACCGAAGGTTCCGAGCGCGCACACTTCCTGCTGGAAACCATGGTTGAGCGCACCCGCCGCCGTGGCGCCTACCTGCCTTTCGACGCGACTACCGCGTACCAGAACACCATCCCGGTGGGTAAAGAACAGAAATCCCCCGGCAATCACGAGATGGAGCATCGCATTCGCTCCATCAACCGCTGGAACGCCGCTGCGCTGGTACTGCGCGCCGGCAAGAAAAACCTGGAACTGGGCGGCCACATTGCATCCTTCCAGTCCTCCGCTACCCTGTACGACGTTGGTTTCAATCACTTCTGGCGTGCTCCGAACGACGAGCAAGACGGTGATCTGATCTACTTCCAGGGCCACATTGCCCCGGGCGTATACTCCCGTGCCTTCCTGGAAGGCCGCCTGTCCGAAGCGCAGCTGGACAGCTTCCGTCAGGAAGTGGACGGCAACGGCCTGTCTTCCTATCCGCACCCGTGGCTGATGGACGACTTCTGGCAGTTCCCCACTGTATCCATGGGCCTTGGCCCGCTGATGGCCATTTATCAGGCCCGTTTCCTGAAATACCTGGAAAGCCGTGGCCTCGCCCGTACTCCGGGTCGCAAGGTATGGTGCTTCTGCGGTGACGGCGAGATGGACGAACCGGAATCCCTGGGTGCCATCGCCCTGGCCGCTCGTGAAGGCCTGGACAACCTGATCTTCGTCATCAACTGCAACCTGCAGCGTCTGGACGGCCCGGTACGTGGCAACGGCAAGATCATCCAGGAACTGGAAGGCGACTTCCGTGGTTCCGGCTGGAACGTATTGAAAGTCATCTGGGGCAGCCGCTGGGATCCGCTGCTGGCCATGGACACCAAGGGCCTGCTGAAGAAGCGCATGGATGAATGCGTGGACGGTGACTACCAGACCTTCAAGTCCAAGAACGGTGCCTATGTTCGCGAACACTTCTTCGGCAAGTATCCGGAGCTGCGCGAAATGGTGGCCAATATGTCCGACGACGAAATCTGGGCACTGAACCGTGGCGGCCACGACCCGCACAAGGTTTACGCGGCTTACTACGAAGCCACCAATAATGCCAACGGTCGTCCGACCGTGATCCTGGCCAAGACCATCAAGGGTTACGGCATGGGTTCGTCCGGTGAAGCGCAGAACATTGCCCACCAGGCCAAGAAGATGGATATCGAAAGCCTGCGCAAATTCCGCGACCGCTTCGGCATCCCGGTTTCCGATGCAGATCTGCCGAACGTGCCGTACTACAAGCCGGCCGACGACAGCCCGGAAATGAAGTACATGCGCGAACGCCGCGCCGCGCTGGGTGGCTATCTACCGGCCCGCAAGCCGGTGAAGGCGCCGCTGGCCATCCCGGGCCTGCATGTATTCGATAGCCTGCTGGGTGATTCGGGCGAGCGCGAGTTCTCCACCACCATGGCCTTTGTGCGCATGCTGGGTACCCTGCTCAAAGACAAAAACATCACCAAGCAGATCGTTCCGATCGTGCCGGACGAATCCCGCACCTTCGGTATGGAAGGCATGTTCCGCCAGTACGGCATCTGGTCCACCCAGGGTCAGAACTACGTACCGCAGGATGCCGACCAGCTGATGTTCTACAAGGAATCCAAAGACGGCCAGATGCTGCAAGAAGGCATCAACGAGCCGGGCGCGATGTCCTCGTGGATTGCCGCAGCCACCAGCTACGCCAACCACGGCATTCCGATGATTCCGTTCTACATCTACTACTCGATGTTCGGTTTCCAGCGTATCGGCGACCTGGCCTGGGCCGCTGGCGACATGCGCGCCCGTGGCTTCATGCTGGGCGGCACTGCCGGTCGTACCACCCTGAACGGTGAAGGCCTGCAGCATGAAGACGGCCACAGCCACATCCAGGCTGGCCTGATCCCGAACTGCGTGTCCTATGACCCGACCTTCGCTTACGAGCTGGCAGTCATCCTGCAAGACGGTCTGCGCCGCATGTATGGCGAGCAGGAAGACGTGTTCTACTACATCACCCTGATGAACGAGAACTACACCCACCCGGCCATGCCGCAAGGCGCCGAGCAGGGCATCATCAAGGGCATGTACCTGCTGAAGGACGGCGGCGACGCCAAGGTGAAGGTACAGCTGATGGGCTCCGGCACCATCCTGCGCGAAGTAATGGCTGCGGCTGATCTGCTGCGCAATGACTTCGGTATCGCTTCGGACATCTGGAGCGTGACTTCCTTCAACGAACTGCGTCGCGACGGCATGGAAGCTGCCCGCTTCAACCTGCTGCACCCGACCGAAGCTGCCCGCAAGTCCTTTGTCGAGCAGCAGCTGGAAGGCCGCAGCGGTCCGGTGATTGCCGCTACCGACTACATCCGCAACTACGCCGACCAGATTCGCGAATACGTACCGGGTCGCTACGTGGTACTGGGCACCGACGGTTTTGGCCGCTCCGACAGCCGCGCCAAGCTGCGCGAGTTCTTCGAAGTGGATCGTCACTACGTCGCCGTGGCTGCCCTGTCCGCCCTGGCCCGCGAAGGCAAGATCGAAGCGGCCAAGGTGGCCGAAGCGATCGCCAAGTACGGCATCAAGGCTGACAAGCTGCCTTCCTGGAAGGCATAAGGCCGGGCCGGATACGGCCAAGCTTGAGGTAGGGAGCCCGCCCCGCCGGGGCAGGCTCCGCAACGTAGCCGAATATCGGTGGCGGCACTGCACAGGTGCCGCCGCTCTACGGATGGAAAGCTCATGAGCAATCTGATCGAACTGAAAGTGCCCGACATCGGTGGGCACAGCAATGTAGACATTATCGAAGTGTTCATCACCGTGGGTCAGACCGTGGCAGTGGACGATTCGCTGATCACCCTGGAAACCGACAAGGCCACCATGGAAGTTCCGGCCGAAGCCGCCGGTGTGGTCAAGGAAGTCAAGGCCGTGCTGGGCGGCAAGATTTCCGAAGGTGATGTCATCGCCATTATCGAAGTTGGCGCCAGCGCAGCGGCTCCGGCTCCGGCCGCAGCCGCGCCTGCTGCTGTTGCTCCGGCCCCGGTTGCAGCGGTTGCCGCCGCTCCGGCAGCAGCTCCGGTTGCAGCGCCTGCCGCACCGGCTGCCAGCGGTCGCATCGACATCGTGGTACCGGATATCGGCGGCCATAACGGTGTGGACGTGATCGAAGTGTCCGTCAAAGTGGGCGACGTGATCAGCGTGGACGATTCCCTGATCACGCTGGAAACCGACAAGGCCACCATGGAAGTGCCGGCCACGGCCGCTGGCAAGGTGCTTGAAGTCAAGGTTGCCGTTGGCAGCAAGGTAAGCCAGGGCGACCTGATTGTCGTGGTGGAAGGCGCTGTTGCCGCCGCCGCTGCACCGGTGGCCGCAGCTGCTGCAGCTCCGGCTGCTGTTGCCGCTGCACCTGCCGCCGCTGCACCGGTTGCGGCCAGCACCAGTCTGCCAGCCATCAACGAAGCCAGCTTCTCCAAGGCGCATGCCGGTCCGTCGGTACGCCGTCTGGCACGTGATCTGGGTGTGGACCTGGGTCGCGTCAAGGGTACTGGGCGCAAGGGTCGCATCATCGACGCCGACGTGAAGGCCTTCGTGAAGGGCGTGATGCAGAACCCGGTGGCTGCTGCCCCGGCCGCTGCGGGTGGCTCCGGCGTGGGTCTGGATCTGTTGCCGTGGCCGAAGGTGGATTTTGCCAAGTTCGGCCCGATCGAAACCAAGCCGCTGTCGCGCATCCAGAAGATTTCCGGTGCCAACCTCAGCCGTAACTGGGTGATGATCCCGCACGTCACATTCAATGACGAGTGCGACATCACCGAGCTGGAAGACTTCCGCAAGACCATCGGCAAGGAGTGGGAAAAGTCCGGTCTGAAGATTTCGCCGCTGGCCTTCATCATCAAGGCCGCTGCCGAAGCCCTCAAGGCTTTCCCCAACTTCAACAGCTCGCTGGACGGTGACAACCTGGTGCTCAAGCAGTACTACCACATCGGCTTTGCCGCCGACACGCCGAATGGCCTGGTGGTACCGGTGATCAAGAACGTGGATCAGAAGGGCATCAAGCAGATCGCCAAGGAATTGACCGATCTGTCGCTGCAAGCCCGCGAAGGCAAGCTCAAGCCGACCGACATGCAAGGTGCCACCTTCACCATTTCCAGTCTGGGCGGTATTGGCGGCAACAGCTTCACCCCGATCGTGAATGCGCCGGAAGTGGCCATCCTGGGTGTGTGCAAGAGCCAGATCAAGCCGGTATGGAACGGTAAGGAATTTGCACCGCGCCTGATGTGCCCGCTGTCGCTGTCCTTCGATCACCGCGTGATCGACGGTGCTGCAGCCGCACGCTTCACCGTGCATCTGGGCAAGCTGCTGTCCGACGTGCGTCGCCTGATCCTCTGATGATCGGGTCGGACGGGTCCATGTGGCCCGTCCACGTCTGCCGAACACTGGTGCGGCCCGCATGCGGGCCCGCGCCCAACGGATGAAAAGCCATGAGCAATCTGATTGAACTGAAAGTCCCGGATATCGGCGGCCACAACAATGTGGACGTGATCGAAGTCTTCGTGAAACCGGGCGATGTGGTGAGCAAGGACGACAGCCTCATCACGCTGGAAACCGACAAGGCCACCATGGAAGTACCGGCGGAAACCGCCGGCGTGGTGAAGGAAGTTAAAGTAGCCGTAGGTGGCAAGGTGAGCGAAGGTGATGTGATCGTCATCGTCGAAGCCGCAGTGGCCGCTGGTGCCGCCCCGGCTGAAGCCAAGCCGCTGGAAACCACCGGTGTTGCCTCGGCGCATACTGATGCCGGTTTTGCCCCGCCGGCGGCACCGGTAGCCGCCAGCCACGGTGGCAGTGCTGATATCGAATGCGATGTGATGGTGCTGGGTGGTGGCCCTGGTGGTTACTCCGCCGCCTTCCGTGCTGCCGACCTGGGCCAGAAAGTGGTCATTGTCGAGCGCTACTCCACCCTGGGTGGCGTGTGCCTGAACGTGGGCTGCATTCCGTCCAAGGCGCTGCTGCACAATGCTGCCGTGATTGACGAAGTGAGCCATCTGGCCGCCAACGGTATCAAGTTCGGCAAGCCGGAAGTGGATATCGACCTGTTGCGCGGCTACAAGGAAAAGGTCATCGGCAAGCTGACCGGTGGCCTGGCCGGCATGGCCAAGGCGCGCAAGGTGCAAATCGTGCGTGGCAATGGCCGCTTCATCGACCCGCATCACATCGAAGTGTCGGTCACCACCGGCAACGGTCGTGATGAGAGCGGCGAGAAGACCATCGTCAAGTTCAAGAACGCCATCATCGCCGCCGGTTCGCGCGTGGTGAAACTGCCGTTCATTCCGGATGATCCGCGAGTGGTGGACTCCACCGGCGCGCTGGAACTGAAAGCCGTACCGGAAAAGATGCTGATCATCGGTGGCGGCATCATCGGTCTGGAAATGGGTACCGTTTACTCCACGCTGGGCGCGCGCCTGGACGTGGTGGAAATGCTGGACGGCCTGATGCAAGGTGCCGACCGTGACCTGGTCAAGGTATGGCAGAAGTGGAATGCCCACCGCTTCGACAACATCATGCTCAATACCAAGACCGTGGCTGTCGAGCCGAAGGAAGACGGCGTGTATGTCACCTTCGAGGGCGAACAGGCGCCGAAAGAACCGCAACGTTACGACCTGGTGCTGTACGCCACCGGCCGCGCGCCTAACGGCAAGCTGCTGGGTGCGGAAAACGCCGGCGTGGCGGTGACCGACCGTGGTTTCATCCCGGTGGACAAGCAGCAGCGTACCAATGTGCCGCACATCTACGCCATTGGTGACATCGTCGGCCAGCCGATGCTGGCACACAAGGGCGTGCATGAAGGCCATGTGGCAGCAGAAAACTGCGCTGAGCACAAAGCCTTCTTCGACGCCCGCGTGATTCCGGGCGTGGCGTATACCGATCCGGAAGTGGCCTGGGTGGGCATGACCGAAGACGAAGCCAAGAAGCAGGGCATCAAGGTGGAGAAATCCGTCTTCCCGTGGGCTGCGTCCGGTCGCGCCATCGCCAACGGTCGTGATGAAGGCTTCACCAAGCTGATTTTCGATCCGGCTACCCATCAGGTGATTGGTGGTGGCATTGTCGGCCCGCACGCTGGCGACATGATTGGTGAAATCTGCCTGGCGATTGAAATGGGCTGCGATGCTGAAGACATCGCCAAGACCATTCACCCGCACCCCACCATGGGCGAATCCATTGGCATGGCCGCCGAAGTATTCGAGGGTAGCTGCACGGATTTGCCGCCGCAGCGCAAGAAGTAAGCAGCCAGCCCGGTCGGAAGGCCGGGCAGAACTGCCTGCAGTCCCGGCCCGCCACTGGCGAGTCGCATATTATCTCTCTCAAGTCTTATGGCGGATGATTCCGCCATTTTTTATGGCAGGACGTTTTGTCGTACATGTCGACAGCCCTCGCCAGACTGAACCAGTTTCGCTACCATCAGTCGGATTCCAGATGAATGCCGACATGCTGCCACGAACCTCTCCCCTTACTTTGTCATCCGCTCTTGCCCTGACACTGTGTGCTACACCAGTGTGGGCCAAGGTGGATTACACCGTCAGTGTGGATGCGCCGTCGACACTGGCCAGCCTGCTGAGTGATCATCTTGAGCTGGTTGCTGCGCGCAGCGACCCGGATCTGGATGAATTCCAGCTACAGGCCATCATCAAGGAAACACCGGGCGCAGCGCAGGCATTGCTGGAGACCGAAGGCTATTTCACGTCAACCATCCGCGTGGAAGAGCAGGGCGAGCATCAGTATGTCATCAGGGTCGAACCCGGCGAGCCGGTCATCATCGACGACGTTACCCTGCAACTTGGCGGCGACATCCGTCAGCAAGCCGATTACCAGCAACGGCTGGCGGCAGTGCTGGAGGCCTGGTCGCTTCCCATTGGTGCACCTTACCGGCAGGAAGACTGGAGCAGTAGCAAGCGGGCCATCCTGCGCTTGCTCTCTGTTGATCGTTTCCCGCTGGCCCGCATCGTCAAGAGCCAGGCGGATATCGACCCACAAACGCATCGCAGCCAACTGCTGGTACAGCTGGACAGCGGTCCGCTGATCCGTTTTGGTCCTACCCATATCAGCGGTAACAAGCGCTACCCAGTCAGCGTGGCAACTGGCCTTGCCGACTTCCAGCAGGGTGATCCCTACCAGCAAAAGAAGCTGCTGGACTACCAGGCAGCGCTGGAACAGGCAGCCCAGTATTCCGGCGTGGTAGTCAATGCCGACATGGCACGCATCGACAATAACCAGGTTCCGGTAGAGGTAAGCCTGACCGAGTTTCCCAAGCAGAAGCTGGAGCTGGGCCTGACCTATGACTCGGAAGACGGCCCGGGTACCCGTATTGGCTATGACTACTACAATCTGTTTGGCAAGGGTTGGACCGGTTCAGCCTTGCTGGACTGGAAAAACAGCGACCGCAACCTCAGTTTTGGTCTGGGCTTTCCGCGTCAGGCAGACAATTACTCGCACTCCATCACGTCTTCATTCAAAGAGACCGATATCCAGGGGGTGAAAACCACCACCATTGATGCCGGGGCCTGGCGTATCCGCTCGCATGAAAAAATCAATGCCCGTTTCGGAGTGGAATTCATCCAGGAAAAGGAAACCATCGGTAATACCCCCAGCAATAACACCCGCGCCCTGCTCGGGGTGTTTGGCTGGACACGGCGTGATGTGGACGACAGCCTGCGGCCCCGTTCCGGCACCCTGCTGGATGCTTCGCTTTCCAGCACGCTAGGCGGCGTACTGTCCACCACCAGCTTTGTGCGCGGCTATGCGCGTGGCGTGAGCTACTGGAGCCCCTGGCCCAAATACGGCACCTTGCTGACCCGCTTGGAAATCGGCCAGGTGTGGGCCAAGGACAGTGATGAAGTACCGTCTTCTCAGCTGTTTCGTGCCGGTGGCTCCAATAGTGTGCGCGGTTACGCCTACCAGAGCCTGGGTTTGCCCGGTGCCGACGGTGCCGTGGTGGGCGGACGGGTGGTGGCAACCGCCACCCTGGAATACCAGATTCCCGTTGCCAAGGATTGGGCCATTGCCCTGTTCCACGATGCCGGTAATGCCGCGCAAAGCTGGCAAAGCTTCAAGCTGGAGCACTCCAATGGTATCGGTGTGCGCTGGATGAGCCCGGTGGCACCGCTGTCCATGGATATTGCCAAGGCGGAAAAAGACGGCAAGCTGCGCTGGAACATGAGCCTGGGGCTGGCGTTCTGATGCCGGGGCAAGCATTGCCAGATCCGGCGCTGCCGCCGGAAGCGCCGCAGCCGCCCCGACGGCCCCGTCGCCGTTGGAAGCTTGGCCTGTGCTTGCTACTGCTGAGCATGCTGCTGGCCGCGCTCACATGGCTGACTGGCAATGCCCAGGGTTTTGCCTGGCTGTGTCAGCAGTTACCGGCATTGAGCAATCAACAGTTGAGCATTGCCCGCAGTGAGGGAAGCTTGTGGTCCGGTTTTACCTTGCATGACATCCGCTGGCGTTCACGCTACCAAGATGTCGATATCGACCGCTTGCAATTGCAATGGCAGCCCGCAGACCTGTGGCAGGGCCGTCTGCAGGTGCAGCTGCTTGATATCGGCCATGTACGGCTGAGCAGTCGTCCCGCCCCGGCCACGCCACCGGCAGGTGCGCCGGCCTCACTCTCCCTGCCGCTGGACATCCGGGTGGAGCAGTTGCAACTGGCCAGCCTGACCCTGCTGCCTGCCGATGTCCGGTTTTATGGTTTGCAGGCCAGCTATGCCTATCAGCATCAACAGCATCAGTTACAGCTAAAACGCCTGCAAACCCCGTGGGGCAGTGCCAGCGCCGGGCTGAACATTGCCGATACCACACCGTTTGCCACGCATGGCCAGCTTAAGGCCCAGGGAGAGCTGGAGCAGATTCCCGTACAGGCCGATCTGAAGCTGGCAGGTAACCTGCTGGCGTTGCAGCTGGATGCGACAGGTAGCGGCAAGGGCATGCTGGCCGAAGCCCACGGTACCTTACGGCCCTTTGCCTTTAACCCTTACAACCGGTTCGGGCGACTGGATGTCAGGGTGGGCGGCATCAATCCCCAGTCTGTTTTCCCGGCCTGGCCCAAGGCGCGGCTGGGCTTTGCCGTGCATGCGGAGCCGGATGGCGGTGTGCGCATCAAGGGTGGCTTGTCCCTGCTCAACAGCCAGCCGGGTCCGGTATCTGCCAGCCAGCTTCCCTTGTCGCTGCTCGTGGGGGAGTTCCGTGCAGATGACAAGGTGTTGTATCTGGACAAGCTGATGGCCCAGCTGGGTGCTGGTCAGCTCAATCTGACGGGCAAGGTGGAGCCGCGCTCACTCGACATCGTGGCGCTCATTCACAATATCAGCCTTAAATCGCTGCATGCGGCAGCCCCTGACGACATCATCAGGGGAACTGCACGCATCGCCGGCCCTTTGGTGGGGCCAGATATCCGGGCCAGCCTGTACGGCAAGGCCCTGCAGCTGGAAACCGCGCTGGGTTTCGAACAGGATGCTGCGGGCCGGACATTGCTGTTGCGCCAGCTGGATCTGACCGCCGGTGCAGGCAAAATGAACGTGTCCGGCAAACTGGGGCTGGAAGGAAAACAGCTATACCAGCTGGAAGGCAAGCTGCTGAAGGCTGATCCATCCCGGCTGCAAACCGGCCTGCCTGCGGGTGAGTTGAATGCGGCCATCAAGGCCAGCGGTCAGTTGACCCAGCCATTAGCCGGCAAGGTGGCTGTGCAGTTTGCCCCCAGCCGCTTGTCCGGTGCTCCGCTGGGCGGCCAACTGACGGCGGATTGGCAGGGCCAGCGCTTGCGCCAGTTACTGGCCGATCTCACGCTGGCCAACAACCGCCTGCAAGCCAGTGGTGCGTATGGTGCGGTTGGAGACAAGCTCAAACTGCTGATTGATGCCCCCAATCTCTCCCTGCTGGGGCGTGGTTTTTCCGGCACCGTCAAGGGGCAGGCCGAACTGGCAGGCACGCCCAAAGCGCCATTGCTCAGCACAAGTCTGCGCGCTGAGCGGCTGCATCTGCCTGGTGACTTGTCTGTACAGAGTCTGAGTCTGGATGGTGACATCAAGGCTGACCCTGGCAGCCCCTTCCGATTGCAACTGGTTGCAGACAAGCTGCAGGCCGGCAGCTTCAGTGCTGAGCAGTTGCGAGCTCAAGGCAATGGCACGCGTACGCGCCACCATGTTCAGCTGGATGGCCGCTTGCGTCTGGCCGGACAGGCCTATCAACTGCAACTGGCTGCCAGTGGTGGTTTACCCGTTAACAGCGGGCAATGGCAGGGTGTGCTGGAGCGGCTGGAGCTATCTGGCAAGCCTGGACTCAGCCTGCAATCGCCGCTGGCGCTGGAGGCGGGTGCCGCCCGAATACGCCTGGGTGCTGCACGTCTGAATGTGCTGGGCGGGAGCGTGTCGCTGGCCGAGCTGGATAGCAGCAACGGGGTTCTGTCTACCCGTGGACATGCCGAAGGGCTGCACCTGGCCGACCTGGCCCCGCTGTTGCCATTGCAGGTGGAACAGAATCTGGTGCTGGATAGTGCCTGGGCTTTGAATCTCAATGGCAAGCAGCCACAAGGGCAGCTTTGGCTAAAGCGGGTGGCCGGTGATATCCGTCTGCCTGCTGAGGCAGGGCGGCCTGCGCCGCTAGGCTTGAGATCGGCGCAAGTCAATATGCGGTTTGATGGCGGCAGCCTGCGGTTCGATACCACCATCGACAGCCAGTATGCCCAGCTGACCGGCAAAGGCAGCCTGCCGTGGAATGGTGGCCATATCGACGCCCGGACGCCGCTTGCCGCCACCGCTACGGTGTCCTTGCCATCACTGGCAGCACTGGCGCAGCTGTCTTCCCCGGCACTGGAGCTGGGTGGCCAATTGTCTGCCAATCTGGCGTTGACTGGCCCGTTAGGTCAATTGCAAGGACAAGGCAATATCCAGGGCAGCCAGTTGCTATTGTCCGATCACCGAACCGGCATCCGCCTGGGAGATGGCGTGCTGCAGGCACACCTGAATGGCCGCAGCCTGGTGCTGGACCGCTTGCGCTTTGCCAGTGGACAGGGAGATGTGGTGGCCAGCGGCAGTCTGGATTTGAAGGACGCCGGGCCGGATGCGGTGGTCAGGGTGGTGCTCAACAAGTTCAGCGTCTTTGACAAGCCCAGCCGCAAGCTGGTGGTTTCCGGCAACGCCGAACTGAGCATGGTGGAGCACAAGATTGCCCTGACTGGCCGTATTCGGGCGGATCAGGGGCGAATAGACCTGCCCAAGGGCGGAGCGCCCACGCTGAGCGACGATGTGGTGGTCAAGGGCCGTAGCGCGGCCGAGCCGTCAGCTTTTGCCAGCCTACCGTTGACCGTGGCGCTGGATCTGGATCTGGGAGACCGCTTCCGCTTTGTCGGCCAGGGTCTGGATGTGGAGTTGACCGGGGTGGTCAAGGTAACGGCCAATCCCGGCCTACCGCCGGGTGCACGTGGTCAGGTCAGGGTAGTGAAAGGCCGCTACAAGGCTTATGGCCAGGATCTGGATATTGAGCAGGGCATCATCAGTTTTGTAGGGCCGCTAGATAATCCGGCACTCAATGTCGTGGCCAAGCGCCACCTGTCGCCTGTCGGGGCCGGGGTGGAGGTGTCTGGCAGTGTATCTGCACCGCGCATCCGCCTGGTGGCGGATGAATCGATGTCGGAAAAGGACAAACTGGCCTGGCTGGTGCTCGGCCATGCGGCCAGTGGTGACCGGGATGACTCCGCGCTTGCCGCATCTGCCGGCATGATGTTGGCCGGCTCGATTAACGACCACGTCGGCCTGTTCGATGAACTGGGCATGGCCAGCCGCAAGGAAAGAACCCTGGCAAATGGTACCGTGAGCCCGGCTGAGCAGGTGGTCACGGTAGGGCGGCAGCTCACCCGTGAACTGTATCTTGGTTACGAATACGGTGTGACCAGTGCCGATCAGGCCGTCAAGCTGGCGTACCAGTTGAGCAAGGGATGGTCCATGGTGTTGCGCGCGGGTACCAATACATCGGTGGAGTCTCGCTACACCCTGCGTTTTGATTGATTCCTTGCGCCCGTATTGCCGCAGAATTCACGGCAGCCCAGCGCTGCCCCTGCTGGCTTGCTGGTGAAACTGCTCTTTGTTCCGGTATCGCACTAGCCCGGTTTTCTTTCAGTCTCTGCACTTTTGCACCAGCACTTGCGGAGACCCCCATCATGTTCAGCGCCATCCTGCCAGGCATCCAGAACATCGCCGACGAAATGATCGCCTTGCGTCGCCAGTTGCATGCACATCCCGAACTCGGTTTCGAGGAGTTCAATACCAGTCGGCTGATCCAGGAAAAACTGCAAGCCTGGGGCTATCAGGTTTGCACCGGCATCGGTGGTACCGGGGTGGTGGCCACCCTGCAGTGTGGCAAGGGGCCAAGCATCGGTTTGCGCGCCGACATGGATGCCCTGCCCATCCAGGAAAGCGGTACTCGCCCCTGGATCAGCCAGATCGACGGCAAGATGCATGCCTGTGGTCATGATGGCCACACCGCCATCTTGCTGGCGGCTGCCTGTGAACTGGCGCGCAGCCGGCGCTTTGCCGGTACCTTGCACCTGTTTTTCCAGCCTGCCGAAGAAGGACATGGTGGCTCCGGTGCCAAACGCATGCTGGATGAAGGCTTGTTCCAGCGCTTTCCCTGCGATGCCATTTTTGCCCTGCACAATATGCCGGGCATCCCCTTGGGCAAACTGGGTTTTCGTGCCGGGGCTTTCATGGCATCCACCGATACCATCACCATTCACTTGCATGGCACCGGCGGCCATGGTGCCATGCCGCAGAGTGCCATCGACCCGGTTGTGGTGGCGGCAGCACTCGTGATGGCACTGCAAACCATCGTGTCGCGCAATGTGTCACCACTGGATACCGCAGTGGTGACAGTCGGTGCCTTGCTAGCCGGTGATGCAGCCAATGTGATTCCCGCCAGTGCCGAATTGCGCCTGACGGTACGCGCATTGAAAGCCGATATCCGCGAACTGCTGCATCTGCGCATTCGCCAACTGGCCGAGCAGCATGCAGCTGCCTATGGTGCGCACGCAGAAATCATTTTCGAACATGGCTATCCGGTGCTGATCAACGACGACATCATCACCCATCAAGCCAGCCTGTTGGCGCGCGAGTGCCTGGGCGCGAGCAATGTGCTGGAAGACCTTCCCCCGCTCACCGGCAGCGAGGATTTTGCCTATTGGCTGGAGCAGGTGCCGGGCTGTTACTTCATTGTTGGTAATGGCGATGGTGAAGGCAGCTGCATGGTGCATAACCCTGGCTACGACTTCAACGACGAGGCTCTGCCACTGGCCGCCAGTTTTTGGGTCCGGCTGGTGGAGTACTGGCTGGCAACGGACAGTGCATCTGCCGATATCAATGGCTGAAGTCCTTTAATGGCACGGGGGCGTCGCTCCCGGCTGTTTCCCTCCCAGAATGCAGGGGATGTACCATGCGCAGAAAAATAATTCTCGATTGCGATCCGGGTCACGATGATGCCATCGCCATGCTGCTGGCGCATGGCAGCCCGGTAATCGAACTGTTGGCGGTGACGACGGTTGCCGGCAATCAGACCCTGGAAAAGGTGACCCGCAATGCGCTGGCCGTGGCCGAACTTGCCGGCATGGATGTGCCGATTGCCGCTGGCTGCGCGCGCCCGCTGGTGCGGGAAATCGAAGTGGCACCTTCCATTCATGGCGACAGCGGCATGGATGGGCCGGTGCTACCGCCTCCCACTCGCCAGGCCGACCCCCGGCATGCGGTGGACCTGATCATCGAACTGATCATGGCCCATCCGCCGGGCGAGATCACCCTGGTGCCAACCGGTGCCCTCACCAATATTGCCCTGGCCGTGCGCAAGGAGCCGCGCATTGCCAGCCGGGTGCGCGAAGTGGTGCTGATGGGTGGGGGCTATCACACCGGCAACTGGAGTGCGGTCGCCGAGTTCAATATCAAGATCGACCCGGAAGCTGCCCATATCGTATTCAATACCCCCTGGCCACTCACCATGGTGGGACTGGATCTCACCCATCAGGCGCTGGCCACCCCTGAAGTACAGGCGCGCATTGCCGCCCTGGCAACCCGCCCGGCCCGCTTCGTGCAGGAACTGCTGCGGTTCTTTGGCGACACCTACCGCCGTGAACAGGGCTTTGCCAGCCCACCGGTACACGACCCCTGTGCGGTGGCTTATGTGATCGATCCGCAGGTGATGACGGTACGCAAAGTACCGCTGGATGTGGAGCTGCACGGCACCCTGACGCTGGGCATGACGGTGGCCGATTTCCGTCAGCCACCCGCCGAGGATTGCCATACCCAGGTGGCGGTGCAACTGGATCAGCACTATTTCTGGCAGATGATTGAAGACGCTTTGCGCGTGATCGGGGAGGGACGGACATGAGTCGTGCCAGTCAGCCCGGTCTTGCCAGCCTGATGACGGCACTGCTGGCCGCCTGCATTGCCTTTCAGCTCAATGCCAGCATGCTCAGTCCGGTACTGGTGACGATGGCTGGGGAGCTGCAGGCCAGCGATGCGGCGGTGGGGATGTCGCAAACAGCATTCTTTACCGCAGCGGCCCTGTTTTCACTGTTTCTGCCTCGTCTGGGCGATATGGTGGGGCGCAAGCGGGTGTTGCTGGGCATGTTGCTGGTTATGCTGGCGGGCAGTGTGCTGGCTGCGCTGGCACCATCGGTTGCCGTGCTGCAACTGGCCCGCTTGATACAGGGGGTGTCCGGGCCGGTGGTGCCGGTTTGTCTGCTGATGCTGTACCACGAGGTGGACGATCCACAGCGTTATGGCCTGCTGATGGGGGTTATCACCGCCGTCAACGGCGGCATTGCGGGTATCGACGCAATTGCCGGTGGCTGGCTGGCAACTGCCTTTGGCTTCCGGGCGGTGTTCTGGTGCATTGCACTGTTTGCTGCACTGGCTTGTGCGCTGGTTGCCTGGCTCGCCCCGGAGTCCAGGCCGTCTGCGCAGGCGCGTATGGATTGGCCCGGTGTTGGCTGGCTGGTGTTGTCATTGGGCAGCCTGTTGTGGGCACTACATCTGCTGGCCGCTGGCCGTGATAACGACGGGTTGCTCAGCGCAGGCATGGCCCTGGCGGGGATGCCGGGGCTGGGCCTGTTTCTGTATACCGAACAGCGTAGCAGTCAGCCGTTGCTTGCCTTGTCCCTGCTGCGGCAGCGCTGCATCTGGCCCTTGCTGCTGACTACGGTACTGACGATGACGGGGGTGTTCGCCATCATCAACGGGCTGGTGATGACGCATGCCCAGCAGGCTGTTGGCGGCTTTGGCCTGTCAGCAGAGCAGGCAGCCTGGTTATTGCTTACGCCTTATGCCCTGGTGGGATGGCTGGTGGGGCCGCTGGCTGGTCAACTGGCCCCACGCTGGGGATATGGCCGGGTGTTGCGGCTGGGGTTGGCAGGCAGCCTGCTGGCGATTGTGCTGATGCTGACACAGGGCTTGTCCAGCCTGGGGTGGATGATGGCCGCCACGGTGCTGGCCGGTGTGGCTTATGCCGGTACTGCCAACATCATGCTTAATGGACTGGGTGTTGTGCTGTCACCAGCAGGCAGCCCTGGGCTGTTGCCGGGCCTTAATGCAGGCGCTTTCAATCTGGGTGCCGGCCTCATTTTGCCTTGTTGCCAGCGGTGCAGTCGCTGCGAGGCAGCCCGTCTGATGGCATGTTGCTTGGCCTTGGCATCGTGGTGCTGGCTGGCGCTTGTTCCTTGTTGATTCCACGTCCAGGGCAGGCCGAACGCGTGGCGTCGGCCCGCGAGGTGTCACAGGATGGCTTCGTCTAGCTGGGAAGCCAGGCTGTCCGCAGTCTGTGGTCTGCCCAGCAGATAACCTTGAATGCCACCGCAACCGAGTTCGCGCAAATAGTGATGCTGCGCCTCGGTTTCCACGCCTTCGGCCAGGGTGCTCATTCCCAGCGCACGGGCCAGATGAATGATGGCGGAAACAATGGCGGCATCCTCGCTGTCACCGGGCAGCTCGCAGACAAAGGAGCGGTCGATCTTGATGGTGTCCGGGGCAAAACGCTTGAGATAGGCCAGGCTGGAATAGCCGGTACCAAAGTCGTCTACTGACAACCTCACCCCCATCGCCTTGATGATGGCCAACTGGCGGGCTGCCAGGTCGGCATCTTCCATCAGCGTGCTTTCGGTGACTTCGATTTCCAGGCAATGGCCGGGTAGGCCGCTTTCCTGCAAGGCAGCACGGACATCATCGATGAAATCCATCCGTGCCAGCTGGCGTGCCGAGACATTCACGGCAATCTTGGGCAACTGCAGGCCTTGCTGACGCCAGCGGGCCATCTGCATGCAGGCTTCGCGCAGCACCCAGCGTCCCAGTGGAACGATCAAACCGCTGTCTTCGGCAATCGGAATAAAGCGGGATGGCATGATCAGGCCTTCCTGCGGGTCCTGCCAGCGCAGCAGTACTTCACAACCGATCAGGGCATTGCTGTTGATGTCGTATTGCGGCTGGAACAACAGGAACAGTTCCTCCTGCTCCAGTGCATGGCGCAGCCGGTTTTCCAGTTGCAGCCGATCGGCCACCTGGGTGTTCATTTCACGGGCGTAGAAGCGGAAGGTATTCCGGCCATGGGCTTTGGCGTGGTACATGGCCAGATCGGCATTCATCAGCAGGGCCTGGATGTCCTGGCCATCATCCGGCAACAGGCTGATGCCGATGCTGCAGCTGACGACCAGCGAAGTGCCATCCATATCAAATGGCAGCTGCATGGCGCGCAGGATACGTTCGGCAACCTGTGCGGCCTCATCGGGCTGGGCGATGGAGGGAAGGATCAGCACAAACTCGTCGCCACCGGTGCGGCCTACGGTGTCCAGCTCCCGCACCGCGCCGCACAGCCGGCCAGCCACCTGCTTGAGCAACTCATCACCGGTGTTGTGTCCCAGGGTATCGTTGATGTTTTTGAAGTGATCCAGATCGACAAACAGCACCGCCAGCTGCCCGGACTGGCGTTCCGCCAGACGAATGGCCTGCTGCAGGCGGTCGTTGACCAGAATGCGGTTTGGCAGATCGGTGAGGGCATCGTATTCGGCCAGATGCTGGATACGGGCTTCGTGTTCCTTGCGCTCGGAAATATCGGTAAAGAAGGCAACATGGTGGGTGATCTGTCCGTGCTCATCGGTCAGCACGCTGATATTCAGCCACTCGGGGAAGGCCTCACCATTCTTGCGGCGGTTCCAGATTTCGCCAGACCATTGGCCGCGTTCTTTCAGGCTAGCCCACATGCGCCGGTAGAAATCGGCATCGTGCTGGCCGGATGCCAGCATTGCGGGCGACTGCCCCAGCACATCCTGCTCGGTGTAGCCGGTGATCTGGGTAAAGGCCTGGTTGACCGCCAGAATGCGGTTATCGGCGTTGGTAATCAGAATGGCTTCATTGCTGGATTCGAACACCTTGGCCGCCAGGCGTTGCTGGCGGGCGGCATGATGACGCTGGCTGATGTCACGTGCTGTGGCGCACAGATAACGCACGCCCTGGTAGTCCAGCCCGGTCAGGGTGACTTCCAGATGCAGATGTCCCTGCCGACATTGCAGCCGGGTTTCAAATGTATGTGGCAGTGCCTGGCCTGCGTGTGAAAACAGTTGCTGCGACAATTGGCTGCGCAACGTCTCGTCCTGCCCCATGCAATCCTGGGCAGCGCGGTTGGCGTAAACCAGCACGCCGTCTGCGGTTTGCAGGGCGACCAGATCTGTCGCATGGTCAATCATGAAATGGCTGAGCTTCAGTTCGCGCGTGCTGGATTCCAGCTCGACATGGCTGCGGCGCAGGTCAAGCTGGTAGCGGGCCAGCAGTGCGTTCATCCAGCGCACAAACCACCAGGACAGTAAACCGGCACTGGCCATGGCCAGCAAGCTCATCAGCAATGTGGCCTTGATACGGCCCAGCAATTGTCCTTCCAGCGCGGTACTCGCTTGTATGCTGCTGTCGCGGATGGACTGGATGTGCATGGCGTTGACCAGGGTCCAGTCCCAGCCGGGTAGTCGGCGGGCATAGGCCAGGTGGCTGACTGGTGCACCGTTTTTGCCCGCAGGAATGCTGTATTCCATAAAGCCACCTTGCCGCCCCAGTTGGATGGCCTCCAGCACCCGCTTGCGCAGTGCCGGTGCCAGCGCCAGGTAGTGGCGGCCCTGCAGGGATGGATTGGCCGGGAACAGCTGCAGCACGCCCTGATTGTCGATGACCATCAGGTCATCGTTATCCTTGTCCAGTTGCATGCTGGCAAGCAGGGCAAGTGCACGCTGCTGCAGTGATGCCTCTACATTGGCAATGTATTCGCCGCTGCCAATCAGCCAGCCATAAGGTGCAAACTGTCGTGAATAGGCAACTTTGTCGGCCATCATCCGGCTGCCAGGCAAGTACCAACGGTAGCTGGCATAACCTTCTTGCTCGGGTGTGCTGACCGCAGTAATCAGCGTCTTCATGATGTAGCGGCCTTGATCATCCCTGTTTTCCAGCAGCGAGCTGCCTTCCAGCTGAGGTGCGGTGGGCAGCAAGACGCAGCGGCCACCCATGGTGTCGATAAAGAAGTAGCCGCGCCCGTCAAAAAAGCTCAGCGGCCGCAGTGCTTCGATGATCAATGCCTTTACCCGTGCCGGTGGCAGGCGTGCGTGTTCCTGCTGCCAGATACCATCAGCCACATGATAGGCCTGATCTACCTGATCCTTGAGCTGCTGCTTGAGGGTGTCGGTGGCATGCGCGCGCAAGGCCAGCAGAGTTTGTGCGGTATGGTCGCCAGAGGATTGGAGATATTCCTGCGCGTGCCGATAGGCATCGCTTTCCACTTGCTGCTGGCGCGCGTGGAAGTCTTCCCAGCTGGTCAGCAGGAAATAGGCCGCCAGCGTGATTGCCAGCAGAAAAATGATGAGCAGGGTGCCAAGCAGCTGCAAGCGCGACAGCCTGGCCTGATTTCTCTCCATTGATAAATATATTCCACAGAAATAGCGGTTCAGTATAAATGAATACTATCTGGTCACTTGTAAAAAGTGCCACAACTTTGATCTGCTTCAGGTAAAATCGCAGGTTGGAAGTCAGACAGACAGTCGCCGCGCTGCTGCGCAAGCAGGGGCGGGGAGGAAAGTCCGGGCTCCGCAGAGCATGATGCCGGCTAACGGCCGGGCGCCGTGAGGCGACGGAAAGTGGAACAGAGAGCTGAACCGCCGATGGCTGACTTGTCAGCACAGGTAAGGGTGAAAAGGTGCGGTAAGAGCGCACCGCGAACGTGGCAACACGGACGGCAGGCTAAACCCCATCAGGAGCAAGACCAAATAGGGGGGCGTTAACGTGGCTCGCGTTGTCCCCGGGTAGGTTGCTTGAGACTGTCGGTAACGGCAGTACTAGAGGAATGACTGTCCAACGACAGAACCCGGCTTATCGGCTGACTTCCAACCCCCACCCCTTCAGCAGTACCCGCCAGTACCATTTCTTCTGGCTATCGACCTTGCTCAAAAAATAAGCAAAAATTTTTTACCGCCTAAAAAAAAAGCAGTACAATGGCCGCCCTTTTGCTTGTTTGACCGCAGAAAACTCCGATGCGCATAGGCCCTTACACCCTGAAAAACCGGCTGATCGTCGCCCCCATGGCCGGCGTGACGGATAGGCCGTTTCGCATGCTGTGCAAGAAAATGGGTGCAGCCATGGCAGTGTCGGAAATGATCACGTCCAACAAGTCCTTGTGGGCCACAGCCAAGACCTTGCGTCGGGCCGACCATGCCGGCGAAGTGGAGCCGATTTCGGTGCAGATTGCCGGTTCGGACCCGCAGCAGATGGCGGAAGCAGCACGTATCAATGTGGAGCAGGGCGCGCAGATCATCGACATCAATATGGGTTGTCCGGCCAAGAAAGTATGCAATGTGGCAGCCGGTTCGGCCTTGTTGCGTGACGAAGCGCTGGTGGGTCGCATTCTGGAAGCGGTAGTCAAGGCGGTGGATGTACCGGTGACGCTGAAAACCCGTACTGGCTGGAGCCCGGAACACCGCAATGCCTTGCGCATTGCACGGCTGGCCGAGGATTGCGGCATCGCGGCGCTGGCGCTGCATGGCCGTACCCGCGAAGACATGTATCGGGGGGATGCCGAGTACGACACCATCCGCGCGGTCAAGGCCAGCATTGGTATTCCGCTGATTGCCAATGGTGACATCGACACCCCGCAAAAGGCGCAGCAGGTATTGCAGTACACCGGAGCCGATGCGGTGATGATAGGCCGGGCGGCGCAGGGGCGGCCGTGGATTTTTCGCGAGATGCAGCACTATCTGGACACGGGAGAGTGTTTGCCGCCACCCCGGGTGACGGAAATCCGCCAGATCATGCTGGAGCATCTGGATGATTTGTACGGGTTTTACGGTGAGTATTCCGGCTGTCGTATCGCCCGCAAGCATATTGCCTGGTACACCAGGGGGCTGAGGGGTTCCAATGAATTCCGCCAGGCGATGTACCAGCTGGAAGAAACCGCCGGGCAACGGCTGGCAGTTGCCGCTTATTTCGATCAGCTTGCCGGGCAGTCAGAACGACTGGAATACGCTTCAATCCTGGCAGAAGAGGCCGTTCCGGTCTGACTGACAGGCAGGGGCAGACCGCCAGCGGGCGGGCTACAGTGCAGTACGCAGCGTTCACACCATATGTTGAAGACAGAACAATAAACATGCAAAACAACGAACATATTTCGCAGTCGGTCCGGCTGGCGATGGAACAATATTTCCGTGATCTGGACGGCGAAATTCCCGCCTCCATCTACGATATGGTGCTGGCCTGTGTGGAAAAACCCCTGATCGAGGTAGTGCTTACCCATACCCAGGGTAACCAGACCCGGGCGGCGGAGCTGCTCGGGCTCAATCGCAACACGCTGCGTAAAAAAATGAAGTCGTATGATTTGATATGAAGATAAACCGGCCATACCCCACACAGGATGGCCGGTTTTTTTGTGCCTGCCGGCAAGGCAGGGCAAGCCGGATACGGCCTGATGCGGGCATCGGGCCACAGTTAAAACAGCTTTTTCATTCATTAGCCAAGGTGGTAGAGAAACATGACCAAAATCGAACGCGCGCTGATCAGCGTATCCGACAAGACCGGTGTTCTGGAATTTGCACAGCAACTGGCCGCACTGGGCGTGCACATCCTGTCGACTGGCGGTACTGCCAAATTGCTGGCTGACAACGGTGTGCCGGTGACCGAAGTGTCCGATTACACCGGCTTCCCGGAAATGCTGGATGGCCGTGTGAAAACCCTGCACCCCAAGGTGCATGGCGGCATTCTGGGTCGTCGCGACCTGCCGGAACACGTGGCCAAGATGGCCGAATACGATATCGGCAACATCGACCTGGTGTGCGTGAACCTCTACCCGTTTGAAGCCACCATCGCCAACCCGGACTGTGTGCTGGAAGACGCCATCGAGAACATCGACATCGGCGGCCCCACCATGGTGCGCTCCGCCGCCAAGAACTGGGCCCACGTTGCCATCGTCACCGACGCTGCCGACTACGCTGCACTGTCCGCCGAACTGAAGGCCAATGACGGCAAGCTGGCCAAGACCACCCGCTTCGAACTGGCCAAAAAAGCCTTCACCCACACTGCTGCTTACGATGGTGCCATCTCCAACTACCTGACCAGCCTGGCCGATGGCGTGGTGAGCGGCAAGCCCGAACGCGTGGCTTTCCCCAACCGCCTGAATGCCCAGTTCGTCAAGGTGCAGGACATGCGCTACGGCGAAAACCCGCATCAATCCGCTGCCTTCTACCGCGATCTGGACCCGGCAGCCGGCACCATCTCCGGCTACCGTCAGCTGCAGGGCAAGGAATTGTCCTACAACAACATCGCTGACGCTGATGCAGCCTGGGAAGCAGTCAAAACCTTCGACCAGACCGCCTGTGTCATCGTCAAGCACGCCAACCCCTGCGGCGTGGCCGTGGCCGGTGACACCCTGAGCGCCTACAAGCTGGCTTTTGCCACCGACACCACCAGCGCCTTTGGCGGCATCATTGCCTTCAACCGCCCGGTAGATGCTGAAACCGTGGAAGCCGTGACCGGCCAGTTCCTGGAAGTGCTGATCGCCCCGTCCTTCACCGAAGAAGCCAAGGCCATCATCGCCGCCAAGAAAAACGTACGTGTGCTGGAAATTCCGCTGGAAACCGGTGCCAACCGCTATGAACTGAAACGCGTGGGTGGTGGTGTACTGGTACAAACCCCGGACATCCGCAATGTGGCGCTGGACGAACTGTGCGTGGTGACCAAGCGTCAACCCACCCCGCAGGAAATGTCCGATCTGCTGTTCGCCTGGCGCGTGGCCAAGTTTGTCAAATCCAATGCCATCGTGTTCTGCAATAACGGCCAGACCGCCGGTATCGGCGCTGGTCAGATGAGCCGCGTGGACTCCACCCGCATCGCCGCCCGCAAGGCGCAGGATGCCGGTTTGAGCCTGCAAGGTGCCGTGGCCTCCAGTGATGCCTTCTTCCCCTTCCGCGACGGTATCGACGTGATTGCCGAGCAGGGCATCAAGGCCATCATCCAGCCGGGTGGCTCCATGCGTGACGAAGAAGTGTTTGCCGCAGCCGACGAGCATGGCATTGCCATGGTGCTGACCGGCGTGCGTCATTTCCGCCACTAAGCGCGAGCAGCCTCCCCGCGCAGTTTGCGTTGGGGAGGCCTGTATCATGTTGCTTTGCCGTCCGCCGGAGAAGCCGTGACCAAGACCAACAGGACCATGCTGCTGATTGTGCTGATACTCGGCCTGGCCGCCGGGGTGTACTGGCTGGAACAGCCGTCAACGCCGCCTGCTGCCGTGTTGCCCGCCGCCCGTGCGCCAGATCTCAAGCCGCTGGCCGAGCAGGCCGTGGCGGTATACCGCAGTGCGCAGAACATGCAAACCGCCACCAAGCCCGGGCAGTGGAAGCTGGATGCCAAGGCCAGTAATAGTGCGGGTCCGTTTGTTGGTAGCTTCGGGCCGCTGCAACTGGCGCAGGACGGCCAGGGCCGTCAGCTGCTACTGACCACCTTTGTGGCAGATACGGCGGATTCTGCCGGCGAGGGTATGGACAGCTTTGCCGCTTCCGGTATCAGCCGCCTGCTGCTGTTTGTGTTGCAGAACGGCCAGTACGTGCTGCAGACGGAGAAGCAGCTGGAAATGGGCACCAACGGCATGGCGGCCAGCGCACGCGTGGTACAGCTTGGCCCGCATGAATGGGGCTGGGTGATGCAAAGTGGCTATCTGCAGCAAGGCTACACCGCCAGTACGGTGGAGTTTTTCCATGCCACGGCCACAGATATTCGCAGCATGGGGCATCTGACCGAACAGGCCGACAACAAAGGTGTGTGCGGTGACGGTGGTGGGGATGGCTGTCCGGCGGTGACTGATCTGCAGGTACGCTGGCGCTGGCTGCCACAAGTTGGTGCCGCCAATGGCCGCTTCTACCCGCTGGATGTGCAATGGCAGGGGCTGATCGACGGCAAGAAAATCAGCCAGCACGCGCAATTGCTTCCCGATGCAGGTAGCGGGATTTATCCGTTTCCCGCCACGCTAAATGTACAATTCTGAGCGCAGCCCGACCGGGCTTGCGGCTTGAAGTCGGCAGCCAAGGCGCTGCCGCTAACGATGAAGGATCTCGCAAGATGAAAGTGTTGGTAATCGGTTCCGGTGGCCGCGAACACGCACTGGCGTGGCGTATTGCCAAGTCCAATCGCGTCTCCAAGGTATTTGTGGCCCCGGGCAATGCCGGCACCGCCTTGGACCCCAATCTCACCAATGTCGAGCTGAACGGCAATGACGCCCTGGTGGAATTTGCCCGTCGTGAAGACATCCAGCTCACTGTGGTCGGCCCGGAAGCGCCGTTGGCTGCCGGTGTGGTGGATGCCTTCCGTGCGGCTGGCCTGAAAATTTTCGGCCCCACCCAGTTCTGTGCCCAACTGGAAAGCTCCAAGGACTTTGCCAAGGCCTTCATGCAGCGCCATGGTATTCCCACTGCCGGTTACCAGACCTTTACCGATGCAGCCGAGGCCCATGCCTATGTGGCTGGCAAGGGCGCGCCCATCGTGATCAAGGCCGATGGCCTGGCGGCGGGCAAGGGCGTGGTAGTGGCACTGACGTTGGACGAAGCCCATGCCGCCATCGACGACATGCTGGTGGGCAACAAGATGGGCAGCGCTGGTGCGCGCGTGGTAATCGAAGACTTCCTGCAAGGCGAAGAAGCCAGCTTCATCGTGATGGTGGATGGCGACCACGTGTTGCCGATGGCCACCAGCCAGGATCATAAACGTCTGCTGGACAACGACCTGGGCCCCAATACCGGCGGCATGGGTGCTTACAGCCCGGCACCGGTGGTTACCCCGCAGGTGCATAACCGCGTGATGCGCGAAATCATCCTGCCCACGGTGCAAGGCATGAAAAAGGACGGCCACAGCTACACCGGCTTCCTGTACGCCGGTCTGATGATCGACCACGACGGCAACCCGTTCACCATCGAATTCAACTGCCGCTTTGGCGACCCGGAAACCCAGCCCATCATGGCGCGCTTGAAGTCCGACTTCACCGTGCTGCTGGAAGCCGGTGTCAACGGCAAGCTGGATCAGGTGGAAGCCGAATGGGACCGCCGTGTGGCGCTGGGTGTGGTGCTGGCTGCCGCCGGTTACCCGGATGCGCCGCGCAAGGGCGACGTCATCACCGGCCTGCCGGCAGAAACCGCAGACAGCATGGTGTTCCATGCCGGTACCACCTTCAACGACAGCAAGCAGGTGGTGAGCCATGGTGGCCGCGTGCTGTGTGCGGTAGGCCTGGGCGACAGCGTGAAAATGGCCCAGCAAAAAGCCTATGCGGTGGCCGATGCCATCCATTTTGATGGTAGCCAGCTGCGCCGCGATATCGGCAGCAAGGCGATCAACCGCCCCAAGTAAGCGCTTATGGCGCAACGGCATGCAACGGCACCCTGGCGGTGCCGTTTTCTTTATCGGTTTTTGATGTGTTGCGTGGCTATCTCTATGCGATTTTGACCGGCAGGACACTACATTCTGCTTGTCAGTCATCGTCCAGCAGGAGTCCGCCATGTTTGCCTCGCCTGCCCAAACACCACACTTGCCGCACAGCGCCCAGGCGTTGTTGCGCCATGCCCGCCGTTGCTGCTGCCGGGTGAGCTACTGGCTGCGCCAATTCCGCAGCCCGGCCCAAGTCTCGCGCTGTTGTGCCTGGCGCTCCTTGCCGCCAGTGCCGCCGACATCAGCAAAGCAGCAAAAAACCGACCTATATGGCAGGCCCCCGCAGGCTTGACTAGACTGCAAATGTCGCTGACATCCGGGAGCCGCTGCCATGTCCATCCGTCTGTTACTTGCCAGCGTACTATTGACTGCCAGTCTTGCCGTCCACGCCAGCCCGCCGCTGCGCATTCTCACCGAGGACTACCCCCCCTTCAATATGATGGGCAGTGGGGGCCGCATCAGCGGGATGTCCACCGATGTCTTGCAAGAAGTGTTTCGCCGAGCCGGTATCAGCTATGCCATCGAAATGCTGCCATGGATTCGTGCGCTCAATCTGACCATACTGGAAAGCAATACCTGCCTTTATTCCACCGCGCGTACCGATGCACGCGAGCATCAGTTCAAATGGGTTGGGCCATTGGTTGATAATCCCTGGGTACTTTATGGCAGAAATGATAGCCGTCATGCCATCAAGTCACTGGAAGAAGCCAGACGTTTCAAGATAGGCGGGTATAGCGGGGACGCGACCGCCCAGTTCCTGATTGATCGCGGCTTCGATGTGGATCTGGCCAGCACCGACCAACTCAATATCAAGAAATTGCTGGCGGGGCGCATCGACTTCTGGGCTACCGGGAAATATCCTGGTGCAGCCTTGCTGGCCAGAGAAAAAGTCACCCAGTTGCATCCCATCCTGACATTCAACACCCCCATGCTGTATCTGGCGTGCAATCCTGGCATGCCGGACGCACTGATACAGCAATTGAATGATCAGCTACGCAGTATGCAGCGCGATGGCACGCTGGTGCACCTCTACGCCAAATATATTAACCAGAAAGAGTGAGCAGACTGCAGATCGCGGTTTCATCCGGTGCGGCGCTGCCGCTACAATGGCAGCTTCGCTTCAACTCCTTGCCAACCTGCATGCCGTCTTCCTGCTTGTCCTCGCCATATCGTCTGCCCAAGGCAGGCTTGCTGATGCAGGCGCGCGCACGTTTGCGCGCGGGTGGGGTGATTGCCTATTCCACTGAATCCTGTTTCGGGCTGGGTTGCCTGCCGACGGATGTGCGGGCGATCCGACGAGTGCTGGCGGTCAAGGCAAGGCCGAATCACAAGGGCCTGATTGTCATCGCCGCCGATGTCAGCCAGATCCGTCATCTGGTGCAGCCGCTTTCCGCCGCACAATGGGCGGAACTTGCCACTTACTGGCCCGGTCCTTATACCTTTTTGCTGCCAGCCGCGCGCAAGGTGCCGCCAGCGCTGCGTGGCCGCCATGACCAGATTGCGGTGCGCATTACCGCCCATGGCGAGGCCGCCGCGCTGTGCCGTGCTTTGGGTAGTGCGCTGGTGTCCACTTCTGCCAACCGGGCGGGCCAGCGTGCGTTAAAGACTGCAGCAGCATGCCGCAAAGCCTTTGGCCAGACGGTACTGACCTTGCCTGGGCGCATAGGCAAGCGCAGAAAACCTTCCACCATCATTGATTTCACAACTGGCCGCGTATTGCGCTAGGCCGTTTTAATTCAGACAAGGAAACATCGTGCAGCAGATTTCCATATTCAGCCTGGTGATGAATGCCAGCCTGGTGGTGCAGCTGGTCATGGCAGGCCTGGCCTTGGTGTCGGTGCTGTCGTGGGCGCTGATTTTCAACAAGATTGCCGTATTGCGTGCTGCGCGTCGCCACAGCGACGAGTTCGAGCGCAATTTCTGGAGCGGCGCCGACCTGAACCGCCTGTATGAAGACGCCAACCGCCGCAACGACAGCGTGGGCATGGAGCGTATTTTCCAATCCGGTTTTGCCGAATTCCTCAAGCTGCGTGGCCGCAGTGGGGCCGAGCTGTCCGACATCATGGATGGTTCGCGCCGTGCCATGCGTGCCGCCGCCCAGCGCGAGCTGGATGCGCTGGACAGTCATACCTCCTTCCTGGCAACCGTTGGTTCGGTCAGCCCCTACATCGGCCTGTTCGGCACGGTGTGGGGCATCATGCATGCCTTTATCGGGCTGGGTAATGTGGGTCAGGCTACTTTGTCCACCGTGGCACCGGGTATTGCCGAAGCACTGGTGGCTACCGCCATTGGCCTGTTTGCCGCCATTCCGGCGGTGGTGGCGTATAACCGCTTTGCCACCGATGTGGACCGTCTGGCCACCCGCTTCGACACTTATATGGAAGAGTTCTCCAACATCCTGCAGCGCCTGGCCACCCGCTGACGCCGCGCTAACCCTGCCGCGATTGTTCTGCATGCAGAACAGATCTTTTCCTGGCAAGGCTTGAGTTTTCTGCATGCGGAAGGCATGGTAAGCGGCCAGTATCTCCGAGTCCGCCATGCCTTCCCGCCACGCTTCGCTGTCCTTGCTGACACTGTCAGCCTTCTTTGCCCTGTATGTCATCTGGGGCTCAACCTATTTCTTCATACGCATTGGTATCGAATCCTGGCCGCCTTTCATGATGGCCGGTCTGCGCTTTCTGTTTGCCGGCAGCGTGATGTTGGCCTTCCTGTTGCTGCGCGGCCATCGCTTGCCCAGTCGGCAGGAACTGCGTGGCGCAGCCATTCTGGGCGTATTGATGCCAGCCATCGGCAACGGCTTTGTCACGCTGGCGGAAAAGCAGGTGTCTTCCGGGGTGGCCGCGCTGGTGGTGGCCACCGTTCCCCTGTTCACCGTGTTGTTTGGCCGTTTCTGTTTTGGCTTGCGCGCGCGTGGCCGCGAATGGGCGGGGATTGCACTGGGTATGCTGGGCATCTTGGTGCTGAACCTGGGTTCCAATCTGCGTGCCAGCCCCATGGGGGCGTTCTGGCTGTTGTTTGCCTCGGCGGGCTGGGCGCTGGGGTCGGCCTGGAGTCGGGTGATTGTGCAGCCCAAGGGGCCGATGGGTAGTGCCTGGATGATGATTTTTGGCGGTCTGGCCTTGTTGCTGGGCAGCACCATTACTGGCGAGCATCTGGCTGCCATCCCGCCGTGGCAGGGTTGGGCGGCTATCGCCTATCTGTCAGTTTTTGGCTCCATGGTGGCCTACAGTGCTTATCTGCATCTGCTGAAAACGGTATCTCCGGCGGCGGCCACCAGCTATGCCTATGTAAACCCCATCATCGCCGTTCTGTTGGGCATGCTGTTGCTGGGCGAGCATGTCGGACAGCAGGAAATCCTGGCCATGGTGATCATTCTGTCGGGTGTGGTACTGATCAGCTGGCGCAAGTAAGTCGCCGCATTGTGCTGTTTTCCAGGGGCCGCTTGCGGCCCCTGTTGCATTGTTCTGCCTGGCTGTGGCTTTCTGGCCACGCTGCATGGTCTGGCCTGGAAGGCGTTTGCGACAGACTGGCTGCAGTCATCAGGCCACCATGCCCTGCCAGGGGGGCATGACCATTTCCCTACGCTGTTCACGTTTTAGTCATTAAAAGTAACCACTTCAATACCAGTTAATCTGAAATGGCTACGCCAAATCCTATCCCATTGGTACTGGACGGCCTGCAAATTATGCGGCTGCCGCAAGGGTTACCTCCGCTTAAATAGTGTGATTTCTGGTTGATTCTCCAAAATTGGTATTGACGTGGTATTTAAGTGGTATTAAATTTTTTGCCATGACAGTTGCTGGTCTTGCCGGGCCAGGAGTGCGATATTTGGCCTGTTATTAACCAGACCAGTTGCAGACCGCTTATGGAAAACCGATGGAGTGCGCTCAAGCCGGAAGGCGAGTCCACCACGCCGCTGTACTTGCAGCTTGCCCGCAAACTGGCCGAAGCCATCAATGCGGGCTGGTGGCAGGCCGATGAAGCCCTGCCTTCTGAACGCACCTTCTCCGAAGAGCTGGGCATTTCGCGGGTGACGGCGCGCAAGGCGATGGATGTGTTGCTGGAGCAGGGGCTGATTCGCCGCCGCCATGGCTCCGGCACTTTCATCACGCCAAGACTGGAACAGCCCTTGTCCCGGCTGGTGGGGTTTACCGAGCAATTGCGCCAGCGCGGCTTCGAGCCTTCCTCGGTGTGGCTGGAGCGCGGCATTCATCCGCCCAGCAATGACGAGGTAATCAAGCTGGGGCTGTCCCCCACCTCGCAGGTGGCACGGCTCAAGCGGCAACGGCTGGCAGACGGCGTGGTGATGGCGATCGAGATGACCACTTTGCCAGTGGCCGTTTTGTCTGAGCCGCATAAAGTGGGCAACTCGCTGTATGCCTACCTGGATAGTGTCGGGCAGTCGGTGGTGCGAGCACTACAGCATATCCGCGCGGTGAATGCCTCGGTGGAAATCGCGGCGCTGGCCGGTATCCGTCAGGGCGAGGCCATGTTGCTGATCACCCGTATTGGTTTTAATGCCGATAACCAGGCAATCGAGTTGACCGACACTTATTGCCGTAACGATTACTACGATTTTGTAGCCGAACTGAGACGATGACGACACCACATGTACTGCAGGGCCGCATCCTGACTGCCGATGGCTGGCGGGATGGCAGGCTGGAGATCGGGCCGGATGGCCGCATTGCCGCTTTGGACGGCACACTGCCCGGCAGCACGGCAGCGGCACGCTACATCCTGCCCGGCTTTATCGACCTGCACGTACATGGCGGTGGCGGGGTGGACATCATGGAGGGCGGCCAGGCCGCCGAATCGGTGGCGCGGCTGCATGCCCGCCACGGCACCACTGCCATGCTGGCCACCACCATGACCGCGCCGATGGATGAGATAGAAAGCGTGCTGGCTGCACTGGGGCCGTCTTGCCGCCAGCGTGCCAGCGGCAGTGCCCGCCTGCTGGGCGTGCATCTGGAAGGCCCCTACATCAACCCCGGCAAGCTGGGCGCACAGCCGGACGACGCCTGCCAGGCCGTGTTGTCGCAGATTGAAAAGCTGGGTCAACTGGCCCCCATCGCCCTGCTGACACTGGCGCCGGAAATTCCCGGCCACATGGACATTATCCGTGCCTTGAGCGATGCCGGTATCCGGGTGCAAATCGGCCATACCCTGGGTAGTTACGAAGACGGGGTACAGGCCTTGCAGCAAGGTGCCGCCGGTTTTACCCATTTGTTCAATGCCATGACCGGCCTGCATCACCGCGAACCGGGCATGGTGGGCGCGGCACTGGCTCATGCGCAATACGCCGAGCTGATACCCGATTTGCTGCATGTGCATCCCGGTGCCATCCGCACCGCCTTGCGCGCCATTCCGCGCCTGTACTGCGTGACCGACTCCACTGCTGCCGCCGGCATGCCGGATGGTGAATACAAGCTGGGCTCACATACCGTGCACAAATGCATGGGCGGGGTGCGGCTGGCCGACGGCACGCTGGCGGGCAGCACGCTGACCATGGATCAGGCCTTGCGCAATCTGGTGTCCATCGGCCTGCCGCTGGCCGAGGCCTCGCACCGGCTGTCGCTGTATCCGGCCGATTACCTGGGCCATGCCGACCGTGGCCGTTTGCAAACCGGGGCATGGGCCGATGTGCTGGTGCTGGATGCAGAGCTGAATTTGCTGGATGTCTATCTGGAAGGGGAACACCTTGTCGTCTCTGATGTATGAAGAAGCCCTGTCCGCTGCGGATGCCGTGGCCGCCCAACACATGTATGCCGACGAAGGCCTGGCCGTACTGGGCCGCGAGCTGGCCACCACGCCGCCCACGCTGGCGCTGACGGTGGCGCGTGGCAGCTCGGACCATGCCGCCAGTTATTTTGCTTACCTGGCCATGCAGCGCCTGGGCGTGCCGGTGGTATCCCTGCCGATGTCGCTGGTCACCCTGCACCACGCCCCGCTGGTGGTAAAGGGGCAGCTGGCGGTGGCCCTGTCCCAGTCCGGCCAGAGCCCGGACCTGATCGATACCATGCGCCGCCTGGCCGCTGCCGGTGCGCGCACCGTGGCCTTGGTCAACAAGCACGAATCGCCGCTGGCGGCCGCCTGCGAATGGTCGTTGCCATTGTGTGCCGGTGAAGAAAAAAGCGTAGCCGCCACCAAGAGCTATATCGCTTCGCTCTCCGCCGTGGCCCGGCTGGTGGCGCACTGGCAGGGTGATGCCACGCTGCTGCAGGCACTGGACCAACTGCCCGCCCAGCTGCAACAAGCCTGTCGCCAGGACTGGCGTGCAGCCATTCCGGTGCTGGTTTCTGCCGAGCGCATCATGGTAGTCGGGCGTGGCCTGGGCTTTGCCGTGGCGTTGGAGGCTGCGCTCAAGTTCAAGGAAACCTGCGCCATCCAGGCCGAGGCGTTTTCCGGTGCTGAAATCAAACATGGCCCGATGGCCCTGATCGACGAAGGCTATCCGCTGCTGGTGTTTGCGCCACGTGGGCCAGAACAACAAGGCCTGATCGATCTGGCTGAGGAAATGCGTGGTCGTGGCGCCAGGGTGTTGCTGGCGGCACCAGATGACGTTACCAGCCGGGATCTGACCCTGAGCGTGGCCGACGATGAAGCGCTGGACCCGCTACTGGCCATTCAGAGCTTTTATCTGATGGCAGCACAGTTGTCGGAAGCGCGTGGGCTTAACCCGGATACCCCGCGTCACTTGTCAAAGGTCACCCGTACGCATTGAAACCAGAACTGCCCATGGCCACTGTCTGGTGGCCATCAGTCAACCCTATACGGCCCGCTGCCGTGCATGATGCTGCTTGTGTCAGGTTCCGGCACGGCGCACCTGGCACGGCCTGAGTCCCGGGAGTCAGGCCATCATATTGGCCACTCCTGGCCTGAACAGGAGAAGCCCGGATGTCTCACATCCATTCACACCCACCTGCGTTTGCTGGCATGTTCCTGGCGGCGCATGCCGCCCTCCCTGCCATTGCCTGCGGTATGGCTCATCCTGCGCTAACCACGGTGCCGTCCTAACCGGCCCCCCATCTGGCTGATTGATTGCGACATATCCCGTTTGTTGGCTGGAAAGGTCAACAAGTGGGCAAAAAGGGATGGCTGCGGGCTGTCCGATAACCAAAGGAGGCGTTGAGGTGAGTACACAGAACAAATTTGCCGGTATCCAGCAGCTGGGCCGCGCCCTGATGCTACCGATTGCGGTATTGCCGGTGGCCGGTTTGCTGTTGCGGCTGGGACAGCCGGATTTGCTGAATATCAAGGTCATGGCGCAGGCCGGGGATGCCATCTTTGGCAATCTGGCGCTGATTTTTGCCATCGGTGTCGCCGTGGGATTTGCCCGCGATAACAACGGCGCAGCGGGCCTGGCCGGTGCCATCGGCTACATGGTGCTGACGGCGGTGCTGAAGGTGATGCCTGACACCCTGCTGGGCTACGAGGGCTTCAAGTCGCTGGTTCAGCTTGATCCCATGGGCAAGCCCTTCGCCATCAACATGGGGGTATTGGCTGGCATCCTGGCCGGACTGGTCGCCGGTGTGCTGTACAACCGCTACAAAGACATCAAGCTGCCGACCTACCTGGCCTTCTTCGGCGGCAAACGGTTTGTACCGATTGCCACCGGCTTTGCCATGTTGCTGCTGGGTGTCTTGCTAGGCCTGGCCTGGCCGCCGGTGCAGAATGGTATCGACGTGCTGGGTAAATGGCTGATCGGCGTTGGCGAAATCGGCCTGTTCCTGTACGGCATCCTTAACCGCCTGCTCATCGTCACCGGGCTGCACCACATTCTCAATACCATGGTGTGGTTCCAGGTGGGCGATTACACCGATGCGGCAGGTAAGCTGGTCCATGGCGACCTGACTCGTTTCTTTGCTGGCGACAAGAGTGCCGGCATGTTCATGAGCGGCTTCTTCCCAGTGATGATGTTTGGCCTGCCCGCGGCCTGCCTGGCCATGTACCGTGCTGCCAAGCCAGAAAACAAAGCAGCCGTGGGCGGCGTGCTATTTTCCATGGCCTTGACCGCCTTTCTGACCGGAGTAACCGAGCCGGTCGAGTTTGCTTTCATGTTCCTGGCCCCCGTGCTGTATGCCATCCATGCGGTGCTGACCGGTGCTGCCATGGCGCTGATGTATGCCCTGGGCGTGCATCTGGGCTTTGGGTTTTCTGCCGGTCTGTTCGATTACCTGCTCAATTTCGGTATTGCTCAGAAACCGTTGCTGCTACTACCGGTGGGGCTGCTGTATTTCGTGGTGTATTACAGCCTGTTCAGCTTCTTCATCCGTAAGTTCAATCTGCAAACCATGGGGCGGGAGGATGCCCCGCAAGTCGCCGTGCAAGTGATGGCAGGCTCGGCACGTGCACATGGCTTCATCCTGGCGCTGGGCGGGGCAGCCAATCTCAAGTCGGTCGATGCTTGCACCACTCGTCTGCGTCTGCAGGTGGCGGACAATGACAAGGTGGATGAAGCAGCGCTCAAGGCGCTAGGCGCGCGCGGCTTGATCAAGCCGGCTGCCGGCAGCGTGCAGGTTGTCCTGGGACCGGAGGCAGACTTGATCTCCGATGAAATCCGCACTGCCTTGCAGCAAGGTGAGGCGGCGACTGACAGCATACCGGCAGCAGCCGCTCAGCCAGCCGTGCGCGCGCAGCGCCCGGTGGCCTCGGATGGGCAGCGTGCAGCCTGGCTGCAGGCTCTGGGCGGACAGGCTAATGTAAAACGAGTGGATGCGGTGGCCGGCAGCCGTCTGCGGGTGGAAGTGGCCGATGCCAGCCTGGTGAATGCTACCGCCTTGCAGACACTGGGTGCGCGCGGGGTGACAACCTTCTCGGCCACTCTGCTGCATGTAATGTTGGAGGAAGACCCTGTTCCTTTTGTCAGTTTGTTACGGGCG
This sequence comes from Aquitalea sp. FG25, assembly GCF_057809375.1. NCBI lineage: Bacteria > Pseudomonadati > Pseudomonadota > Betaproteobacteria > Neisseriales > Chromobacteriaceae > Aquitalea > Aquitalea sp. FG25. The sequence continues at coordinate 74,942 of NZ_JBMDJV010000009.1, forward strand.
TAAGGCCAAACTGGCACCACACGGCGGCAAGCCTTTACTGGTAAGGATTTTGCCGCATTGTTGGTAACCCGCACACTACTTTTGTAGTCGCTTGCTTACAGCGCAAAAGGAGCAGAAATTGGAAGGCGCTGGGCACCAGATGACCCTGCACCAATTATCAAATTAGGAGGATGCATCATGACGTTGAAAGTTGCCATTAATGGTTACGGCCGTATCGGCCGCATGGTGGTCCGCGCCTGGCAGGAGCGCTTTGCTGATCGCGATATCGAAATCGTGGCCATCAATGACCTGGGCAAGCCGGAACTGCACGAACACCTCACCCGCTTTGACAGCGTGCACGGCCCGTTTGGCGGCACTATTGCGCTGGAAGGCGATGCGCTGGTGGTGAACGGCAAGCCGATCAAACTGCTTTCCATCCGTAACCCGGCTGAACTGCCGTGGAAAGAACTGGGTGTGGATGTGGTGCTGGAATGTACCGGCATCTTCACCAAGCGCGACAAAGCCGCCCTGCACCTGGAAGCCGGTGCCAAGCGCGTGCTGATTTCGGCCCCGGCCAACGATGCGGATGCCACCGTGGTATTCGGTGTAAACGATGACGTGCTGACCAGCGCCATGACCGTGGTGTCCAATGCGTCTTGCACCACCAACTGCCTGGCCCCGCTGGTACAGCCGCTGATCGATACGGTCGGCATCGAGCGCGGCCTGATGACGACCATCCACGCCTATACCAACGATCAGGTGCTGCTGGATACCGATCACTCCGACCTGCGCCGTGCCCGCTCGGCTGCGGTGTCGATGATCCCGACCAAGACGGGTGCCGCTGCAGCGGTAGGTCTGGTTCTGCCCAAGCTGAAGGGCAAGCTGGATGGCTTTGCTGTGCGTGTGCCGGTCAGCAATGTCTCGCTGGTTGACCTCACCTTCACTTCCTCCCGTGACACCACGGTGGAAGAGGTCAACGAACTGGTTAGCACTGCTGCCAAGGGCCGTTTGGCAGGGGTACTGGCTGTCAACACCCTGCCGCTGGTTTCGCGTGACTTCCTGCACCACCCGGCTTCCAGCGTATTTGATTCCACACTGACCCGCGTGATTGCCGGGCGTGAAGTCAAAGTGCTGTCCTGGTACGACAACGAGTGGGGCTTTGCCAACCGCATGCTGGACACTTCGCTGGCCTGGGCTGCCGCCAAGTAATGCTAGTAAGGCCTTCCCCTGGGCGGTGTCAGATCTGTCCGGGGGAAGCCAATGCAGTAAGCCCGGCTGCCATTGGTCAGAAGATGACAGTCTGGGTGCTTCGTTCGTGATGTGCTTCTATATGGTCTCTCCCAAGAGCTTGGCCGAAGAATCGATGATTCTTCGGCCATTTTTTTGTCCTGGAACATTGGTCCACATGCCCGGCAGTATCAATTATCTACCGGCATGATGCGCTCAGAAGGCAGGCAGGTTCGCAAGTATTCAATCATCCTGCAGCAATTGTGGCATGCGCGGCGCTACCGGCATGTCGATGATGATGGATGTCTTGGTATCGCCAAACTGCATCAGTTGGGCAATCAAGGTTTGCAGGCTGGGCATGGTATCCACTGCAACTTTCATCATCAGGCCGCTGGTTCCGGTAATGGACGCGCATTCCAGCACCTGCGGCATGTTGCGGATGCGGTCCAGAACCACGTAGTAATCCAGATGCTTGACGGTCAGTTCTATCATGCACAGGATCGGTAGCCCGGCTTTGGCTGGATCGATCTGTGCATGGTAGCCGGTAATCACCCCTGTTCTTTCCAGCTTCTCGACACGGTCAGCAATGGCTGGGGCCGACAGGTTTACCCGGCGAGCCAGCTCGGCATAGCTGATGCGGGCATTTTCATGCAGGCTGGTGAGGATTTTTTTGTCGAATTTATCCATGTTTCGAATCAAAGGTTTTGTGGCAATAAAAAGCCATTTTACAAGGCAATAATGCGAAAAATCCCATATTTTTACATTAAATTATTGCCGCTTGCTCCGTACAATGCCGCCTTATCGGAGCTGTTGCGGCACTGTCCCGCCGTAATGGTTCCAGTCTGGATTCGTTGCTGATGGGCGCATGTCCCTGTGCCTGTTTGAAACTGTCCTGGTGATCTCTTTGTCCCTGGTCTCAAGTCAGACAAACAAATTTTTTGACGAAGGCCATTCCGGGTCTGCCATACGGCAGGCCCGTTTTTTTTTGTCAGTATCCTGCTCATGACGTGGCAAGATGGTGGCCTTGCCACCCTGGATGACAAACATTACAGAAGTTTTGCCGACTATTTAAGAAATGTCATATTTCTGTAATCGCTGCTTTTTATCCTTGCCATCATCAAACCGGGACTGGACCGATACATGGCTGCCAATATTTTGCTTGTCGAAGACGAACCTGCAATTCAGGAACTGATCGCCTTTAACCTTACCCAGGCAGGGCACCACGTGTTGCGTGCCAGCACGGCGGAGGCTGCACTTACCCTAGTGCGCAATGCTCTGCCGGACCTGGTGCTGCTGGACTGGATGCTACCGGGTGCTTCCGGTGTGGATATTGCCAAGCGTCTGCGTTCGGACGAGCGTACCAAGCATATTCCCATCATCATGCTGACTGCGCGGTCTGATGAGCAGGACAAGATTACCGGGCTGGAGTCCGGTGCCGACGACTACATTACTAAACCATTTTCACCGCGTGAGCTGCTGGCCCGCATCAAGGCCGTATTGCGCCGTCGTGCTCCGCAGATGACCGATGATGCTGTGGAAGTACAGGGCTTGCGACTGGATCCTATCACTCACCGCGTGAGCGGCAATGGCGATACTATCGACCTGGGTCCTACCGAGTTCCGCCTGTTGCACTTCTTCATGACACATCCGGAACGGGTGCATTCTCGCTCGCAACTGCTCGACCAGGTGTGGGGGGATCATGTATTTGTGGAAGAGCGCACGGTTGATGTGCATATCCGCCGCCTGCGCAGTTCGCTGGAGACCTCGGGCCACGACGCGCTGATTCAGACCGTACGTGGTACCGGCTACCGTTTTTCCACTCAGCAGTGAGGTTGTTTTGCGAGAATTCCTGCAGCGTACTCTGGCATGGTTGATTGTCATCCTCTTCATTGGTCTGGCCTTTTGGGCATTTTCCGGACCGATTGAAGGCCTGATTGCTGCCTGCATCGCCCTGTTGGCCTGGCTGGGCTTTCATCTGTATCACATTGCCCTGCTGCTGCGCTGGCTGGATCACCCTACCGCAGAACGGGTGCCGGATGGTTTTGGTGCTTGGCATACTGTATTCATGACGCTGTACCGCACCATGCGTACCCAGATGCAAAGCAAGCGCAAGCTGACCAATGTGTTGGAGCGCTTCATCAATGCCGGTGAGGCCATGCCTGACGGGGTAGTGGTGCTGGATGAGCATGACCGTATCGAGTGGATTAACCCGATGGCGATGGAGCATCTGAATCTGGACCGCAAACAGGATGTGGGCAACCAGATTCTCAACCTCATCCGCCAGCCCAGTTTTCATGCCTACATGAAAAGTGCCAGCTTCAGCCAGCCGCTGGTGTTGCAGTTTACGCAGCCACGTGAACTGGTGATTTCGGTACAGCTGGTGCCGTTTGATTCAACGCGCAAGCTGCTGCTCAGCCGGGATATCACCTCGCTGGAACGGGTGCAGACCGTGCATCGCGATTTTGTCGCCAATGTATCGCATGAACTGCGTACTCCGTTGACCGTGGTCGGGGGGTTTCTGGAAACCCTGTCTGACATGGAGGAAGTCGATCAGGCCACGCTCAGCCATTTTCTGCCCATGATGATGGAACAGTCGCGGCGCATGCAGAGCCTGGTGGAAGACCTGCTTACCCTGTCCCGGCTGGAAAACAGTCCCAAGGCCGTTGCTGCCGAGAAGGTCAACATGCAGGAAATGCTGGATACCCTGATGGTGGAAGCCGAAGGATTGTCGCAAGGCCGTCATCATGTCCGCTTGGAAAAGGGCTGCAGCCAGTGGCTGTGGGGCAGTGCACAAGAGCTGCATTCAGCGTTTGGCAATCTGGTATCCAATGCCGTGCGCTACACCCCGGAAGGAGGGGATATCACCCTATCGTGGAAGGCAGATGGCGAACGGCTGTGCTTTTCTGTCAAGGACAGTGGCATCGGTATTCCGCGCGAGCATATCCCGCGCCTGACCGAGCGCTTCTATCGGGTTGACCGTGGGCGTTCGCGCGGTAATGGCGGCACCGGTTTGGGCTTGGCCATCGTCAAGCATGTGATTGCCCGCCATAATGCCAAGCTGGAAATTCGCAGCGAGCCGGACAAGGGCAGTACTTTCAGCGTGATTTTCCAGAGCGAGCGTTCGGCTGAGCCGGAGGTGCCGTCTAGAGGCCATGCCTGAGCATGCTTGACTGCCTATGTGCACACATGGGCAGCCAGCAAGACAGGTAGCATCATTGACTGGCTTGTCCTGCATGGCCGCTGATCTGTGCTGCATCAACCAGTGCTTTCCCGCCTGCACAGCGTCTAGCAAGCATTTTGTTGCGGAGCGATGGTGCGGATAGCAATCGGGCAGGCTTGCCGCATGGATTGACCCATGGCGGGCTGCTGCAGTTTGCCAACGCTGTCGCCCGTGATACTTACCTGACCCAGCAGGCCAAGCTGGAATTCATTAATTTCAGTTAGCTGTTTGTTAATGACGTTTTAGTTAGTGATATCCCTGCACGTTAACTGCCATTCGTCGCATTATGGGCTTGGCCTTCTAACGTAGTCGCGCTAGGATGTTCTTCCTCTGTGCAAACTTCCCGACTCCGGACCACACCATGAACCGTCTGCAATCCATTCGTCCGTTCGGCCAGCGTATCTGGCTGGATAACCTGTCCCGTGAACTGCTGGCTTCGGGTGAACTGGCCCGCCTGCTGCAGGAAGACGGTATTGCCGGTGTTACCTCCAATCCGGCCATCTTCTACAAAGCCATCAGCACTGATCCTAGCTATCAGGCCGACCTGCTGCGCTTGCGGGCAGATACCAGCCTGAACGCTGAGCAGCGTTACGAAGCACTGGTGGTGCCGGATATCCAGGCCGCCTGCGATCTGCTGCAGGAACAATATCGCAACAGCCAGGGCAATGACGGCTATGTCAGCCTGGAAGTTTCCCCTGCCTTGTCGCATGACGAAGCCGGCACCCTGGCCGCAGCACGTCGTTTGTGGGCCGAGATCGACCGCCCGAATGCCATGATCAAGATCCCGGCCACGGCAGAGGGCATCCGTGCTTTCCAGACGCTGACTGCCGAGGGCATCAACGTCAACATCACCTTGCTGTTCAGCCTGCCGCAGGTGGAAGCGGTGTGGGATGCCTATATCGACGGCCTGAGCGCACGCCTGGCGGCCGGTAAGCCGGTGACGGGCATCAAGGCCGTGGCCAGCTTCTTCCTGTCACGGGTGGATAGCCTGCTGGACCCGCAATTGCCGCCCGCTCTGCAAGGCAAGGCTGCGATTGCGCTGTCCAAGGTGGCCTATGCCCGCTATCAGCAGCGTTTCCATGGTAGCGAGTTTGCCGCGCTGAAGGCCGCAGGCGCCTGGCCGCAATTCCTGCTGTGGGCTTCTACCGGTACCAAGAATGCGGCTTACTCAGACGTGCTTTACGTGGCAAGCCTGATTGGCGATGAAACCGTCAATACCGTGCCGGATGCCACTCTGGCGGCGTTCCGTGATCATGGTGTGGCTGCGCTGACCTTGCCGCAGGATGCGCAGCAGGCACAGATCACCCTGCTGGATGTGGCCGAGGCAGATATCGATCTGGTGGCCGTGGGTGACAAGCTGCAACAGGATGGCCTCAAGTTGTTCGAGGATGCTTTCGCTGCCTTGCTGAAACTGACTGCCTGATCCGCGACATTGAGCGGAAGTAAAAAAAGGATGCCTGCTGGCATCCTTTTTATATGGTGGCCTGACCGCGTCAGCAGGCTTGCTGGCGACGCTGGGCCATCCGCAGGCCTGCACTGCGCAGCTCATCCGTGTTCAGGGTGGCCGCTGCAGTGGGAATCAGCCAGGCTTCTTCCGATGCGGCATGTTCGCGGTATTGACGCACGAATTCGGCTACTGCATTTTCGCTGATCTTGTCGATTTCACCATTGCGCAGGGCACGCAAATCATCGCGAATGGCATTCCAGCACGAGTGCAAATAGCCATGCTCGGCTTCCAGCTGTTCGATACGTGGGGCGGCAGTGGGTACGCGCTCCAGCAAAATGGGAAACAGCTCTTCTTCCTCGTCAATATGGTGAGCCGGGCCGGCGACGTCGAAATAGCGGATGACACCGTCGATGGTGTTCTTCACCGCCTCATTGACGCCATGCTCGGCAATATAGCCGGGCAGTTTATCCAGCTGGTCACAGAAGCGGCGTATCTTGTCGTGACAGGCCAGCAGCATGTCCAGAGGTTGTTCAAAACTGGCGCTGCCAGTGTTGCCGATATCATTCAGGGTAAGCATGGTGGGTGGCCTCAAGCTGGGTGAATGTGTCGAGTGTGCCGTGCTGCATTGCAAAAAACCATGATTCTGCTCAAATGCGCCGCATTGAATGGGCGGTGGGCGGCGAGACTGGCACAATAGCCCATTGTGCGCTTTGCCACGGTATGAAGGAAAGTAGAATGACGGAGTGTGGCAATCCGTAACCCGAAAGGTGGAAATGGATATTCCCTTTGTCGTCAAGGATGTAGCGCTGGACAATCCTGCATTGGCCGAGGCCGTGCTACGCATTCAGTTGCTGGCACATCAGGTGGAAGTGAAATGGCTGAATTATCCGGCACTGCCGGTGATGTGGCATGAAGTGAGTCAGGTGATGGCTTGCCGTGATCGCGTGATCGGTGCATTCGAGGGAGAGGCCTTGCGTGGGGTGCTGGTGGCAAGCAAACGCCAGCAGGGTGGTTGGCATATCGAGCGCACGGTGGTGGATCCGGCGCATTTTGGTGCCGGCTGGGGTTATCGCCTGCTTAATCACCTGCTGGCTGATGCTGATGAAGTCAGCGTGGATACCGCCGAGGTCAATGCGGCAGCAATCGCGCTCTATCACAAGGCAGGCTTTGTGCTGGAACAGCGCTGGAGCGTACCGGATGGCCTGGTGCTATGGCGTCTGCTATACCAGGCAGGCCGCTTGCGACCAGTCGTGCATCTTGAGCCCAGTGGCTGGGTGCGTGAGGCCAGGCAAGTGCCGTCACCCAATTGCGATGCGCGGGAGCATGGTAGCCCCGAGTTGCTGGTTATCCACAATATCAGCCTGCCACCATATCGTTATGGCAGCCAGGCCGTGGAGCAGTTGTTTACCAATAGCCTGAATCCGGATGAAGACCCATTCTTTGCCACGATCAGGCAGCTGCGGGTTTCATCACATTTCTTTATCCGGCGCAGCGGTCAGCTGGTGCAATTTGTCCCGGTGCAAGCCCGCGCCTGGCATGCCGGGGTTTCCAGTTGGCAGGGGCGGGAGCGCTGTAATGATTTTTCCATTGGTATTGAGATGGAAGGTTGCGACTTCGAGCCCTTTACCGATGCCCAATACCAGATGCTGCTGGCGCTGGTGCAGGAGCTACGCCAGCACCTGCCGTTGCAAGCCATGACCGGCCACGAAAATATTGCACCTGGGCGCAAGACAGATCCGGGGCCTTACTTTGATTGGGCGCGGGTGCGGCGGGAAATTGACCTGCCGATGTAGTTGTTGCACTACATAGTAAAATTTCATCCATTTTGCATCGACGGACCGGCTTGATTGAGCCGGTTTTTTTATTGCCGAAAAGGTCTATGCCACCAAATTGGAGATGAGATTTTTATGCAAGCAACTGAAAATAAAAGGAAATATTGTTTTTTGTTGAGTGATTGTAATCGATTACATTTGCTGTTTTACGATAAGGGAATAAAAAAGGCAGGCAAAAATGCCTGCCTTCTGATGTAGTTGCTTGACTACAGCTCTACCTGTGCGCCCAGCTCCACCACGCGGTTGGTGGGAATCTGGAAGAAGTCGGTGGCGCGCAGTGCGTTTTTGCTCATCCACACGAACAGGCGTTCGCGCCAGCGTGCCATGCCGGGACGCTCGGTGGAGATGATGGTCTCGCGCGACAGGAAGAAGGACGTGTCCATCAATTCGAACGCCAAGCCATCGGCTTCGCACAAGGTCAGTACATTCAGTACGCTGGGGTCTTCCTTGAAGCCATAGCGGGCCACCACGCGCCAGAACGATGGTGACAGCTGCACGACTTCCAGTCTGGAATCATCACTGATATAGGGGACATCTTCAGTACGGATGGTCATCAAGACGATGCGATCGTGCAGCACCTTGTTGTGCTTCAGATTATGCAGCAGAGCATGCGGCACGCCATGCAGAGTGCTGGTGAGGAATACAGCCGTGCCCTGTACGCGGGTGGGCGGGTAGGACTCCAGATTTTCAATGAAACCGTCCAGTGGCAGGGCTTGCTCGCGCAGACGGTCAAACAGCAGCTTGCGGCCCTGTTTCCAGGTAGTCATCAACATGAAGATGAGCATGCCCAGTACGAGCGGCAGCCAGCCGCCAGAGAACAGTTTGAGCAGGTTGGCGCTGAAAAAGGCGGTATCGATGATGCCAAAGAAAATGGTGATGCCCAGTGCCAGCGGCAGCGGCCAGCGCCAGTTGACACGCGCCACCACAAAGAACAGCAGCGTGGTGATCAGCATGGTGCCGGTGACTGCAATGCCGTAGGCCGAGGCCAGGTTGTCCGAGCTCTGGAAAATCATCACGACCACCAGCACCGCCACCAGTAGCGCCCAGTTGACGAAGGGCAGGTAAATCTGGCCGATTTCGTTTTCCGAGGTATGGGAAATCTCCATACGCGGGCTATAACCCAGCTGGATGGCCTGGCGAGTCAGCGAGTAAGCACCGGAAATAACCGCTTGCGAGGCAATCACCGTCGCCAGCGTGGCCAGGATGATCAAGGGCAGCAGCGCCCATTGTGGTGCCAGCAGGAAGAAAGGGTTCTTGATGGTTTCGGGCTTGAGCATCAGCAGGGCGCCCTGGCCAAAGTAATTGAGCACTAGTGCGGGCAGCACCAAGCCATACCAGGCGCGGCGGATCGGTGTTTTGCCGAAGTGCCCCATATCCGCATACAGCGCCTCGGCCCCGGTCAGCGCCAGCACGACAGAACCCAGCGTCAGATAGGCACCAACGCCATGGTGGGCGACAAAATTGTAGGCATACCAGGGGTTGACGGCGGCCAGGATGCCGGGTGCCTGGACGATTTGCAGCACGCCCAGCAAACCGAGGATGGAGAACCAGGCCAGCATCACCGGACCAAACAGCATGCCTACACTGGCCGTGCCAAAGCGTTGCAAGGCAAACAGGCCAACCAGCACGGTGATGGCAATGGGCAGCACATAAGGCTGCATGCTTGGACTGAGCACCTCCAGTCCTTCTGCTGCAGATAATACCGACATGGCTGGTGTGATGATGGCATCGCCGTAGAACAGCGACGCACCGAACAACCCCAGCAATACCACTTTCCAGCGTGCAGCATGGGTGACGTAGTGACGCGCCAGCGCCATCAGCGCCATGATGCCGCCTTCACCGTGGTTGTCTGCACGCAGTACGAAAACGACGTACTTGATGGATACCACGAAGATCAGCGACCAGAAGATCAGCGACAGAATGCCGAAGATATTTTCAGGCGTGGTAGCCATGCCATGCCCGGTAAAGCATTCGCGCAAGGTATACAGCGGGCTGGTGCCGATATCCCCATACACCACGCCCAGCGCAGCCAGCGTCAGGCCGGTCATGGCTTGTTTATTGTGAGCCTGCATGATTTGTGTGTGCATTCTTTATGTAGTTAAGCATGCATGCCATTCGTTCTTCGTGATTGCTGCGGCGCAAGAAAACGGAATGGCCTGTGAGCGCGAAGGTTACTACTGTGTCAGTACAGCGCCAAGCTAATGCTGTAGCGCCGCGTGTTTTCTTTTCAGCCTTGTCGGGGGAAAACGACAAAGTCACACCCGGAAGCCCATGCGTGAACCAGCGCTAGAAGGCTGCCGACAGGATGCTTTCCCGTCAGCCGTGCAAAACGCTACAATCACCCCTATTTCGCCGAATACCAAGGACGCATCATGCGCGCATCGCAGTTTTTCATTTCCACCCTGAAAGAAGCCCCCGCCGACGCCGACATCACCAGCCAGAAGCTGATGATTCGTGCCGGTTTCATCCGCAAGGTTGCTGCCGGTATCTATTCCTGGATGCCGATGGGCCTGCGCGTGGTGCGCAAGGTGGAAAACATTGTGCGCGAAGAAATGAACCGTGCCGGTGCCATCGAAGTATCGCTGCCGGTGGTACAGCCGGCTGGTCTGTGGCAGGAGTCGGGCCGCTGGGACACCATGGGCGAGGAAATGCTGCGCTTCAAGGACCGTCACGAACGTGACTTTGCCCTGCAGCCGACTGCCGAAGAAGTGATTACCGACATTGCCCGCAGCGAACTGCGCAGCTACCGCGCCCTGCCGAAAAACTTTTACCAGATCCAGACCAAGTTCCGCGACGAGCGCCGCCCGCGCTTTGGCGTGATGCGTGGCCGCGAGTTCACCATGAAGGATGCCTACTCCTTCGACCGCAGCGCCGAAGCAGCTGGCGTGAGCTACGACAATATGTACCAAACGTATTGCCGTATTTTTGACCGGCTGGGCCTGACCTACCGCGCCGTGGCTGCCGATACCGGTGCCATTGGCGGTGATCGCTCGCACGAATTCCAGGTAATTGCCGATACCGGCGAAGACGCCATCATCTACTGCCCGGATTCCGACTACGCAGCCAATATCGAACTGGCCGAGGCCGTGGCACCGGCCGGTGAGCGCCCGGCCGCCAGCGCCGCGCTGACCAAGGTGCATACCCCCAAGGTAAAAACCATTGCCGACCTGGTGGACTTCCTCTCCATCGACATCAAGAGCACCGTCAAGGCGCTGGTGGTGGAAGGCAGCGAAGGTGAGGCCGTGCTGATGTTGGTGCGTGGTGATCACGAACTGAACGAAGTGAAGGCCGAGAAAATCGCCGGCATCAAGAAGCCGTTGACCATGGCGTCCCCGACCATTATCCGTGAGGCCTTTGGTGCCAATCCGGGCTCGCTGGGTCCGGTCGGCTTCAAGGGTCGCATCATTGCCGACCGTACCGTGGCCAAGATGGCCGATTTCGTCATCGGTGCCAACGAAGACGACCAGCATTACACCGGTGCCAACTTCGGCCGCGACTGTGCCGAGCCGGAAGTGGCCGACATCCGCAATGTGGTGGCCGGTGACCCCAGCCCGGACGGCAAGGGCGTGCTGGCCATCCAGCGCGGCATCGAAGTGGGCCATGTGTTCTACCTGGGCACCAAGTATTCCGCCGCCATGAACGCTACCTTCCTCGACGAAGACGGCAAGCCGAAACCCTTCGAAATGGGCTGCTACGGCATTGGCGTGACGCGTATCCTGGGCGCGGCCATCGAACAGAACCACGACGACAAGGGCATTATCTGGCCGGACAGCCTGGCCCCGTTCAATGTGGTGATCTGCCCGGTTGGTTACGACCGTTCGGCCGAAGTCAAAGCCGCTGCAGATAATCTATATACCGCACTGCTGGCCAAGGGCGTCGATGTAATTCTTGATGACCGTGGCGAACGTCCGGGTGCCATGTTTGCCGACTGGGAGCTGATTGGCGCGCCGCATCGCGTCACCATTGGCGACCGTGGCCTGAAGGAAGGCAAGGTCGAGTACCAGCAGCGTCGTGAGGCTGCGGCAACGGCCGTCGCTGCAGATGCTATTCTGGAACATCTGCTCGCCAAACTGTCCTGATGAAAATCCTCCTGTCGCTGCTTGCCCTGCCCATCATGCTGGCCTGTTCGCCAGTATGGGCGGGTGCGCAGCGCGAGGAGGCGCTGGCAGCCAATGTGGCATCGGCAATGAGCCGAACCATTGCCGATGTCAATGCACCACGACTGGTGTTTGATACGCCGCAGGAAGGCCAGGCCTGGCTGGCCGAGATGTCGCGCCGTCTGCAAAAGCGCATTCCCGATAGCTGGATGCGTGAACGCCTGCTCACTGCCATCCAGTACGAAGCGACCCGTGCCGGGCTGGACCCGCAAATGGTGCTAGGGCTGATTCAGGTGGAAAGCGGCTTCAACAAGTACGCCATTTCACCGGTTGGCGCCCGTGGCCTGATGCAGGTGATGCCTTTCTGGGTAAGGCAGATCGGCAATCCGCAGCACAATCTGTTCGAACTCACCCTGAACCTGCGCTATGGCTGCACCATCCTGCGCCATTATCTGGACATGGAGCGCGGCAATCTTTACCGTGCGCTGGGCCGCTACAACGGCAGCCTGGGCCGTCCCGAATATCCCAATCTGGTGATTGGTGCCTGGAAAAAACAATGGGCGTGGACTGCGCCTGCTCCAGTCAGAGTTGCAGGTAGTAACCTGCCTTTAGGCCAGTAGACTTCGCACGCACATCGTGTGCATTTTTCTTTCCTCTTCGCTTGAGGATGCTGCATGTTTTCCCTCCCCCGCAAGGCAACCGCCCCGTTTTGTCCCGCTGAAGTCCAGGGCAGTATCCGTATCGATGCCCGTGCGCCCTGGTGGCAACGGCTGCGCCGTTTTGCCGGGCCCGGCCTGCTGGTCGCCGTGGGGTATATGGACCCGGGCAACTGGGCTACCGATATCGAAGCCGGCTCACGCTTTGGCTATGGCCTGCTGTGGATTGTGGTGCTGTCCAGCCTGGTGGCAATGGTGTTACAGCTGATGGCCGCCCGGCTTGGCCTGGTTACCGGGCAGGATCTGGCCCAAGCCAGCAGCGCTTACTACGGACGCTCCGGGCGCATCGTGCAATGGCTGAGTGCAGAATTGTCGATTATTGCCTGCGATGTGGCCGAAGTGCTGGGCTGTGCACTGGCATTCAAGCTGTTGTTTGGCGTGCCATTGGCCTGGGGGGTGGTGCTGACGGCGTTTGATACCGTCATCGTGCTGGGCATGAAGGGCAAGGGCTTCCGGCAGATCGAGGCTGTGGTGCTGGGGCTGATTGCCACCATTGCGCTGTGCTTTGCCATTCAGGTATTCATGGTGGGGCCAGACTGGCCGGCAGTCGCGCGCGGCTTGTTGCCTTCCAATCCGGGAGGTGACCTGCACCAGGCCGTAGTACTGGGCCTGGGCATTGTCGGGGCCACCATCATGCCGCACAACCTGTATCTGCACTCCTCGGTAGTGCAAACCCGCAAGGTGGAAAGCGGTGCGCACAGCCTGCGCGATACGCTGGCACTGTGCCGGGTGGATACGGTGGTATCCCTGTTGCTGGCCATGCTGGTGAATGGGGCCATTCTTGTGCTGGCCGGCAGCGCTTTCCATGCGGTGGGTCAGCCGGTGGTGGATGATATCGAGCAGGCCTACCAGTTGATTACCCCGCTGGCTGGCGGTGCTGCGGCCTTGCTGTTTGGCTTTGCCTTGCTGGCATCGGGCCAGAGTTCCACCCTGACTGGCACGGTGGCCGGGCAGGTGATCATGGATGGCTTCCTGCGCATCCGGATTCCCTGCTACCAGCGCCGGCTGATTACGCGGGGACTGGCCTTGCTGCCAGCCTTGTTCGGAGTACTGCTGCTGGGTGAGGGCGCGGTGGGGCGCATGCTGGTGTGGAGTCAGGTGGTACTTAGCCTGCAATTGCCACTGGCGATGTGGCCCTTGCTGCGCTTGACGTCCAGCCGTCAGCACATGGGCGCGTTTGCCTTGTCCCCCCTGATGCAGACGGTGGGCTGGTTGTTGTTTGTGCTGATCTGCGGGGCAAACCTGTTATTGGTCATTGGTCTGTAAACGACAATAAAAAAGCCGCCCGGAGGCGGCTCTTTTATTGTGTAGGCGATGCAGACTCAGTCTTCCTGCGTTTGCAGCAGTTTTTTCAACAGGCCGGCCAGCTGGATTTTCTCGGCATCATCCAGGTTTTCCATCAGTTCGGCTTCGGCAGCCAGATGGTTGACCACGGCTTCTTCGATTACGGCAAAGCCCTTGGCGCTCAGGGTGACAATCACACCACGGCGGTCTTCCGGGTCGGGTGAACGATTTACCAGACCGGCTTCTTCCAGGCGGTTGATGCGGTTGGTCAGCGCGCCGGAGGAGATCAGCACCATACCTTGCAACTGGTTGGGTGACAGCTGGTAGGGCTCACCACGGCGGCGCAGTGCCGCCAGCACGTCAAACTCGCCGACATTCAGGTTGTAGCGGGCCAGATCCTGTAGCACGCGGCGGGTAATGAAATACTCCATCCGCACGATGCGACCGATAACGTGGGTTGACGAGGGATCGAGGTCGGGGCGTACTTCATTCCAGAGGGCGACGATGCGGTCGATCTGATCAGGCTGTTGATGCATTCTGCGATATTCCAGGTAAGGGAGGGGCGTGACTTTCCGTTCCGGGTGCAAAGCGTATCATGAGTTGTCGGTGAAGTATCTTTTTATGAAGATATAAATTTGAGGACAAGCAGTGCGCAAGCAGGCCCGCAAGCCAGTAATGGCGGGCCTGCGGGCTGATTTTTCAGGGAAAGATACCATCCGGCCTGTTGCTGGCTGCCTGTGGGCAAGCTTGCGACAGCGGCGCACTGGCGGGCTTTAGTGGCGGTTTTTGCCCTTGCCCGGATGTGGGGCCTTGGGCAGGGCGATTTGGCGGGTGCGGGCCAGCCTGTCATGCAGAAACAGCCGGTCCTTATCGTAAAAGGCGGCCAGATAGGGTAGGGCGCACCAAGCCAGGGAAATGAGCAGCGCCTCACGGCCATGCCCCAGATTGCGCGACCAGGCCAGGTAGGAGATGGCTGGCATGCCAACGAACAGCAGCAGCCCCACCACATATCGAAAGCCGGCCTGCCGCCAGTCAATCAGCTCCATACCGTCTTGTCTGACCAGTTTCAGCCGCCATGCTTTCATGGCCACGGTCTGGCCGGATTTGACCCAGCTGCTGCCAAAATAACCAAACAGGCTGCCGACCAGTGCCAGTTGGGTCAGCAGATCCAGCAGCAGTGAGCGGCCCAGCCAGGCTTGCAGGCCGGTCATCACGGCAGAAACGGTAAGCAACAGGGCAGCAATCAGCAGCAGTTCGTAAAACTGGCTGCACAGGCGGCGGCCAATACTGGCGTCGGTAAAGGATGAAGACATGAAATGGCGGGCTAGTTGACGGTCAGCCGGAAGCCTGTGGCTTGAGCTGGCCTTGTTTCAGGCGCTGGATGGCTTTTTCCCGGTCGGCCGGGGGCAGGCTTTGCAGCGTTTTCCAATTGTTGCGGATTTGCTGGCGTTGTTCCAGCGTCAGATCAGACCAGATCTTCAGCTTGCTTTGCAGGCGCAATCTGCCGGTGGCATCCAGGCTGCGGTACTCAGGCACAATGGCCAGCAGGTTTTTCTTCTTTTCTGGTGCGTAGCGGTCCCATTCACCGGCCAGCGGTGCCATCACGGTCTGCTGTTCGGCATCCAGTTGGTCCCAGCGCGGGTTGGTGAGCGGGCTGGCAGCGGCCGGCAGGGCCAGCAGGCTGCCCAGCAGCAGTACGGGTAGAAGGCGGCGCAGACTAGTCATGCATGCTCCCGGAGAAGTGCGGATCCATCAGCACCTCCAGCGGTAGCTCATGCGACAGGATGGCCGCATCGACAGCTTCCTCTTCCACCAGCAAGCCTTCTGCCAGCCATACGCCAGTGCCTGCCACCATGGCAAAACTTAATGCCAGCATGCTGCGACGCAGCGCCTGGGTGTGACGCAGCACCCACAGCGCCAGCCTTTCGCCATGGCCTACCGGCTGAGTAATGCGCTCGTCAAAACGGCCCAGTGCTCGCTCACGGGCCTGTTGCAGGCGATGCAGTATGCGCGGGTCGGGGTCCTGACCTGCCTTGTCGAGTATGGTGGTCACGGTGCGGCTCAGCTTGTCTTCCGTATCAAGCGCTTTGTTCGAGGGTTTCATAGCACCACTCCTTTTTGCTGCAGGATGGCGGCCAGGGTATGGGTGGCACGCGAGCAATGTGTTTTGACGCTGCCTTCCGAGCAGCCCATCACCCTTGCCGTCTCGGCAACGTCCAGTCCTTCCCAGTAACGCAGCAGGAAGGCTTCGCGTTGACGGTTGGGCAGCAGTTGCACGGCGCCATCAATCAGTTGGGCAACTTCCTTGCGCGCATACCATTTTTCGGGATTGCTGCTGGCTTCATCTGCCGCGATGTTGAGGGTTTCCAGCGGATCTGCCGTTTCGTCCTCCTCACGGGTGGGGAGCAGAGAGGACAACAGAGTGCCAAAGAAATTTCTCACCTTGGCGCGGCGGAAGTGATCGCGAATCGTGTTTTGCAGAATGCGCTGGAAAATCAGCGGTAATTCGGCAGCCGGTGCGTGGGCGTAACGGTCTGCCAGTTTCATCATGGAGTCCTGCACGATATCCAGTGCGTTTTCTTCATTACGCACGGCATACAGGGCTTGCTTGAAGGCGCGACGTTCCACCGACAGCAAAAAGTCGGCCATTTCCTTGCGGCTTGCCATGAGAGGGTATTTCGGGTTGATGCCAACGGGAGATAGTAGCAGAGCCTCGACGCCAAGACTACCCTGCGGATTTCCCTGTTTTTACCGTGGCTTAGCGTGTTTTTGCACCTGCACAAAAGCCTTGACCGCCATTTGAGGGATACGCTAAGGTCTTCCATCACAACGGGATGAAACACAAGTCAATTGCCAAGATTGACTGCAAGACAAGACAAAGAGGCAAAAGATGCAGATATCGGGCGCGGAAATCCTGGTCCGTTGCCTGCAGGAAGAAGGGGTCGAATTTCTGTTCGGCTACCCCGGCGGCGCAGTTCTGGAAATTTATGATGCCATCTTCCGGCAGGACAAGTTCAAGCACGTTCTGGTACGCCATGAGCAGGCCGCAGTGCATGCAGCCGATGCTTATTCGCGTTCCAGTGACAAGGTGGGCGTAGCGCTGGTGACTTCGGGTCCCGGGGCCACCAATGCCGTTACCGGCATTGCCACCGCCTATATGGATTCGATTCCGATGGTGGTGATCTCTGGCCAGGTGGCCACGCCGGCCATCGGTCTGGATGCCTTCCAGGAAGTGGACATGGTGGGGATCACCCGCCCGTGCGTGAAGCACAACTTCCTGGTCAAGGACATCAACGACCTGGCGGAAACCATCAAGAAAGCCTTTTACATCGCCAAGAGCGGCCGTCCCGGCCCCGTGGTGGTGGATATTCCCAAGGATGTTACCCAGCAAAGTGCCGAATTCCACTACCCGGAAAGCGTGCACATCCGTTCCTATGTGCCTGCCACCCGTGGCCATCCGGGACAGATCAAGAAGGCCATCAACCTTCTGCTGGAAGCCAAACGTCCGTATATCTATGTAGGTGGTGGTGCCGTGCAAGGCAATGCCGCAGCGGAAGTCACCGAGCTGGTGAAGTCGCTGGGTCTGCCGTGTACCAACACCCTGATGGGCCTGGGTGCCTATCCGGGTTCCGACCCGCAGTTCCTCGGCATGCTGGGCATGCACGGTACCTACGAAGCCAATATGGCGATGCAGTACTGTGATGTGCTGATTGCCGTGGGCGCACGTTTTGACGACCGCGTGATCAGTGTGCCCTCACACTTCCTGTCGCAGCCGAAGAAGATCATCCACATCGACGTGGATCCGTCTTCCATTTCCAAGCGCGTGAAGGTGGATGTGCCCATCGTCGGTGACGTCAAGCACGTGCTGCGTGAAATGCTGGATATCCTGCGCCAGTCCGGCCAGAAACCGGATGCACAGTATCTGGCAAACTGGTGGAAGCAGATCGAAGAATGGCGTGGTCACAACAGCTTGCTGTATACCCCGTCCACCGAGCTGATCAAGCCGCAATACGTGGTGGAAAAGCTGTACGAGATTACCGGTGGCAAGGCCATTGTCGCTTCCGATGTGGGACAGCATCAGATGTGGGCGGCGCAGTATTACAAGTTTGATAATCCAAAGCAGTGGCTGAATTCCGGCGGCTTGGGTACCATGGGCTTCGGTTTGCCGGCAGCCATGGGCGCGCAACTGGCCAATCCGGATGCAACCGTCGCCTGTATCACCGGCGAAGGCTCCATCCAGATGAACATCCAGGAGCTGTCCACCTGCAAGCAATACCATACCCCGGTCAAGGTGGTGGCGCTGAACAACCGCTACCTGGGCATGGTGCGCCAGTGGCAGGAATTCTTCTACGGAACCCGGTACTCCGAGTCCTATATGGACGCGTTGCCGGACTTCGTGAAAGTGGCCGAGGCCTATGGCCACGTTGGCTTCAAGATCGAAAATCCATCCGATGTAGAACCGGTGTTGCGCGAGGCATTTGGCCCCGCGTTGAAGGAGCGCCTGGTATTCCTTGACTTCCGTACTGATCAATCCGAGAACGTGTTCCCGATGATCCAGAACGGCAAGGGCCTGGACCAGATGGACTTGCCGCCGCACATGCGCGATGTCCAGCAGCTTCCTTTCGAGAACAACCGTGACTACGGCAATATGTGCTGAGGCGGACGGTATGAGACATATTCTTTCGATCTTGCTGGAAAACGAGGCGGGCGCACTGTCCCGCGTGGTGGGCCTGTTTTCGGCCCGGGCTTACAACATTGACTCACTGACAGTGTCGACTACCGAGGATCCGACGCTGTCACGGATGACGATCGTCACGCATGGTTCTGACGAAGTCATCGAGCAGATCACCAAGCAGCTCAACAAGCTGATCGAGGTGGTCAAGGTGATTGACCTCAATGAATCCGAGCACATCGAACGCGAGATGATGCTGATCAAGGTGCGCGCTACCGGTAAAGACCGGGAAGAAATGAAGCGCATGGCGGACATTTTCCGTGGTCGCATCATCGATGTTACGGAAAAGACATACACCATCGAGCTGACTGGTACGAGCGACAAGCTGGGGGCCTTTATCGAGGCCATTGACCGCGCAGTGATCCTGGAAACGGTCCGTACTGGCGCATCCGGCATAGGCCGTGGTGAACGGGTTCTGAAAATCTGATATATCTATACATCTGGCGGCGGGCCACAGCAGGTGGCCGCCCGGATAACAAGGGACAAAGCAAATGAAAGTGTATTACGACAAGGACGCTGATCTTTCCATCATCAAGGGCAAGAAAGTAGCCATTATCGGTTACGGCTCGCAAGGCCATGCCCACGCGCAGAACCTGAAAGAGTCTGGCGTTGATGTGATTGTTGGTCTGCGTAAGAACGGCGCGTCCTGGAGCAAGGCCGAAGCTGCTGGCCACAAGGTGAAGGAAGTAGCCGAAGCAGTGAAGAAGGCCGATGTCGTGATGATCCTGCTGCCGGACGAATCGCAGCCGGAGGTATACCACAACGAAATCGCCCCGAACATCAAGAAGGGTGCTGCCCTGGCATTCGCCCACGGCTTCAACGTGCATTACAACCAGATCGTTCCGCGTGAAGACCTGGACGTGATCATGGTGGCCCCGAAAGGCCCGGGCCACACCGTGCGCTCCGAGTATGTAAAGGGTGGCGGCGTGCCGACCCTGATCGCCGTTTATCAGGACAAGTCCGGCAAGGCCCGTGACGTGGCCCTGTCCTATGCTGCTGCCAACGGCGGCACCAAGGGTGGCGTGATCGAAACCAACTTCCGCGAAGAAACCGAAACCGACCTGTTCGGCGAACAGGCTGTGCTGTGTGGCGGCGCGGTTGAACTGGTGAAAGCCGGTTTCGAAACCCTGACCGAAGCCGGTTACGCGCCGGAAATGGCTTACTTCGAGTGCCTGCACGAACTGAAGCTGATCGTCGACCTGATGTACGAAGGCGGCATCGCCAACATGAACTACTCCATCTCCAACAATGCGGAGTATGGCGAGTACGTGACCGGCCCGGAAGTGGTGACCTCCGCCACCAAGGAAGCCATGAAAAAGGCGCTGTACCGCATTCAGTCCGGCGAATACGCCAAGATGTTCATCCTGGAAGGCAAGACCAACTATCCGAGCATGACTGCCCGCCGTCGCCTGACCGCCGATCACCCGATCGAGAAGGTTGGTGCCGAACTGCGCGCCATGATGCCTTGGATCTCCAAGAACAAGCTGGTCGACCAGTCCAAGAACTGATTTCGAAGTCGGTCAGTGTGCAAAGCCGGGGCAACCCGGCTTTTTTCATGCCTGCTTACCCGAAATGAGGTGGGCTAGCGGTGATTTTGCCGCCTGTGCTGGCTTGGATTAAACTAGCGGGTTCTGCGCCACGGCGCCCGATTATCCAGATCGTCGACGTATTGACTGCCGGTTGTGTGCCGCCGTGTTGTTCAGCGCCGTATCGACCGCTTCGCTTACGGATAACTCTATGATCAATGATCCCGTTCCGGGTAAACCCACCCTGCGTCGCCAGGGTATCTATCTGCTGCCCAACTCCTTTACCCTGGCCGCGCTGTTTGCCGGTTTCTACGCCATCGTGCAGGCGATGAACCAGCACTTCCAGATTGCTGCTGTGGCCATTTTTGTCGCCATGATCCTGGACGGCATGGATGGCCGCGTTGCCCGGCTGACGCACAGCCAGAGTGCTTTTGGCGCCGAATTTGACAGCTTGTCGGACATGGTGAGCTTTGGCGTGGCACCGGCGCTGGTGGCCTATGAGTGGCTGCTGAAAGACATGGGCAAGCTGGGCTGGATGGTGGCCTTCATTCATTGTGCCGGCGCGGCGCTACGGCTGGCGCGCTTCAATACCATGATAGGCAGCACCGACAAACGCTGGTTTACCGGCCTGCCCAGCCCGGCGGCTGCCGCGCTGGTGGCTGGGCTGGTGTGGATTTGCCATGCCTACGATTACACCGGCCTGCCCGGCCTTAAATGGGTGTTGCTGGGCTTTACTGCTTTTTCCGGTATCACCATGGTGACCAATGTGAAGTTCTGGAGCTTCAAGGAAATCCACCTGCGCCGTCGCGTACCGTTTGTGATGCTGCTGGCGCTGGTGGTGGGCTTGCTGTTGCTGATGTCCGAGCCGCCGCTGGTGCTGTTTGGCTTCTTTGTCTGCTATGCCTTGTCCGGCTATGTGATGGCAGCCTGGCGCTGGTGCAAACCGAAGCCAGAGGTGCTGTGACCCTGCTGTTGACTGAACAGATCACCCCGTTGGCGCTTGGCGCAACGGGGTTTTTTATTGTCTGGTGCGATGTATGTATTGGACAGTAATGTCCAATTTCTGTCTGAATTGTTCTGATTATCCAGCCCAGCTACTGACTGTTCCTGGTGTCTGTGCTAGCCATTTTCTATGAAATATTAGACTTAATGTCCGATATTTGCATATTTGACACAGGGTTTTTGATTTTTCTGCCCATGTTGCACTGCGTGTTTGACGAAAAATTGTCCAATCGCTACATTGGTTAAAACTTTGCTGCAGGAGCACAACATGCAATTGGACATTGAACGACTGATCGAAGACCTGGGTGGCCCCGGTGCGGTGGCTGAAGGCCTGAGTCAGCTGTTTCCCGATGAGCCGGTCAGCCGTGCAGCAATCTACAAATGGAGAGAACGTGGCAGCCTGCCGCTGTCACAGTTGAACAAACTGGCGCAATTAGCCGCCAGCCAGGGCAAGAGATTCGATTTCAACGATTACCTGAACGCCGCCGGGACAGCAGCACAGGGACAAGGGAGAGCATTCGACATGGGCGACCGTCTTTATATTTTTGATACCACCTTGCGTGATGGCGAGCAGTCGCCGGGCGCCTCCATGACCAAGGAAGAAAAGATCCGCATCGCCCGCCAGCTGGAACGTCTGGGTGTCGATGTGATCGAGGCCGGCTTTGCCGCTGCCAGCCCGGGGGACGCCGATGCTATCCACGCCATTGCCGAAGTGATCAAGGATTCCACCGTCTGTAGCCTGGCCCGTGCCAATGAGCGCGATGTGCGTGCCGCCGGTGAAGCCATCAAGCCTGCTGCCCGTGGTCGTATCCACACTTTCATCGCCACCAGCCCTATCCATATGGAAAAGAAGCTGCGCATGAGCCCGGATGAAGTGGTGGCAGCTGCAGTGAAGGCGGTGCAGATTGCCCGTGAATACACCGACGATGTCGAATTTTCCGCCGAAGACGCCTTGCGCTCCGACATCGACTTCCTCGCTCGCATCTTTGGCGAAGTGATCAAGGCCGGTGCCACCACGCTGAACGTACCGGACACCGTGGGCTATGCCGTACCGCGTGCCACCGAAGCCTTCTTCCGCGAGCTGATCAGCAAGACGCCGGGTGGCGACAAGGTGATCTGGTCTGCCCATTGCCATAACGACTTGGGCATGGCCGTGGCCAACAGCCTGGCGGCAGTGCTCGGCGGTGCCCGTCAGGTGGAATGCACCATCAACGGACTGGGCGAACGGGCCGGTAATGCTGCGCTGGAAGAAATCGTCATGGCCGTGCGTACCCGCAAGGACGTGTTTGCCGTGGAAACCCGTGTCGATGCCACCCAGATCGTACCGGCGTCCAAACTGGTGTCCACCGTCACCGGCTACCCGGTGCAGCCCAATAAGGCCATTGTTGGTGCCAACGCCTTTGCCCACGAGTCCGGCATCCATCAGGATGGCGTTCTCAAGCATCGCGAAACCTACGAAATCATGTCGGCTGAAAGTGTGGGCTGGAGTGCCAACCGCCTGACGCTGGGTAAGTTGTCCGGTCGCAATGCCTTCAAGACCAAGCTGACTGACCTTGGCATCGTGCTGGACAGCGAAGAGGCACTGAATGCGGCTTTCGCCCGCTTCAAGGACCTGGCCGACCGCAAGCGCGAGATTTTCGACGAAGACCTGCACGCACTGGTTTCCGACGAAATGGTGTCCACCTTGCAGGAGGACTACAAGTTTGTATCGCTGAAGATCAGCACCGAAACCGGTGAAGCACCGCAAGCTGCCATCGTGTTTGTCGAGCACGGCGTGGAAAAACGCTGCGAATCCAGTGGCTCCGGCCCGGTAGATGCCGCCTTCAAGGCGATCGAAAGCACGGTTAACAGCGCGGCCGAACTGGAACTGTACTCGGTGAACGCCATCACCAAGGGCACCGAATCGCAGGGCGAAGTCACCGTACGTCTGGCCAAGGATGGCCGCGTGGTGAACGGTCAGGGTGCGGATACCGACGTGATTGTGGCCAGTGCCAAGGCTTACCTGTCCGCCCTGAACAAGCTGAGCAACCGCCAGCAGCGCGTCAAGGCGCAAGGCGACGTTTGATCATTTGATTTTGTTTTCAGCCGGGCTGTCCGCCACCGCCCGGGCTTGTCCTGACGGATTTTCCCATCCCGTTCCCGTCAGGACGGACCCACCCGGTGGCAGCCATCCGGCAACAGGTTTCAGTTCACCCTTATGATTGAAACCACAGGCTCACAAGGCCGCTTTCCATTTAGCCCCGGCTCACAAGGCCAGCGCGGCAGACAGCCGACCCAGGAGGTCGGCGTTGTCGCGCTGGCGGGCTGATCCCGCCTTACCTTCCTGTCCTGCCCGCGTTATCATCGCGCCTGCTTCATTCATGCAAGGCGCACACATCATGTCCCAGGGATTTTTCATTACCGGCACCGATACCGAAATCGGCAAAACCCATTCCGCCGTCGCCCTGATCCGCCATTGGCAGGCACAGGGGCAACGGGTGCTGGCGATGAAGCCGGTGGCCTCCGGCTGCGAGATTCTCCCGGATGGCAGCTGGCTGAATGACGATGTCGCCCGGCTGGTGGCGGCCACCGGCCAGCAGGATCTGGACTTGATGAACCCCTACCGCTTTTTGCCACCGGTATCGCCACACATTGCTGCACGCGAGGCTGGGGTGGCGATTTCGCTGGAGCGTATTGTCAGTCACTACCAACAGTTGGCAGCTCAGGCCGATACCGTGCTGGTGGAAGCCGCCGGTGGCTGGCTGGCTCCGCTGGGTGATGGCGTGTACATGGAAGACATGGCACGGGCGCTGCAACTGCCGGTGATTCTGGTGGTGGGCATGAGGCTGGGCTGTATCAACCATGCCTTGCTGAGCGCTCGGGCCATTCAGGCGTCAGGTTTGACGCTGGCCGGCTGGGTGGCCAATCGCGTGGTGCCACAGCAGCTGGCCTATGCCGATAACCT
The DNA here is from genome assembly GCF_057809375.1 of Aquitalea sp. FG25. Lineage (NCBI taxonomy): Bacteria > Pseudomonadati > Pseudomonadota > Betaproteobacteria > Neisseriales > Chromobacteriaceae > Aquitalea > Aquitalea sp. FG25. Next base: position 98,948 of record NZ_JBMDJV010000009.1, read on the forward strand.
GGCCACTCTCAAGGCGGCCATTGCCGCACCCTTGTTGCTGGAACTGCCTTACGAAGAGGCTGCAGCCTAGCGCTAGCCCCTGGCGACCGTGGCCTGGTCAGTTGGCGGTTACCGGCGTATCGAGCAAGGTGCTGCTGAGCTCCTGAAACAGCATGCAGTCATCCGGCCCCAGCCGGTCTTGGGTCAGGCTCAGGTCCCGGCCCAGATTGCGCAGCCGCCAGTTGATTTCCTGGCTGGCCAGCATGATTTCCAGATGCAGATCTTCCTCCTGTCCCAGTTGATTGCCTGACTGCATGCCCGTACTGAACAGCGAGCGCTGGATGCCGTCAAACTGGCTCATGCATCGGCTGAGTGTGATCTGGCCGCTACTGCTCAGCTTCTCTTCCTGCAAATTCAGCAACTGGTGGGTGATCGTACCGATGCGTTTTAGCAAGGCGTGCAGGCCTTCCATGGCCTGTGCTATGCCATTGGCAGAAGCATTGCTCTGGTTTAGCTGGCGGATAATGCGGTTGAGCAGAGAAACGGATGGTCGGTGGAATTCACCCGGGATGATGCGCAAGGCAATATCCAGCCTTTGATAGGGGTGGCTTTTGTGCAGGAGCAACTGGGTGGCCAGGTCAGCCACTGCGATGATCTGACCGGCAATCCCCAGCTCTTTTTCCTTTTCCCGGCGCGGATAGCCGCTGCCATCCAGCCGTTCATGGTGCTGCAAAATAGCCAGTGCCACCGTTTCCTTGTGGGTGAACTGCCCCAGTTGCCGCATCTGGCGATAGCCGATCAGCGGATGTGCCATGCGGTGACGCCACAGGGTGGCATCGTTGCCCGCCGCCGGGCTGATGGTTTTGGGGCTCAGATAGAGCTCACCGATATCATGAAACAGCGCTGCCAGTGCAATTTGTTCCAGCAGGATGCTGGATTGTCCGGTGCGCAAGGCCAGGCCCAGGCTGATCAGGCAGCACAGCAAACCGTGTTCCAGCTGTTCTTGTTCTTCCAGCATGGCCAGCAGAATGGTGAGCGAATGATTGAGCGGCAGACTCTCCAGCACGGCAAGGCAGGCATGCCGATGTGCTGTTTTTTCCAATAGCACCTGCAGCAGTCGTTGGCTGGAAAGCAGGTGCAGGCATTTTTCTCGCAGCAGGGCATGTGCGGCAAAATCCGGCAGTGCCAGGCTGGCTTCCAGCGGAGAGCGCAATAATTGCTGCGGCAATTCCTGTACATGCTTGTGCTGCAATGTCTGCCCGCTGTTAAGCAGGATGCTGCCATCCGTAGCCGCCAGGCTGTGTTCTACCACAATGGACTGTCTGGCCATCAACCCGGAGAGGGAGGCTAGAAAATGGGGGTTTGCACTGTACTGCTCATGGCTTGCATTCGGCATGATGGGTGTTGGCAGTGTGAGCTGGGCAGGTTTTCGTCGGGATGGTGATGAATCAATCATCATTATTTGCCATCGTAGCGCAATTACAAGAATATGCTTTCGGAATTTGCAGCGCTGTCGCACTGCGTCATGAAAGATTCTTGTTTTTATTTACGTCTGACCTAGGATTTCAAGCAGCTGTTGATATTTGTTGTCAGTGCTTGAACAGGCCATCGAGTATCTCGTGGCCGGAAGAGGGGGACGCATGTCCTGCCTGCGCATAGGCGGCAGTAGTGCCGCGTGGTTGATCCTGAACAGCACGGTGGTGCACGGGCAGAGTGCGGCTTTCAATCTGCAAGCCCCCGCCACCTCCCTGGCCAGGATGGAGTACGACCTGCACACCATGTTGTTGCTGGTGACCGGGGCCATCTTCCTGCTGGTGTTGGCCGTGATGCTGTATGCCATCGTGCGGCACCGCAAGTCGGTTGGCCATGCTGCCAAGCCCTTTCATGAAAACACCACGGTGGAAATCATCTGGACCGTGGTTCCCCTGCTCATCCTGCTGGCCATCGCCTGGCCGGCCACCCGCGCTGTGCTGAACCAGAAAAGCACGCATGGCGAGGACATGACCATCCGCATCACCGGCTATCAGTGGAAGTGGCGTTACGACTATCTGGACGACAATTTCGGTTTTGTCAGCCACCTGGCTACCCCGCGTACTGCCATGGCCGCCACCGCCGTCCGTCCGGAGCATTACCTGCTGGAAGTCGATGAGCCGCTGGTGCTGCCCACCGGGCGCAAGGTGCGCTTGCTGCTGACGGCCAACGATGTCATCCACTCCTGGTGGGTGCCGCAACTGGGCATCAAGCAGGATGCCATTCCCGGCTTCCTGCGCGATGCCTGGTTCATGGTGGATAAGCCCGGCATCTACCGTGGCCAATGCTCGGAGCTGTGCGGCAAGGATCACGGCTTCATGCCCATCGTGGTGGATGCGCGCAGCCCGGAGGACTATGCGCGCTGGCGCGCTGCGCGACTGAAGCAGGCGGCGGAAAGTGCTGATGATCCGGCCAAGATATGGTCGCTGGCGGCCCTGCGCGAACGCGGCGAGAAGGTATACAGCCAGAACTGCCTGCCTTGTCATCAAGCCAGCGGCAAGGGCATCCCGGGTAACTTCCCGGCGCTGGATGGTTCACCGGTAGTCAATGGTGATAAGGCGGCGCATATCCGCATCGTGTTTCATGGCAGTCAGCGCAATCCGGCCATGCAGGCCTGGGGCAAGCAATTGTCCGATACCGACATTGCCGCCGTTATCACCTATGAGCGCAATGCCTGGGGCAACCACACCGGCCAGCTGGTGCAGCCGGCTGAAATCCGCGCCGTGCGTGGCGGCAGCGGCTGAGGAGATGGGCATGGACATGGCAAGCGGTGCAGCAGACAAGCTGCCCACGGCGCATAAGCCGCATGGGCTGGGGCGCTGGTTGTTCGCCACCAATCACAAGGACATCGGTTCGCTGTATTTGTGGTTTGCCTTTTGCATGTTTCTGGTGGGCGGCGTACTGGCCTTGTGCATCCGTGCTGAACTGTTCAGTCCCGGTTTGCAGTTTTTCCAGCCTGAGCTGTTCAACCAGCTCACCACCCTGCACGGTTTGATCATGGTATTCGGCGCCATCATGCCGGCCTTCACCGGCCTGGCCAACTGGATGCTGCCGCTGATGATCGGCGCGCCGGACATGGCCTTTGCCCGCATGAACAACTGGAGCTTCTGGCTGCTGCCACCGGCGATGTCCCTGTTGTTGCTGTCCTTCATCGTCCCCGGCGGTGCGGCAGCAGCAGGCTGGACGCTGTATGCGCCGCTGTCGGTACAGCTGGGCATGGGCATGGATCTCACCATTTTTGCCATTCATATTCTGGGGGTCAGCTCCATCATGGGGGCCATCAATATCGTGGTCACCATCATCAATCTGCGTGCGCCGGGCATGCGCATGATGAATATGCCGATGTTTGCCTGGGCCAGCCTGATTACCGCCTATCTCATCATCGCGGTGATGCCGGTGCTGGCCGGGGCCGTCACCATGGTGCTGACCGACCGTCATTTTGGTACCCACTTTTTCAATGCTGCCGGCGGGGGCGACCCCATCCTGTATCAGCATGTGTTCTGGTTTTTCGGTCATCCCGAGGTCTACATCATGGCCTTGCCAGCCTTTGGCATTGTCAGCCAGGTGATTCCTACGTTTGCGCGCAAACCGCTGTTTGGCTACAGCTCCATGGTGTATGCCACCAGCTCCATCGGCGTGCTGTCTTTCATGGTGTGGGCGCACCACATGTTTGTGACCGGCATGCCCGCCACGGCCCAGTTGTTTTTCATGTACGCCACCATGCTGATTGCCGTACCCACCGGGGTGAAGGTGTTCAACTGGATTGCCACCATGTGGCAGGGCAGCATGAGTTTTGAAACCCCGATGCTGTTTGCCATCGGTTTCATCCTGTTGTTTACCATCGGCGGCCTGTCCGGGGTGACGCTGAGTGTGGCGGCGGTGGATGTGCAACTGCATGGCAGTTATTACGTGGTGGCGCATTTCCATTACGTGCTGGTGGCCGGTGCCTTGTTCAGCCTGTTTTCCGCCGTGTATTACTGGTTTCCCAAAATGACCGGGCGCATGTATGTGGAAAGGCTGGGCCAGTTGCATTTCTGGTGGTCCTTGCTGTGGTTCAACGTCACCTTCTTCCCCATGCACTTTCTGGGCCTGGCCGGCATGCCGCGCCGCATCCCGGATTACGCCCTGCAATTTACCGATTTCAACCGCATTGCCAGCATTGGCGCCTTCATGTTTGGCCTGGGGCAGCTGATTTTTCTGGTGAACATCCTGTACTCGCTGCGCCATGGCAAAACCGCGCCGCAGCAGCCATGGGAAGGGGCCAATACCCTGGAGTGGCGCTTGCCCACGCCTGCGCCTTATCACAGCTTCAGTCAGCCACCGCAGCTGGACACGGCTGAAAACGGTGTGGTGCTGGGCATGCGTGATGGCGGGCAGGGCTAGCGGGAGCAGCAAATGGACAGCCGCCGGATGGCCAATGCGGTATTGCTGCGCCGCTTGCTGCTGGCGGCAGTGCTGATGTTTGGCTTTGCCTGGCTGCTGGTGCCGCTGTATCGGGTGTTGTGCGAGGTGACTGGCCTGAACCGGGTGGTGGCCGCCGATACCTTGTCGGGCGAGGCTGAAGTACAGCCAGCGGCGCGGCCTGTGGAGCTGCAACTGGATGCCATGGTGCAGCCAGGCCTGCCCTGGCAGGTGCGGCCACAGCAATCCCGGCTAAGGGTGGAAACCGGCCAGTTCATCCAGCTGCAGTACGAAATGCGCAATAACAGTCAGCAAAAAGTCGTGGGGCAGGCGATTCCGCGTTATCTGCCCGCCGAGGCGGCTGCCTATGTGAAGAAGCTGGAATGCTTCTGTTTTCGCCAGCAGCTGTTTCAGCCAGGAGAGACGCGGCGTTTTCCGGTGGTATTGGTGATCGACCGGCAGCTGCCCGCCGAGATTGATCACATCACCCTGGCCTATAGCGTGTTTGATGTTCCAGGGCAGGGGAGCGGGCCATGAGCGGTTGGCGTGGTGTACTGGCTGTGTTGTCGGCTTTTGTCGGCATTCGCAAGCGGCAGTCGGTACAGGAAGACAGTCAGGTGCGGCCATGGCAGCTGGTTATCACCGCCTTATTACTCGTGCTGATGCTGATTGGCTTGCTGCTGGCGCTGGCCAACTGGATCGGCGCTTGAGGAGAGTGCGCAATGGACATGCGGGAACAACATGCTGCCGGGCAATATTATGTGCCAGCCCCTTCGCGCTGGCCGGCGTTGGGTGCCGCCGCGCTGTTTTGCCTGGGCCTGGGGGCAGCACTGGCCGTCAACGGCGTGGGGTGGAGCGGCTGGCTGCTGCTGGCCGGGAGCCTGGCCTTGCTGCGCATGCTGTTTGGCTGGTTTGGCGATGTGATTGGCGAAAACCAGCAGGGCCATTATCACGGTCAGGAGAGCATGTCGTTTCGCTGGGGTATGGGCTGGTTCATCTTTTCCGAAGTCATGCTGTTTGGCGCATTTTTTGGCGTGCTGTTCTGGCTGCGCCTGGTGGCGCTGCCTACGCTGGGCAGCCTGGATTACAAATGGCTATACCCTGATTTTTCCCCCAGCTGGCCCTTGCTGACAGCGCCACAGGCGACAGCAAGCTACCAGGCAATGGAGGCCTGGGGCCTGCCGGCGCTCAATACGCTGATTTTGTTGTCCTCCGGCGCAACGCTGACTTGGGCGCACTGGGGCTTGCTGCAGGGGCGGCGGCGGCAGTTACAACGTGGTTTGCTGTTTACCTTCAGCCTGGGCGGCCTGTTTTTGGTGTTGCAGGCCATCGAGTACCACCACGCCTGGACTGCCCAGCAATTGACGCTGTCTGCCGGTGCTTATGGCATGACTTTCTACATGCTGACCGGTTTGCACGGACTGCATGTGCTGCTGGGGAGCATTATTTTGCTGGTGGTGTGGTTGCGCGTGTTGCGCGGACATTTTGACCGCCAGCACCACTTCGCTTTCGAGGCGGCGGCCTGGTACTGGCATTTTGTGGATGTCGTGTGGCTGCTGCTGTTTGTGCTGGTGTACTGGCTATGAATCCGGCTCAGCCCGGCTGGTGTGGCCGCCACCAGCCAAACAAGGCACCCAGCAGCAGCAACATGAACAGGCCGATGGACAAGCCGACACGCAAGGTCAGGGAGCGGATCAGCCGTTGCGAACCCGAATCTGCCTTGAGCAGGCCGGACAGTCCCCAGAACAGCACCAGCACAATACAGGCCAGCAAGAACACGATGATGATTTTCATGGCGGAATCCCCCGGTACTGCCCGGACAGCAAACACATGTACTCAGTCTAGTGGCAAAAATCGAGGCCGTGGGTTTCTGTTGTTATGCGTCTTGTTACCTTTTGTACTGGCGTTGTGGCAATGGCAGCGCGGCATGGACAAGCTGCGGCTGGAGCAGACGCTCTTGGCGCGGCAGGCACAGGTGGTAGCGACAGCCTTGCCGGCGGCTGGAGAGCCCGATCTGGCACGTTACCAGCTGGTGGCCACCCGTGCCGGCGGCATGCCCATCCTGCTGGATAACAGCCTGCTGGACGGCATGCCGGGAATGCGCGTGCTACAGGTACTGCGGCTGGGCGATGGCAGTCTGATACTGGCCGATCTGGGCTGGCGGGCCGCTGCGCAGTCCGTACCGGTGTTGCGCCTGCCGCAGCGTCTGACCGGCCAATGGTTGCCATGGCATGCACGCTGGACACTGCCAGGTGCGCGGCAGGGCATGGAGGGCGTGGTGGATGATGTCGATCGCACCGCCTTGTTGCAGCGTTATCCGGGGCGCTGGCATGCGGGAGTTTTCATCCTGCAACCGTCCTTGCCAGGCTTGCAGCCCTGGCCTTTGCAACCCACTTTGTCGTCCCAGCGCCATTTTGCCTATGCCTTGCAATGGCTGTTGCTGGCCGTGTGCGTATTGCTGCTGTGGCGGCGCTGGGCGCGGAGTGCGCAATGACTGCGCGCCGCGCGGGACAATTGCGTTTGCTGGCCATGCTGGCGCTGTGCCTGCTACCGGTTGCTGCTGCCTGGTTCAGCTACCGCTTCTTGCCGCCGCAGGGGGGCAAGAGCTATGGCGAGATGCTGCCCACGGTGCACTTTGTGGCGGCAGAGCAGCAAGCCTGGCCGCGTGGACAGTGGGTACTGGTGACGCAGACCGCTACAGCGTGTCTGCAGTCCTGTCGGCAGCGGCTGTATGCCATGCGTCAGGTTCATCTGGCGCTGGGCGAGGCTGCGCCGCGCGTACGCAGGGTGTTGTTGCATGACCGGCAGCTTGTTGCTGCCAGCGACGGCGTGTTGCTGTTGCCGCAGCGACACGCCCTTCCGCCTGAGCGGCAGGGCTTCTACCTGATCGATCCGCAGGGCAACCAGTTGCTGTTTTATGCCGATACCTTGCGGCCAGAACGCATCATCCGCGAACTGGCCATGGTGCTAAAGGTAAACAACGGCATGGGTTGAAGCATTCACCAGTCCGGGAGCGCAAACCCGCTGCCGGACTGACCGGGAGGCCGTGATGCGAAAACTGCTGTGGCTGGCCGTGGTGCTGGCTGTGGTTTTGCTGCCGCTGGGGGCTTATGTGCGTCTGTCTCAGGCAGGTCTGGGCTGCCCGGACTGGCCTGGTTGCTATGGCCGCCTGTCACCCGCCCATGCTGCTGCTGACATTGCCCGCGCCATGCAGTTACAGCCGGATGGCCCGGTCAGCCCGGATAAGGCCTGGAAGGAAATGACCCATCGCTATCTGGCAGGCGTGCTCGGCATGCTGGTGCTGGGGTATTGGTGGCAAGCCTGGCGGCAGCGGCAGCGCCTGGCGGCGGCCAGCCTGCTGCTGGCCTTGCTGCTGTTGCAGGCTACGTTGGGCATGTTGACGGTTACGTTGCAATTACGACCGCTGGTGGTGGCCACCCATCTGTTGCTGGGCATGTCCCTGTTTGCCCTGCTGCTGCGGGAGGCCATCGGGCGCTATCAGCCACGGGTGGCCGTCTTGCCCGCAGCGTGGCGGCTGGCGAGTGTGCTGGTGCTGCTGTTGCTCGGGCAGATTGCCCTGGGCGGCTGGATGGCCGCCAACCAGGCCGCGCTGGCCTGCCAGGGCTTTCCGCGCTGCAATGGCAGTTGGTGGCCGGACATGCAACTGGCGGCTGCGCTGCCGGGCTGGTCTCTTGCTGCCGGCGGGCATGTTGTGCTGCCAACTGCTGCGCTGGTGGCGGTGCACTGGCTGCACCGGGTAGGTGCCTTGCTGCTGCTATGCGTGCTGCTTGTCGTGGTTTGGCGCTTGTGGCGCTACCAGGCCTTACGCAGAAGCCTCTGCCTGCTTGGAGTGCTGGCCGGACTGCAACTGCTGTTGGGCATTGCCAATGTCTTGTGGTTACGGCCTTTGCCCGTGGCCCTGGCCCATCATGTGCTGGCCATGCTGCTGCTGGCCTTGGCCCTGGGCTTGCTGTGCCGGTTGCAGCCCGTGGCATCCTGGCGTGGCCGGATTGCAGTCCGGGAGCGGCAGGCCCAGCCCGCCGCCATGCTGGTGCGTAGCTGGCCGGGCAGGCGTTCTGGCATGCATGGCGAATGATGGCGGAATCAACATGAAACCAGCCGGAATCCTGCCGCAGCACCATTGGCAGCATGCTCGCGCCATGCTGCAGCTGGCCAAGCCACGGGTGCTGGCGCTGATTCTGTTTTGTGCCGTCAGCGGCATGCTGCTGGCTCAGCCGGGTTTGCCATCCCCGGGGCGGATGGTGATGGCAAGCCTGGGCATTGCCCTGATGGCTGCCGCCTCGGCCATGCTCAACTGCATGCTGGAGCGGGCGGTGGATGCGCGCATGCAGCGTACGGCCTGGCGCGCCACCGCCCGGGGCGAGGCTGGCCGGGTGGAAACCCTGTTGCTGGCGCTGGTGCTGGCTGGCAGCGGCATGTTGTTGCTGATCGGCATCAATGTGCTGACGGCCTGGCTGACACTGGGCGGGCTGCTGATTTACGTGCTGGTCTACACGCTGTGGCTCAAACCGCGCACCCCGCAGAATATCGTGATCGGCGGCCTGGCCGGTGCCCTGCCACCCCTGCTGGGCTGGACAGCCATGACGGGTGAAATCAGCCCGCATGCCTTGCTGTTGCTACTGATCATCTATGTGTGGACGCCCCCTCATTTCTGGGCGCTGGCCTTGTACCGGCGCAGCGACTATGCCCGAGCCGGCCTGCCCATGCTGCCACTCACCCACGGCCAGTGGTTTACCACGCTGTCCATCCTGCTCTATACCCTGCTGTTGGCGGCAGTCAGCCTGTTGCCGCTGGCCATTGGCGTGGCCGGGCGGATCTACCTGCTGCTGGCGCTGCTGCTGGATGTGCGCTTCTTGTTTCTTGCTGTGCAACTGCATCGTCAGTATGCTGACGCCTTGGCGCGTCGCACCTTTCGCTGGTCTATCTGGTATCTGGCCGGTTTGTTTGGTGCAATGCTGCTCGATCACTATTGTCTGCTACCGGTTATCTGATGCGCTTCCTGTTACGAATTCTGATGCTTTCCTGCCTGCTGGCGGCACTCACCGCCTGTGCGCCCCCGGCTGCGGCCAAGTTGGACCTCAAGGGTACTGACATGAGCGAAACCCAGCTGGGTGGCGATTTCAGTCTGACCGACCATCTGGGCAAGCCACGCAAGCTGTCTGACTTTTCCGGCAAGGTGGTGGCCCTGTTCTTTGGCTACACCCATTGCCCTGATGTCTGCCCCACCACCATGCTGGAATACGCTGCGGTGATGAAAAAACTGGGCGCCGATGCCGACAAGGTGCAGGTGCTGTTTGTTACCGTGGACCCGGAACGGGATACCACGAAGGTGCTGGCCGGCTATGTGCCACATTTTGATGCCCGTTTTGTTGGCCTGACCGGCAGCGCGGCGCAGCTAGAGCCGGTTAAGGCCGCCTACAAGGTGGTGGCGCAGAAGGTGGGCGATACCAACGGGGCTTACACCGTAGACCACAGCGCCGGATCTTATCTGTTCGATAAAAGTGGAAAATTGCGGGTTTATGAGGCGTATGGCACGCCGGCAGACAGCCTGACTCATGATATTCGTCAGCTGTTACGCTAGAATTCAGGCAACGATTCACATTTACAGCGGAAAGAAGCACCCATCGTGAGCCAAGACAACACCGCCGGTATGCCGCATGGCGACCATGCCCAGCCCGATCTGACCAGGTATACCCTGGCCACACCGGTTGAGGTGGTGCACCATCTGGCCTCCATCGCCAAGTCTGGCCACATGGTGACGGTGTTTTCCAACAAGGGAAAAACCTTCATTCTCACCCGCTTTCTGGAAGTAGACGCCAAGCGTGGCGTGCTGCTGCTGGATTGGGGGGCGGATCCGGCCACCAACGAGCAGTTGCTGGCCAGCGAACGCAATGTGTTTGTCTGCTCGCCCGAAGGGGTAAAAACCCAGTTTGTCACCACGGCCGCCCGCAAGGTGATGCTGGAGAGCGGTCCGGCCTTCGAGGTGGATCTGCCCGAGCAGGTGATCAAACTGCAGCGCCGCGAGTTCTTCCGCATCCAAACCCCGGTTGGCAATCCGGTTACCTGCCATATCGCCGACTACCCCAATCGCCCGTTGGACCTGGTGCTGTTCGACATCAGCCTGGGCGGCTGCAGCCTGTGGCTGCCCGCAGCACAAACGCCAGGCTTCGAGCTTGGCCAGAAATACCAGAATTGCACGTTCGAGCTCAAGCCCATGGGCAGCCTGCGGGTGAGCATAGAAATCCGGCACCATCTGAGTACCCGTTTGCGTAACGGTAACGATGCCGTGCGTGTCGGCTGTGCCTTTCTCAACATGACGCCGTCGTCAGAAACGCTGGTGCAGCGTTATGTCGGCCATCTGGAGCGGGAACGCCGCGCGCTGGTCGGCTGATGACCGCCTTCTTACCCATTACCATTGCCTGTCTAACATCATGACCCTGACTATTGCCCTATCCAAAGGGCGCATCTTTGAAGAAACCCTGCCCCTGCTGGCCGCTGCCGGCATCGTTCCGGCGGAAGATCCGGAATCCTCGCGCAAGCTGATCATCGGCACCAATCACGCCGACGTGCGGCTGGTGATTGTAAGAGCCTCCGATGTCCCCACCTATGTCCAGTACGGTGCTGCCGATCTGGGCATTGCCGGGCGCGATGTGCTGATTGAACACGGTGGCGACGGCCTGTACCAGCCGCTGGACCTGAACATTGCCAAGTGCAAGATGATGGTGGCGGTGGAAAACGGCTTTGACTACCAGAATGCCGTGCGTCAGGGCGCACGCCTGAAGGTGGCCACCAAATACCCCAAAATTGCGCGCGAACACTTTGCCGCCAAGGGCGTGCACGTGGACATCATCAAGCTGTATGGCTCGATGGAACTGGCGCCGCTGGTGGGTCTGGCCGATGCCATTGTCGATCTGGTGTCCACCGGCGGTACCTTGCGTGCCAATAATCTGGTTGCTGTCGAACACATCATCGACATCAGCTCGCGTCTGGTGGTGAACCAGGCTGCGCTCAAGCTCAAATACGACCGCATCCAGCCGGTGCTGGATGCCTTTGCCTCTGCCGTGCCGGCATAAGGCAGAAACGGAATCCCATGCTGAAACTGTCTTCGACCCAAGCTGATTTCCAGCAGCAACTGCAGGCGCTGCTGGCCTTCGAAACCGCGCAGGACCCGGCGGTAGACAGCGCCGTGGCCGCCATCTGCGATGACGTCAAGGCGCGCGGCGACGCCGCCGTGCTGGAATACACCAACCGCTTCGACCGTATGCAAGCCACTTCCATGGCTGATCTCACCCTGTCGCGCGAGCAGCTGGAAGCAGCCTGGCTGCGCCTGCCTGCCGAAGTGCAACAGGCACTGAGCGCTGCCGCTGAACGGGTACGTCGCTATCACGAGAAGCAGCTGGCCCATTCCTGGAGCTACGAAGACGAAGACGGCACCCTGCTGGGGCAGCAAGTCACCGCGCTGGACCGGGTAGGCATCTACGTGCCCGGTGGCAAGGCGGCGTACCCCAGCTCGGTGCTGATGAACGCCATGCCGGCCAAAGTGGCCGGTGTGGGTGAAATCATCATGGTAGTACCCACCCCGCAAGGCGAGCGTAACGACTTGGTACTGGCTGCCGCCTTCATCGCCGGGGTGGACAAGGTATTCACCTGTGGCGGTGCCCAGGCGGTGGCCGCGCTGGCCTATGGCACGGCAACCATTCCGCAGGTGGACAAGATTACCGGGCCGGGCAATGCCTATGTGGCGGCTGCCAAGCGCCGCGTGTTTGGCGTGGTGGGCATCGACATGGTGGCTGGCCCGTCCGAGATTTTGGTGATTTGCGATGGCAACACCCCGGCCGACTGGATTGCCATGGACCTGTTCAGCCAGGCCGAGCACGACGAAATCGCCCAGGCCATCCTGCTGTGTCCGTCGGCGGAATACATTGCCCAGGTGGAAGCCAGCATCGAAAAACTGCTGCCCACCATGCCGCGCCGCGCCATCATCGAAGCCAGCCTGGGCAACCGTGGTGCGCTGATTCAGGTGCGCGACCTGGCCGAAGCCTGCGAGATTGCCAACTACATTGCCCCGGAACATCTGGAGTTGTCGGTGAGCGAGCCGGAACAGCAGCTGCCGCTGTTGCGCCACGCCGGTGCCATCTTCATGGGGCGTTTTACCTCGGAAAGCCTGGGCGACTACTGTGCCGGCCCCAACCACGTGCTGCCCACCAGCCGCACCGCCCGCTTTGCCAGCCCGCTGGGGGTGTACGACTTCCAGAAACGCTCCAGCCTGATTCGGGTTTCTGCCGCTGGTGCACAAAAGCTGGGCAAGATTGCCAGCGTGCTGGCCCACGGCGAAGGCCTCACCGCCCACGCCCGTGCTGCCGAGCTGCGTCTGGAATCCTGAGCGCGATGACTTTGCTTGAAGACAGGGCCGCGCCAATGCCGGCCCTGTTTTTTTGCCTGGCCGGAAATGTCGTTTTCCCGCGCCATCAGCCAGGGCCGGTGCCGGGCGCAACTAGCCCAAAACGGCCGAACACGGTAGGATAGGCCCCTCCAGCGTTGTACTGACAACGCCCCTGTTGACCTGCATGGCCGGGTTGGTTGCCAACGGTAACCGGCGCAGCCCCATCATCATGACACTGACTGCCAAGCAACTGGTCCGCCCGGAAATCGCCGGAATCAAGGCCTACCACGTGGCCGACGCCAGCGGCCTCATCAAGCTGGACGCCATGGAAAACCCCTACGCACTGCCATCCGCATTGCGTGCCGAACTGGGCCAGTGTCTGGCCGACGTGGCCATCAATCGTTATCCCGATCCGCATGGCGGCGGGCTGAAGGACGAACTGAAAGCCGCGTTTGACATACCGGCCGCCGCCAGTGTGCTGCTGGGCAATGGCTCGGACGAAATCATCACCCTGATTGCCCAGGCGCTGGCACGTCCTGGCGCGGTGATGCTGGCGCTGGAACCGTCCTTCGTCATGTACCGCATGAATGCGCTGTTCTCCGGCCTGCAGTATGTCGGCGTGCCGCTGAATGCCGACTTCAGCCTGAATCTGCCCGCCCTGCTGGCAGCCATTGCCACTCATCAACCGGCGATGGTGTTCCTGTCCTACCCGAATAATCCCACCGGCCCGCAGTTTACCCGCGAGCAGGTTCTGGCCGTGCTGGACGCGGCGCCGGGACTGGTGGTGGTGGATGAGGCCTACCAGGCCTTTGCCAGCGATAGCCTGATGGATCTGGCCGGTAGCCGCCCCAATCTCTTGGTGATGCGCACCCTGTCCAAGCTGGGCCTGGCCGGTCTGCGCCTGGGCTATGCCGCAGGCTGCGCCGAATGGATAGACGAGCTGGACAAGGTACGCCCGCCTTACAACATCAATGTGCTGACCCAGGCGGCTGCGCGTTTTGCCCTGCGCCATCTGGCTGTGTTCATGCAGCAGGCACAGACCCTGCGCGACGAACGCCAGCGCCTGTTGCAGGCCTTGCGTCAGTACAGCGCGCTGACCGCGTTTGATTCACAGGCCAATTTTGTCACCATCCGCGTGCCGGATGCCGCAGAACTGTTTGCCTTCCTGAAGAAAAATGGCATCCTGATCAAGAACTTGCATGGCAGCCACCCGCTGCTCGACAACTGTCTGCGCCTCACCGTGGGCAGTCCGGATGAAAACACGGCCGTGCTTGCTGCACTGGCCGGCTACTTTGCCTGAAATCATGAGAACAGCCTCCGTTACCCGCAATACCCTGGAAACCCAGATCACCGTCACCCTGAATCTGGATGGTACTGGCCGCAGCCATTTCGATACCGGCGTGCCCTTTCTCGACCATATGATGGACCAGATTGCCCGCCATGGCCTGATCGACCTGGACATCGTGGCCAAGGGTGATTTGCATATCGACGCCCACCACACGGTGGAAGACATCGGCATCACGCTGGGCCAGGCCTTTGCCAAGGCCATTGGCGACAAGAAGGGCATCCGTCGTTACGGCCATGCCTATGTGCCGCTGGACGAAGCGCTCAGCCGCGTGGTGATCGACCTCTCCGGCCGCCCGGGTCTGGTATACAACGTGGACTACACCCGTGCCAGCATCGGCCAGTTTGATGTCGACCTGTTCTCCGAGTTCTTCCATGGCTTTGTCAACCACAGCATGGTGACCCTGCATATCGATAACCTGCGCGGGGTAAACAGCCACCATCAGGCGGAAACCATCTTCAAGGCCTTTGGCCGCGCGTTGCGCATGGCCTGTGAAGTAGACGAACGCATGGGTGGTGCCACACCGTCCACCAAGGGTACGCTGACGGCCTGAGCCGCAGCCCACTTCCACCCGAATAGTTAGGGGCATGATGAAAGTCGCAGTAATCGACTACGGCATGGGCAATCTGCACTCGGTGCTCAAGTCCATCCAGGCAGTCAACGACCAGGGCGCGGACATTTTCCTCAGCCGCGACCCGGAAGCCATCGTCAAGGCAGACAAGGTGGTATTTCCCGGCCAGGGTGCCATGCCGGACTGCATGCGCGAGCTCAACAGCTACGGCCTGGCCGAGGCGGTACGTGAAACCACGCAGACCAAGCCGTTTTTCGGCATTTGTGTGGGTGCACAGTTGCTTTTCCAGCACAGTGAAGAGGGCGATACCCCTGGACTTGGCTTGTTTTCGGGCAATGTGGTCCGTTTTTCGGCTAACCTGACGGACGCCGCTGGCGAGCGCCTGAAGGTGCCGCACATGGGCTGGAACCGCGTTTACCAGACAACATCCCACCCGCTGTTTGCCGGGATAGAAGATGGCGAGCGTTTCTATTTTGTCCACAGCTACCATTTCGCCCCGGCCGATGCTGCGCTGACGCTGGCGGAAAGTGAGTATCCGGACAGATTTTCCTGTATTGTCGGGCGTGGCAATATCTTTGCGACGCAGTTTCATACCGAAAAGAGCCACCGTGCCGGTCTTCAGATGATGAAGAACTTCCTGGCATGGGACGGCAGTGTTTAACTTACGTTGATCTAGCACCATGCTGCTTATACCCGCTATCGACCTCAAGGATGGTCAATGCGTACGCCTGAAACAAGGCGTTATGGACGATGCCACCGTATTTTCTGACGATCCGGTCAAGGTGGCCACTCACTGGCGAGACCAGGGAGCCCGTCGTCTGCATCTGGTTGACCTGAACGGTGCCTTTGCCGGCAAACCCAAGAACCTGAATGTCATTCGCTCCATCTTGCAGGAAGTGGGCGACGACATGCCGGTTCAACTGGGCGGCGGCATTCGCGATCTGGACACCATCGAAAAATACCTGGACATGGGCTTGTCCTACGTCATCATCGGGACGGCGGCGGTGAAAACCCCCGGTTTCCTGCATGATGCCTGCGATGCCTTCCCTGGCCAGGTGATTGTCGGTCTGGATGCCAAGGATGGCATGGTGGCCATTGATGGCTGGGCCAAGATCACCAATCACAATGTGATTGATCTGGCCAAGCGTTTCGAGGACTACGGTGTCAATTCGGTGATTTACACCGACATCGGCCGTGATGGCATGATGAATGGCGTCAATATCGAAGCCACCGTCAAGCTGGCGCAGGCACTCACCATCCCGGTTATCGCCTCTGGCGGCCTGACCAATCTGGATGATGTGCGCAATCTGTGCGCGGTGGAAGACGAGGGCATCGAAGGTGCCATCACCGGCCGTGCCATCTACGAAGGCAGCATCGACTTTGCTGCTGCGCAGACGCTGGCCGACGAATTGTCCGAGGCTTGATCCTGCCTTAAACCCTAGTTTGGCCGAACACGCTTCGGCCAAATTTTTTTGTGTTGCGAACATGACTCTGGCCAAACGCATTATTCCCTGCCTGGACGTGACTGCCGGTCGCGTCGTCAAGGGCGTCAACTTTGTCGGCCTGCGCGATGCCGGCGACCCGGTGGAAATCGCCCGTCGCTACAACGAACAAGGTGCCGACGAGCTTACCTTCCTGGACATTACCGCCAGCTCTGACGACCGCGACCTGATCTTGCACGTGATCGAATCAGTGGCCGAGCAGGTGTTCATCCCGCTGACCGTGGGTGGTGGCGTGCGCAAGGTGGAAGACATCCGCCGTCTGCTCAACGCCGGTGCCGACAAGGTCAGCATCAATACCGCTGCGGTGACCAACCCAGAACTGGTACGCGAAGCTGCCGCCAAGTTTGGCAGCCAGTGCATTGTGGTGGCGGTGGACGCCAAGGCCGTCACCCCGGAAAACGACCGCTGGGAAGTGTTTACCCATGGCGGGCGCAACCGTACCGGCATCGACGCCGTGGAATGGGCGCAAAAAATGCAGGAATACGGTGCCGGTGAAATCCTGCTCACCAGCATGGACCGCGACGGCACCAAGATCGGCTTTAACCTGCCGCTGACGCGTGCCGTGTCCGAAGGCGTCGGCATTCCGGTAATTGCCTCCGGTGGCGTGGGCAATCTGCAGCATCTGGTGGATGGGGTGAAGCTGGGCAAGGCTGATGCCGTGCTGGCCGCCAGCATCTTCCACTTCAGCGAATACACCGTGCGCGAGGCCAAGGAAGCCATGCGCGACGCAGGCATCGAGGTGCGGCTATGAGCAACTGGCTGGACGAAGTAAAGTGGGACGCTCAGGGCCTGGTGACGGCCATTGCCCAGGACAGCGCTACCGGCCGTGTGCTGATGGTGGCCTGGATGAACCGCGACAGCCTGCAACTGACGGCAGACACCGGCATTGCCCATTACTGGAGCCGTTCGCGTCAGAAGCTATGGAAAAAGGGTGAGGAATCCGGCCATCTGCAAACCGTGCAAGAGCTACGCCTGGATTGCGACGGCGACGTGATTGTGATGCAGATCCAGCAGGCTGGTGGCATTGCCTGCCACACCGGCCGCGAAAGCTGCTTCTACCGCCGTTTTGAAAACGGTGGCTGGACGGTAGTGGATGCGGTGCTGAAAGACCCGGACGCCATTTATCAGCACAAGCATTAAATTGCTCCGTATCAATTCATTATCCCGCGCAGTCGCTACAATGGCAGGCCGTATCCTGCGCTAACGGCCGATCAGCGAATCGGCCTATACTTGCCGCATTCCCAGTATGCAAAGGTGAAGCATCATGACTTTCGATGTGCTCAAGACGGTTGCCGATACCCTGGAAGCCCGCCGCGAGGCGAGTCCCCAGTCGTCCTATGT
The DNA here is from genome assembly GCF_057809375.1 of Aquitalea sp. FG25. Taxonomy (NCBI): domain Bacteria; kingdom Pseudomonadati; phylum Pseudomonadota; class Betaproteobacteria; order Neisseriales; family Chromobacteriaceae; genus Aquitalea; species Aquitalea sp. FG25. The sequence continues at coordinate 116,521 of NZ_JBMDJV010000009.1, forward strand.
CGCCTCCCTGTTTCACAAGGGCGAAGACGCCATCCTGAAAAAAGTGGCCGAGGAAGCTGCGGAAACCATCATGGCCTCCAAGGACAAGGACAAGCTGCATCTGGTGCGCGAAGTGGCCGACCTGTGGTTCCACACCATGGTATTGCTGACTTATCATGGCCTGCGCCCGGAAGATGTGCTGATGGAGCTGCATCGCCGCGAAGGCATTTCCGGTATTGACGAAAAAGCCTCCCGTCCTTCCTGAATTCTGCGTACAGGACCACGTTATGAGTGACTGCATTTTCTGCAAGATCGCAGCAGGGGACATCCCCTGCAACAAGGTTTACGAAGACGATGATGTTGTGGCGTTTCACGATATCCGTCCGCTGGCACCGGTACATTTTCTGATTATTCCGAAGCTGCATGTGGCCTCGCTGGCCGAGTGCGGCCCGGAGCACGAAGCGCTGCTGGGCCGCATCATGGGCCTGGTACCGCGTCTGGCCGCCGAACAGGGCCTGCAAGGCGGCTTCAAGACCGGCATCAATACCGGTCATGGTGGTGGCCAGGAAGTGTTCCACCTGCATGTACATGTGTTTGGCCACAAGGGCTGACAGTTTGCCGGCGCGCTGCATGCCGGGCGCGCCTGATTATTTTGAAAGGAAGTAGCAATGGGTTCTTTCAGTATCTGGCACTGGCTGGTTGTGCTGTTGATCGTGGTGCTGATTTTTGGCACCAAAAAACTGAAAAATGTGGGTGAAGACCTGGGCGGTGCTGTGCGCGGCTTCAAGGAAGGCATGAAGGGCGAGAACGAAAAAGCCGACAAGCCTGCCGAAACCGGTCGCATCATCGACAACGAATCCGACAAGAAATAAGCTGCGGGCCGCATCGTGTTCGATATCAGTTTTGGTGAAATCCTCCTGATTGGCATCGTGGCCCTGGTGGTACTGGGGCCGGAGCGCCTGCCCACCGTCGCCCGCACCCTGGGTGCGCTGGTGGCGCGGGCGCAGCGCTTTGTCTCCAGCGTCAAGGCCGACATCCACCAGCAAGCCAACCTGAACGGGCTGGATGGCCTGCGCAACGATATCCAGGATGCCGCCAACAGCTTCCGTTCCCAGATGGAAAGCGAAGTGCAGGGCGTGCGCGAGGTGATGGCCGAGCAGTCCGCCCAGCTGCAGCAGCTTTCCAGTGAGGCGCTGGCACCCGTGCAAGAAGCGGCCCACACCATTCATGGCGGGCTGGACTTGCAGGCTGAGGCAGCACCGGCTAGCGTAGCCTCCGCCGTGGTGGAAGAAAAAGCTGCCGCCGATGCGCCGCCGCGTGACGAGAATCAGCTGGATCTGTTCGATACCCCGCCGGCGGTTGCCAGTCAGCCTTCTACCGAGTCCCGTCCCCACGCATGAACGAACAACCTCTGCTTGCCCACCTGCTGGAATTGCGCACACGGCTGGTGCGCGCCATTCTGGGCCTGATGCTGGTTTTCCTGGGCCTGTTTCACTGGTCTGGCGATATTTACCATGTGCTGGCCAAGCCCTTGCTGGATGCACTGCCCAATGGCGGCAGCATGATTGCCACCGAGGTGACGGCTACTTTTTTTGTGCCGATGAAGCTCACCATGCTGGTGGCTTTTCTGATCTCCCTGCCCAACACCCTGTATCAGATTTGGGCCTTTGTCGCCCCTGGTTTGTACAGCCATGAAAAGCGGCTGATCCTGCCCCTGGTGGTGGCCAGCGTGCTGCTGTTCCTGCTGGGCATGTCCTTTGCCTATTTCCTGGTGTTTCCGGTGGCCTTCCACTTTTTCTCGATGATGACCCCCAGCGGGGTGAGCATGATGACGGACATCGACAAGTATCTGTCTTTCGTCATGGGCATGTTCATTGCGTTTGGCGTCACTTTTGAAGTACCCATCATCGTCATCGTACTGGTGCGCATGGGCGTGGTATCGGTGGCCAAGCTGCGTGAAGGCCGGCCTTATGTCATTGTTGGCGCTTTTGTGGTGGCTGCGGTGGTGACGCCGCCGGATGTGCTGTCGCAAACCATGCTGGCCGTGCCGCTGTGGCTGCTGTACGAGGTTGGCATCATCATGGCCGTATTCATGTCGCGCCCGGCGCGTACCGCTGTTACGGTGGGAAAGCAGGAAAAATGAACCGAAAACTGTTTCACTATGGTGCGGCTGCCAGTCTGGTCGCCCTGATTCTGCTGACCCTGGCCTGGGAGCTGTGGCTGGCCCCGGTACGGCCAGGTGGCTCGTTTCTGGCACTCAAGGCGGTCATCCTGCTGGCCCCGCTGATGGGCATTCTCAAAGAGCGCTTGTATACCTACCAGTGGTCCAGCATGTTCATTCTGGCCTTCTTTACCGAGGGCATCATGCGTAGCTGGGGAGACCATGGCCTGTCGCAGACGCTGGCGTTGTGGGAAGTGGCAATCAGCGTGCTGTTTTTTGCCTGCGTGCTGGGCTTTGCCCGCACCTTCAAGCGTAAGCCAGCCTAGACATCGGCTGGTTTGGCAACGCGATAAAACCTGCCGCTGGCAGGTTTTTTGGTTTCTGAATGGCAGAGCGCGCGGCAAAAGCATCTAAAGTGCAGCGGCATGGCGCGGGTGCGTTTTTTCGCGTTGCCGAATCTGCAGTCAGCATTGCGCTGGGCCAACTGGCCGGTAACTAGCTGGCCGGTAACTAGCGGGGGCTGGTCATTGTTGTCCGTCCCCGTTGCAACTGCGAGTGCCGTGCACCGGCGCTGGGTGAAATCCGTGCGCGGCACGGGTTCTGGCAGGTGCTATACGGTGGCCTGCTGCTGTATCGTGACGCCATGATGGCCAGCCACGCCGCTGCCAGCCAGGGCCAAGGCGAAAAACCGCAGGCCTCTGCAGCCAACTGCGTTGTACGCATCAGATGAAAAAGCCGCCGGTAACGGCGGCTTTTTGGTGGTGCTGCGGGGGCTTATACCTTGAAGCGGTTCAGGCTGTCGTCCAGGGCGGCGGACAGGTCCTTCAGTTGTTGTGCCAACTGGTGGGATTCCTGCACCGAGCGGTTGGTGCTGTCGTTCATCTGGGCAATCTGCTCCACATTGCGCGCCACGTCCTGGCTGGCCTGGCTCTGTTCTTTGATGGCACCGGCCACATCTCCGATCTTGTCCACCGAGCGCTGTGACAGCGTGCGGATCAGCTGCAGCGATTGCGCCACTTGCTGCGTGCTGCTGACGCCGGTTTCAATGCGGGCATTGGCTTGCTGCATGCTGACAAAGGCCTGGCGGGTATCGGTTTGCACGCTGGAAATACGCGCAGAGATTTCTGCGGTGGCATTGCTGGTGCGCTCGGCCAGTTTGCGTACTTCATCGGCCACCACGGCAAAGCCGCGTCCCATCTCGCCCGCGCGGGCAGCTTCAATGGCGGCATTGAGGGCCAGCAGATTGGTCTGGTCGGCAATGTCGCGGATTACTTTGACGATATCGCCGATTTCACCGGAGCGCTGGTTGAGCTGTTCAATCACCTGGGCGGTATCGGTAATGCTGCTGGCAATATGGCGAATCTCTTCTGCGGCCTGTGTCGCCAACTGGCTGCTGCGGGTGGCTTCACTGGTGGCATTGCGGGCCTGTTCTTCCACCCCCTGGGTATTATCCGACACCATCTGGATGCTGACGGTCATCTGTTCGATGCTGGCGGCACTGGCGGAGGCTGCTTCGGACTGTCGGTGCGAGGCCTTGGCCACATAATCGCTGACATCGCCCAACTGGTCGGCTACGCCCACCAGTTGTGAAGAATAGCCGTGTGATTCTTGAATCAGCGTCCGCACCGTGCCCACCAGATCAGACACCGAGCGGCCCATGCTGCCCAGTTCGTTACGGCCCAGATCGGGCAGTTGGTGGGTCAGGTCGCGGCTTTGGGCCAGATGCTGGCTGCTGTCGCGCATGCTGTTGAGCGGGTGGCGGATGGATCGAATGATCAGCCAGGACAGGGCCATGCCCAGCAGCAGGGCAATGGCCAGCAATGCCATCACCGCATTGCGCACCGAGGACGAGGTGACGTTGATCTGGCTGCCCAGCGCATTAACGGCATCGACTGCGGCTGTGCTGATGGTTTGCAGCATGTCCTCCATCTGGTGCACGTTTTCCTTGAACTTGCTGATGGCGGCATTGCCGTCTGCCGGTGTGGTGATGGTGCCGGCTTCCACCTGGCTGCTGACGCTGTTGAAGCCGTCGGCATAGGCTTGCAGCAATTCACCCTGTTTGCGCACCGGGCCGGACAGGCTGCTGCTCAAGCTGTTATTGCCATCGGCCAGTGACTGCGACAGCTTGCCCACCGTGTCCTGGGCCTTGGCGTAGGTTTCTTTCCATTTGGCCAGATATTCCGCCCGTTTGCCGCTGCTGGCGATATTCAGGTAGTAGTCTTTTTCAAAACGCCGCAGATTGCCCATGTGCACACGCAGCTGCGATACATCGCGAAAAAACACCAGTTCGTGGCTGGAGACTTCCTCGACTCGGCGGTCGATACGGCCCAGTCCTTGCAGGGTGATGCTGCCGATAATGACAAGCGCAAGCAGCAGCAGGCCAAAGCCTATGGTGATGCGTGCGGCGATGGATAGATTTTTCATGGTTTTCCCCGTACCTCTTTTTCAGGCTGCAGGCCACGGATGCGCATGCGGCTGCATCCTGCTGGTCTGTTACTTCATGCCGATGGCCGGAAGCTGTTGTCAGGATGGCGGCTGATTGCGGCCATCTATTCTGTCTGGTGCATCCGGTCTACACAGGGCCCGCACATTAGCATGGTATTGCTTGATAATCACCCCGCATCACCACATTGTTATGTTGGCAATGGCAGGCCGATTGCCTGGTAAGTATTGCGCCACAGGGCGAGCCTTAACTCATTCAAGTCGATGTTGCGTAATTCGGCCATGACAGATGAAAATTTTTCCACATTGGCCGGTGTATTCGGCTGCTGCTGTGCCCATTCCGGGCGGATATCCGGGGCATCGGTTTCCAGCACCAGGGCGGACAGGGGCAGGGTGGCGGCCAGTTCGCGAATGCGCCGTGAACCGCTGTAGGTCATGGCACCGCCAAAGCCCAGTTTGAATCCCAGCTGAATGAAGGCATCTGCCTGCTGCCGGCTGCCGTTGAAGGCATGGGCAATCCCGCCGGGGACGGGAATCTGCCGCAGGTATTTGAGAATGCGGTCCTGTGCGCGCCGCACATGCAGCAGGACGGGCAGATTGTATTTGCGTGCCAGTTTCAGCTGTTCCACCAGCAGGCTTTCCTGCCTGGCGGCATTCAGCCCCGGCAGGTAGTAATCCAGTCCGATTTCTCCCACGGCCAGCGGGGCATGCTGCTGCAGATGTTCTTCCAGTATCTGCAGGTGATCGTCCAGATGACGCGACAGGTAGATGGGATGCAGGCCAAAGGCAATCCAGCAGCCATAGCGTGCGCGCATGGCCAGGCTGTCGGCAAAGCTGTCGCTGTGGATGGACGGCAACAGCAGCTGCCCGACGCCGCAGGCCTGGGCGGCGGCGACAATGTCATCGCGCTGGCCATCAAATTCCGGCGCATCCAGGTGGCAGTGGGTGTCGATCAGGCAGGGGCCGGGTGCGCTGTGGAAATGCATGTGAAACTCCACGGTGTTAAGGCGGGTATGGCTAAGGGTCTTGCAGCAGCTGCATGAAATCGGCTATCGGCATGGGCCGGCCAAACAGATAGCCCTGAAAGGCGTGGCAGTGCTGTTGCAGCAGAAACGCACGCTGGCTGTCGGTTTCCACGCCTTCGGCAATCACCTGCAATTGCATGCTGCTGGCCAGGGCCACAATGGTGCGGATGATGGAGACATCATTCACATTGCTGTCGATGTCCCGCACGAAGGATTGGTCGATTTTAAGCTGATCCAGTGGCAAGCGCTTGATATAGGACAGCGAGGAGTAGCCGGTGCCGAAATCATCCAGCGAGAAACACACGCCATCCTGTTTCAGCGTGTTCATCTTGCGAATGGTATCGTCCACGTCCTGCAGCAGCAGGCTTTCGGTCAGCTCCAGTTTCAGGCGCTGTGCCGGCGCGCCGCTCAAGCGCAGTGCATGCCGTACCATGTCGACAAAACCGGCCTGATGAAACTGGCGGGCGCTGACATTGACCGCCAGTTCCAGCCTGGCGGTGGCCGGGTTGTCTGCCCATGCGGCCAACTGGCGGCAGGCGGTGTGCAATACCCATTCGCCCAGTGGCACGATCAGGCCGGATTCCTCGGCCAGCGGGATAAAGCTGACCGGCCCTACCAGGCCATGCTCTGGCCGCTGCCAGCGCAGCAGGGCTTCGGCACCGCTGATGTGTCCGTCAGCATCCACTTGCGGTTGGTAGTAGAGCACAAACTCCTGCTGTTGCAGCCCGCGTCGCAGTGCGGCTTCCAGCTCGGCGCGTGCGGTGACGGCCTGCTGCATTTCCGGGTCGAAAAAGCGCAGGGTATTGCGACCGGCAGCCTTGGCCTGATACATGGCCAGGTCTGCCCGCTTGAGCAGCTCCTCCACCGAACTGGCCTGGCCGTCAAACAATACCGCGCCCATGCTGCAGGTGCTGTGGTGCATGCCATCCAGCATGGGGTAGGGGCGGGCAAGGGCTTCCAGAATCTGCTGGCCAATGCCGCGTGCCAACTGGGCAGCCTGCGCCGCTTCGCTGTCCAGGCTTTCCAGCATCACCACAAATTCGTCGCCACCCAGGCGTGCCACGGTATCGCCCGGCCGCAGGCAGTCATTCAGCCGCAGTGCCACCTCTTGTAGCAGGCGGTCGCCCATATCGTGGCCCAGGGTATCGTTGAGGGTCTTGAAATTATCCAGATCAATAAACAGCAAGGCCCCGGTTTTCTGGTGGTGATGGCTGTGTTCCAGTGCCATCTGCAGCCTGTCTTGCAGCAGGCGGCGGTTGGGCAGTTGGGTGAGCGGGTCGTAGAAGGCCAGCCGCTTGATCTTGTCTTCAGCCGCCTTGCGCTGGGTGATGTCGCTCATGGTGGCTACATAGTGGCTGACGCTGCCGTCGTCACCCAGTACGGCGCTGATGCTGAGCCATTCCGGGTAGATTTCCCCGTTTTTACGCCGGTTCCAGATTTCGCCCTGCCATGCCCCTAGTTCCTTCAGGCTTTGCCACAGGCGCTGGTAGAAGGCGTCATCATGGCGGCCTGATTGCAGCAGGCTGATTTTACGGCCCACCACCTCGTCGGCGGGATAGCCGGTGATGCGGCTGAAGGCACCATTTACCCGCAGGATGATGGTGTGGCAGTCGGTTACCACCATGCCTTCTTGGGCTTCAAATGCCGTGGCAGCAATGCGTAGCAGCTGCTCGGCGTGCTTGCGTTCGCTGATGTCTCGGGCGGATGCGTACAGATAGGGCCGTCCACCGATGGTGACGGTTTTGGCATTGATTTCCACATCCAGCAAACTGCCATCCTTGCGGCGATGGCGGCTTTCAAAGCGCTGGCCGTGGGTGCCGCTATTGCTGATCAGCTGTTGTAGCTGTTCGGGCTGGATTTCCCTGTCCCAGTCGCTAAGGACAAACTGGCGCATTTCCTCCATGTCATAGCCCAGCATGCTGGCAAAAGAAGGGCTGTACTCGGTGAGGCGGCCATGTTCATCCAGAATGTGAATGCCGTCCGAGGCGGTTTGCAGCAGGGCAGCCTGACGCATGGTTTCCGACAGCGCGGTATGTTCGGCGGCTTCGCGGTCTGAGGTTTCCTGCGCCAGCGCACGGGTGCGCAATGCCACCAGCAAGGCCAGCTCGGCACGGCGGCGGCGCAGTTCTACCATCTGCCAGGCCAGCCAGCCCAGCAGGCCGCTGATGACCAGTACCAGCAGGCTGTTGATGGCAATGCGCTGCTGGTTGAGCCAGCCATCCCTGGGCTGGACATCCAGCAGCCATGTCCCGTTAGGCATGTTGATTTGGTAATGCACCGGGTCGTTCAGGGTAGGAGGGGCGTGTGCAGAGGCTGCCAATACCTGCACCTGGCGGGTGTCCGGGTGCTGCCGCCACAGGCTGTAGTGGTAGCCGCGCTGTGACAGCCAGTCCAGGCCGGCGCTGCGCAATACATCGGGAAAGCGCAGTAGTGCAATGGCAAAGCCCCAGAACACCGGCGCATGCTGCTTGTCCTGATTCAGAAACACCGGCAGCCGCCCCACCGCGCCAATTCCGCCCTGTACCAGTGGAAAGGGGCCGGCCAGCGTCATCTGCCCACTGTTGCGGGCAATGAAGGCTTCCTTGTTGCGGGTGGGGTCGGCCAGCAGATTGTGGCCCAAAGCCTTTTCATTGCCCTTGAACGGATAGATTTGCTGTACCACCCCACCCGGAGCCAGTTGCAAGGACATCACGCCCGGATAGTAGGTAATCAGCGGGCGGGCAAAGGTTTCAAAATCATCCAGTCGGCCCCGGCCCTGGCGCACCATGGCGCTGAGCGCATAAGTAGAGGACAGCGCCCGGTCAATGGCTACCTTTACTGCATTGCCACGGTCGGTGGCATCTGCCAGTGCCTGGGAGCGGGCAAGCTCTTCATCCTGCCGTGCGGCCACACATACCGCTGCCATGCCAATCAGGCAGGCAAGCAGGGTAATGAAAAGGCTGATCAGCCAGGTGTGCCAGATCTTGTTCACGGTGGTCACTAGGAGGTGGAGGAAAGTAACAGCGCCGGGATGGCCTGGTTCTGGATATTACCCCTGTCCGCGCACGAGATGGCGCGGCCCGAACCAAATCCTGAAGTACTGAGCAAGTTTGTCAGATGTCATGGCAAACGCAAAGAAAATCACCTGCATTCGCGCGCGTCACACTACATGACGCGGCATCGCCACTCCCCGGTAAGGCCGCTGCTGCGGCAATTGGTCACATCCCCGCACCGCGTCAACTTGCTACGCTCGCCCTGGCCAATGTCAAACAGCGGTTTGGTCATTGCAAGCAAGCCTGCGTGCTGGATGAACCACCCGCCCCGCTTGGCAGATAACAGTGCCAGACAAGACCCGGCTCTTGATCCGGCATGCCTTCCTTTCCGTCGCTCACTTGGGAAATACCATGCAATTTCACGCCAAACCGGCCGTTCTGGCCGTTACCCTTGCCTTGTCTGCCATCCCCGGCATGGCCATGGCAGCAGATAGCAGCACCGACCTTGTCCAACTGCCGGATGTTGTGGTGCATGGCACGCGCAGCTACAGCCAGGCCGATGGCAGCACACTGCGCCAGCCGCAACTGGCTGGGCAAGCCGCACGCAGCAGCGACAGCGCCCAGCTGCTGCAAAACATCCCCGGCCTGAACCTGCATGCCGCTGGTGGTTTTTCCAGCCTGCCGGTATTGCGCGGCCTGGCCGACGACCGCCTGCTGGTGAAAACCGATGGTGCCAGCCTGGTGGCCGCCTGCCCCAATCACATGAATTCGCCGCTGTCGTATATGGACGCCAGCCAGGTAGACAGCGTGCAGGTATATAACGGTGCTGCCCCGGTCAGTGCCGGTGGCGACAATATCGGCGGGGTGATTGTCGCCAAGTCGATCGCGCCACAGTTTGCCGAGCAAGGCCAGACCCTGCTGAACGGGGAAATCGGCGCCTTCTATCGCAGCAATGGCGATGCCCGTGGGGCCAATGCCCGCGCCACCCTGGCCAACGACCATGTCAGCATCAACTACACCGGCTCCACCGCCCGCAGCAACAACTACGACGCCGCCGCCGATTTCAAGAAATCCGGCCTGGCCGCCACAGGCCGCGCCTGGATAGATGGCAAAACGGTAGGCTCCAGCGCCTACAAAACCGAAAATCACGAACTGGGCGTGGCCTGGCGCGATAACTACCAGTTGCTGGAAGCCAAAGTGGGCGTGCAACGCACCCCGTATGAAGGCTTTGCCAACCAGCGCATGGACATGACCGACAACAGCAGCAACCAGCTGAACCTGCACTACAACGGCCAGTTTGCCTGGGGCGAGCTGGATGCCCGCCTGTACAGCCAGTACGTACGCCACAGCATGGACTTTGGCGACGACAAGCAAACCAAGTACGGCAGCTATAATGGCATGCCGATGGACTCCGCCAGCCACACGCTGGGTGGCAGCCTGAGTGCCGAACTGGCCCTAAACGCGCGCGACAAGCTGAAACTGGGCAGCGAAATCCAGCGCTACAGCCTGAATGACTGGTGGCCGGCAGCCGGAGCCACCGGCGGTATGGGCCCCAATACCTTCTGGAACATCAAAGATGGTAACCGCGACCGCGTGGACGCCTTTACCGAATGGCAGGCCGATTGGACGCCGCAATGGCGCAGCATCATCGGCGCACGGCTCAGCCAGGTGAACAGCAATACCGGCAGCGTAGCGGGTTACAACTCCACCGCCTCCTACGCACCCGATGCCGCCAGCTTCAACGCGCAAAACCACGCCCGCACCGACCTCAACCTCGACCTGTCCGCGCTGGCCCGCTACACCCCGGATGCCCGCCAGCAGTACGAACTGGCCTACGCGCAGAAAACCCGCTCACCCAATCTGTACGAACGCTATACCTGGTCAAGCAACACCATGGCCGCCGTGATGAACAACTTTGCCGGCGACGGCAACGGCTATGTCGGCAATGCCAACCTCAAGCCGGAAGTGGCCCACACCCTCAGCAGCAGCGCCAACTGGCATGCCGCCGACGGCGAAGCCTGGCAGTTCAAGCTCAGCCCCTACTACAGCTATGTAGAAAACTACATCGACGCCCAGCGTTACGGCAGCGCCAACAACAACCAGACCGCCACCACCGGCTACGTGGTACTGCAATACGTCAACCAAAACGCCCAGCTATACGGCGTGGATGTCAGCGGCAAGCTGCAACTGGCCAAAGCCACCGCCTATGGCAGCTTTGATGCCACCGCCCAGCTCAGCTACACCCGTGGCGAAAACCTGACTACCGGCGACAATCTGTACAACATCATGCCGCTCAACGCCAAACTGGCGCTGGTGCATAAGCTGGGGCAGTGGACTAGCACCGCCGAATGGCAGGCAGTGCGCGCCAAGACCGAAGTCTCCGCCGTGCGCAACGAAATCAAAACCCCTGGCTACAGCCTGTTCAACCTGCGTACCCGCTATGAAACCAAACGCTACAGCGTGGACGTGGGCATCGACAACGTGTTCAACCGCTTCTACACCCTGCCGCTGGGCGGCGCCTACACCGGCCAGGGCATGACCATGAACCGCGTCGGCATCCCCTGGGGCGTAGGCGTAGCCGGCCCCGCCCGCTCGCTGTACACCGCCCTCAACCTCAAGTTCTGACCCAGCCTGATTTGTCCGCCTGATGGCGGCCAGAACAACAACACCCCCGGCCATGCAGATGGAGCGGGGGTATTTTGTTGTTGGGCGGGCGTGGTTTATACGATGGCGCTTCTATCGACGTGTGGCTGGAAAGCCAATACAGGCGGTGATTTCTGGTTTGTGGAAACTTGATCTGTACACAAATCTATACACAGCAAATCAAGGCTGGCCTGTAAGTGGCCCCATTCTTGGCGTGTTCAGAAGTCTTTATCGTTCAGAGGGTGGGACCGGGTATTGCCATTGACCACGCTGTAAAGCGTCGAGCGGACGTTGTCATGGGTGGTGCCAGTCTCCGAGACCGTCTCATGGACGCTGAGTGGGTCTTGGCGTGTTAGCGCGCTAGTCGTCAGATTGCGGTATCTCAGCTCATAGTGGCCAGCTAAAACATACTCCATGGTAAACACGCTATGTGCGGGTACAAGGAATTCCCTTACCAGAAACGACTGAGGGGCATCCAGGAAGACAAGTTTTACTTGGTAGTCATCGCCGGTCTGAGTGTTGTCCACGGTTACGGTTGATAGGCCCGTATTGTTCAGCATGGTTGCACCGGCAAGATAGTCTGCAGCCGTTGGCCATGGGTAACCATAGGACGTTGTTGCTGGTCGCTGGTAGTGGATGGCCGGTTAGTTTGGCTGGATTGCTGGGGAGACTGATGGGGATGAGAGATAGGGCTGGCTCGTCGATGCAGATGGTATCAGCGCGGAATTATTGCCCACTACAACATAAGTGAGGCCAGTCGCGATCAGATAGTACTGCCAGCGATTTGAAGCATGCTGTTTCAATTGGGTAAGTAAAGAAAGCCCTTTGATGGGTGAACGTCTAGCAGTGCCTTGTCCTTTCGACGCGTTCCTTTCACTCTCTTGCAGCTGGGCCCAATACGCTCGGTGAGACACTTCATTATCTGGATTGCGAGCTACCTGCTCTTTATTTTGCTATCCAGATATCCTGTTTGCCTCTTTGCTTTTGATCAAACTATATCTAATAGGTATGGCGAATGAACAGCATACATTTGGCCACAGGTAGACCTCCCGGATATATATCCGGGAGGTGCTTTTCACTCTAAGGCAGTATGCAGCCTCGATCACCTCGGTTGCTGCAACATGAGAGAGTATCGTATTTCCATAGTGAATTTATTAATTTACATTCTCTATTGGATTTTTAATTTCAATGTGCAATTTAATTATCGGTATTTGTTTGATTTCCTTTGTTTCCAATTCTATTGGATTCAAAGTTTATTCTGTCTTTTATCATTTGATTAATTTGTTTTGTTGATTTTTCAATTTTCAAATGTTTTTTTACTGTGTTTGTTCCGAATATTTCTAATAACTTCACAAAGCAGCCATTTGCGAATGAAGATGGTATTGAATCAATTCTTTCAAATGAAAGTGTGACGTTTTCATTTTTGGAGATATGCTTTTCAATTTCTGAAAAAATGACTAGACCATCTTCATATGTGTAGGCGTGTTTTACATAATCTGTAACTTTAATTACTCCCATGAGAAATCCTCCTCTTCAGCCATGCTTGAGTCAAATCGATTGGTTCTTAACGTTATCTCAAATAAAGTGCCTGTGTAATATCCTGATCTATCACTGCAATCAGCAATTCCAGTCTCGCTGTAGATGATGTGAGCATTGCCTGTTCGAATTGATACTTCCCCGCCATTTTTTGACACAGTATTGGCAAGGTAGTAGAGTCCGATCCCTCTGTTTCTGACTGTACTATTTGTAGTAAATCCTTCTTCAAGAGATTTTACTACAGCTTCTCCATCTGAATATTCAGGGTGGACCTTTCTTACATTGTTTGGAATGCCATTGCCAAAATCAGACATTGATATTACTACTTTATGTCGCTCTGGGTAGTGTTGCACAAAGATACAGCCAGTTTCAACCCCGGAGTGATCGCGAATATTATTGAATAATTCTTGTAGGCAAATTTTTAATTCTACCAAGTCGCCTTTGTTGATTGCCAGTCGCTTTGCAAGCCATTCAACACATTCTTTCTCAATCCACCAGTGGCTTGATGGGTGTCTAACTAGTTTTAGCGGTATTGTTGTTTCTCTTGGTTTTGATTTTTGATTTAGTAAGTTTCCGGTGTACCGTTTAAAAAATAATGAATCATCAAGAAATTGAATTGGGGCGCTGATTACTTCTGGTAGAATGAATTTCTGGGCGACTGATTTTTTTAATAGCCATTCAATCAGATTGCTAAATACAGTTATTCCTGTAGAGTCAATGGATTTTAATTCTGACAGGTCGTATTTAATATTTTTCGACTTAATATTTAAGTTATTATCCACAGCTTGGCTCAGGATTTTGTCGATCGTTATAATGCCAAGTCGCTCTGGTAAGACAATAATTTTACTGGACATTTTATTTAATCTTGTGATATTTATTTTGAATTTTCATTTGAGATATTAAAAATCCATGAAATTTTAAACATGTCAAATGAAAATATGTGAGTGTATTTGTTGGAAATATATTGGGTATTAGGTCTGTAGCTTCATAAGCTATATCATAGACCCTTTACAGGCATCTTACGCTATGTAATGGATTTGTTGGTGTTGTGTGAAGTATCTACCTTGAAAAATTTATGTATGTCGTGGTTTCAGATGTGAACGACAAAATTATGCATGTTTTTCTCCCGTATGTAGCAAAAACTGCCGCCAATGCCGCCAACAGCCACCCTGAAACCGCCAACTGGGCGGGAGGGGGTGGATTTCAGACGTGACTACCGCCAACACCGCCAACAAGTAAACCTATATAAATCAACATGGTTACGCAAGAGTTGGCGGGTCGGCGGCAGCTTTTCCTCACGTGAGAATTTCTACCTCCTTCTTCCTCCTTGCCCGGCATTACTTGGTACAGGTGCATCCGGTACACCTGGCCGATGCTTTTGCCGCCGTTCACCGTCCAGGCGTTGCGGCCTTTGGAGCGGTCCAGCATCAGCCTTGTGAGTACTTCGCAGGCTCGGCGGGTCTCCTAACCGGCAATCACCTCGGATTTGAATGCATCCGACGTTACCATGTAGATGGGTTATTGCCGGGCAGAGCGTCAGTGTGGAGTTGGTGCGTAGCTGACAGACAGCACACAGCCCGCGCTGGGCGGGATATTAGTGGACGGCAGGGCGAGGCTTGCGTAAACGACAGGCAACAAAACAGCGCCTTGCGGCGCTGTCTGCTTCTTACAGGAGTTGGCTGATATCGGCGCGGGCGAGGCTGATTTGCTGATGTAGTGGCGTCAGCAGCCCGGCCAGCTGGTTGGCTGGCAGCGGCATGTCCTCGGCGTGGTTCAGCAGCTCAAGCAGGCATTGCATGCAGTCAGCGGCACGGTCCAGGGTGCAGATGCCATCGGCAATGGTGTGCTGGATGGTCTGGGAGAGATGGCTCAACTGACTGATGGGTTCGCGTAGCGCGGCGTGCTCCGGCAGGCTGGCCAGGGTTTGCAGGTGGCTGAGTTGGTCTTGAAAGGTGGCGAGGGCCAGATAGGCGGCGGGAGTAGGCTGGTTTTGCAGGGGCTGGGTGTTCATGCGTGAGCCTCCTTGCTGAAGGATGGCAGCGCGGTAACGGCAATGACAATCGCGGGGGGAGGGCGTAACTGGGCGCGGGAAATGCCAGGCATGGTATGCCTCCTTGACTGGGTTAGACCCGCCTCTCGTCGCCAAACGAGGGTGGCAGGCGCATGGCGAGGTTGGCGAACCGGCGTCAAGGAAACCGGCATACCCGAAGGTATCCCCACCACGGCCCGCCATAGAAAAAGGACGTACCAATGGTGTGTAACGGACATAAAAATAGCCGCAGAGCGGCTGTCCGCCTTGACTCGTCGGGTCGCCAAACCCGGTGCCGCTATTGAACAGCACGCGGCAATTGTTGGGTGGTGGGCTTGGCTTGTCAATACCGGGGAAGGGGTTGGGCATGGCTCGGATCGCAAGCGTAGAGCAGGCCCGGATGGCTCTGGGCCTGCGTGCTTAGCGCAGGGTGTGGTGCAGCTTGTCGGGTGCTTGTGGCAGTGGATTGCCAGGGGGGGATGGCGTCAGGCGGCGGGCTGAGCCTGCCGGGGTGTGCTGTTTTGCGCAGGGGCAGTGTCCCGCCAGTGTCCCATGGCAGAGTTTGGGCAACAAAAAAGCGCCTTGCGGCGCTGTTTTGATTCTTGCGTAATCCTTATCTGGTAAGGATGTGGTGCCCGGGGTCGGACTCGAACCGACACACCTTGCGGCGGGGGATTTTGAATCCCCTGCGTCTACCGATTTCGCCACCCGGGCATCGCAAGAGGAGGCAAGTCTATCCCATCTGCCGTGGCTTGTAAATCACTCCCCGGCGTCCTTTTTTATTTTCAGCGCATGGTCATATAGCAGCTTGCGGTTGGCTCCGGTAATTTGCGCGGCCAGGGTGGATGCCTGTTTCATTGGCAGGTCGGCACTGAGGATGTTCATCACCCGGATGGCTTCTTCCGGCAAACCGGCGTTGTCTTCCGCTTGCGGGGCGGCGTCGATGATGAGCACGATTTCGCCGCGCTGCTGGTTGCTGTCGGCTTTTACCCATTCCAGCAGCTCGCCAGCGGGCAGGCTGTGGAAGGTTTCAAAGGTTTTGGTCAGTTCGCGCGCCAGCATCAGGCGGCGCTGTGGCCCCAGTTCGGCCACGATGTCCTGCAGGGTGTCCACAATGCGGTGCGGTGCTTCGTAGCACACCACCAGGTGATCGGTGCTTAGCCATTGCTGCAGGGTGCGGCGGCGTTCGCCGCTTTTGGGCGGCAAAAAGCCATGAAACAGAAAGGCATTGCTGGTAAAACCGCTGGCGGACAGGGCGGTGATGACGGCGGATACGCCGGGGATGGGGCGTACCGGATGGCCTGCGGCGCGTACGGCTTCCACCAGGCGCGCGCCGGGGTCGGATACCGCAGGGGTGCCGGCATCGGATACCTGCACCACGATCTGCCCTTCCGCCAGCCAGCGGATGACTTGCTCGGCCATGCTGCGCTCGTTGTGCTCGCGCAGGCTCACCAGTTTGTTGGCGTGAATGCCGTAGGCGGTAAGCAGGCTGCCGGTAACGCGGGTGTCTTCGGCGCATACTACGTCGGCAGCGCTAAAGGCGGCCAGCGCACGCGCGGTAACATCTCCCAGGTTTCCAATGGGAGTGGCCACCACATATAATGTGCCGCGACAGAAACTTTCCCGTGCAGTTTCAAGCAAGTGAGCGAACGAAGTATGCAAAGACTGGCTCCGCTGTTGGTTGGCGTCATGATGACATGGTTGACGGCTGCGCAAGCGCAGGCACCGGACTATATCATCCAACTCAATGCTGCGCCGCTCAATAGCGTGGCCGGCAAAACCCCGCGCGCGCAGACAACGCCAGCATCGGCACCAGCGGCACCGCCGGTGGCCAAGCCGCTGGCCGCGCCGGGCAAATCGCCCGTCAGGGTAAAAATAGGCTTGTTGCTGCCTACGGAGTCCAAATTGCTGGGCGAGGCGGCAGCGGTGGTGCGCAGCGGTGTAGAGGCCGCGCACGATGCCGATCCGCAGGCCGAGGTGGTGGTGATTGATGCCGACGAACACAATGCCGCCCAGCGCTACCGCGAGGCGGTGGCCAGTGGGGTGAATGTGGTGATCGGCCCCTTGTCGCGTGCTGGTATTGCCGCCGTGGCACCGCATGTCAGCGTACCCACGCTGGCACTCAATGCCGTGGGGCGCGATGTGCCGACCAATCCCAAGCTGTTTACCCTGGCTTTGAATGTGGAAGTGGAGGCCAGGCAGATTGCGCGCCTGATGCGTGATGATGGCCGCACTAATCCGCTGATTATTGCCGATGGCGAGGTGCTGTCCAGCCGGTTGAAGCAGGCCTTTGCCGACGAATGGCGCAGCCTGGGCAACCGGGATGTGCCGCAGCTGGAGGATAACGGGCAGAGCCTGTCCGAGCTGGCTCAGGCGGCCAGAAAGGCTGATGCGGTGTTTCTGGCGGTGGAGCCAGCCGAGGCTGCGCGGTTGAAACCGGCGCTGCAGCCGGATCTGCCGGTGTATGCCACTTCGCAAATCAGCACGCGCAGCCCTGACAAACAACTGGCCGGCGTACGCTTTATCGACATGCCCTGGTTCTTGATGCCACAGCATCCGGCGGTAAAGCGCTATGCGCGCCCAGCGGCAGCACTGACCTTGCAAACCGAGCGCCTGTACGCCTTGGGGATAGATGCTTATCGTCTGGCGCTGCTGTTGGGTAGCACACGCAATCCGTCCTCTATCAAGCTGGATGGTGTTACCGGCGACCTTAAACTGGGGCGTGACCGGGTATTTGACCGTCAGCTGCCGGTGTCGCTGATTGGCGAAGGCGAGTAGCGCAGATGAATCGACAAGGACAGCAGGCAGAAGAGCGTGCATTGTCCTTTTTGTTGCAGCAGGGTTTGCAACTGGTTGCGCGCAACTGGCTGTGCCGAGGTGGTGAGATCGACCTGATCATGCGCGATGGCCGCTGCCTGGTGTTTGTAGAGGTGCGTCACCGCGCCAGCAGCCGTTTTGGTGGGGCGGCATACAGTATTACGCCGGCCAAACAGAGGAAACTCATGCATGCGGCCACGGTCTACCTGTCTGATAAGCGAGTAGACGCACCCTGTCGTTTTGATGCTGTGCTGAGTGAAGGCGAACAGCCGCTGCAGTGGTTGAAAAACATTTTTGCATAGCCGCCACCCATGGCTGCTACAAGGAAAAGCATGGACCTGATTGAACGCGTCAACGGACATTTTCTGGAAAGCATTGCCGCCAAGCAGGAGGCAATGGAGCTGCTATCCCCCGCCGTGGCGCTGGCGGCGGAGCGCATGGTCAGCTGCCTGATGAACGAGGGCAAGATACTGGCTTGCGGCAATGGCGGTTCGGCTGCTGATGCCCAGCATTTTGCCGCCGAAATGCTGGGGCGTTTCGAGAAGGAACGCCCGGG
The DNA here is from genome assembly GCF_057809375.1 of Aquitalea sp. FG25. NCBI lineage: Bacteria > Pseudomonadati > Pseudomonadota > Betaproteobacteria > Neisseriales > Chromobacteriaceae > Aquitalea > Aquitalea sp. FG25. The sequence goes on from NZ_JBMDJV010000009.1 coordinate 134,681, forward strand.
CCTGGCCGCCATCTCGCTGGCTACCGATACCTCGGCACTCACGGCCATTGGTAACGACTACGACTTCGACATGATTTTTTCCAAGCAGGTGCGGGCGCTGGGTCATACCAACGATTTGCTGCTGGCCATTTCCACCTCGGGCAATTCTGCCAATGTGATTGAAGCCATTTATGCTGCCCACGAACGTGGCATGGGGGTGATTGCCCTTACTGGCAAGGATGGCGGCAAAATCAGCGAAATCCTGTCGCCCGAGGACATCCAGCTGAATGTGCCGGTGCTGCGCACCGCGCGTATTCAGGAAGTGCATATCCTGCTGGTGCATGCCCTGTGTGATGCCATTGATTACATGCTGTTGGGAGGTGAGTAAATGAAACGTACTGTCCTGTCCCTGTTGCTGGCTGCCGGTGTATCCAGCGCGCTGTCCGGTTGTTTCGCCCTGGCTGCTGGCGGCGTGGCTGGTGGCGCACTGGTGGCCACCGATCGCCGTTCCAGCGGTGCCTATGTGGATGACCAGAGTATCGAGGCCAAGGTGTCACACCAGATTGGCGACAAATTGCCTTCGGCTCACGTCAATACCACCAGCTATAACCGTGCCGTACTGCTGACCGGTGAAGTGCCGTCGGCAGAAGCTGGCCAGCAGGCCGAGCTGATTGCCCGCGCCATGCCCAATGTGCGTCGCGTGTTCAATTACACCGTAGTGGCACCGTCTTCCGGCTTCTCCGAACGCAGCAACGACACCTGGATTACCAGCAAAGTGCGAACCCGCTTGCTGGATGGCAAGGGCTATTCGCCTAACCACATCAAGGTGGTGACTGAGCGCGGCGTGGTGTACATGCTGGGCCTGGTGACACCGGCGGAAGGCCAATTGGCCGCTCAGGTAGTGAGTGAAACCGCCGGGGTGCAGAAGGTGGTTACCCTGTTTGAAAGCATCACCGAAATCACGCCAGCCCAGTAAGCTGCGCGGTAAGCAAAAACAAAGGACCGCATGCGGTCCTTTGTTCATTCTGCCTGGCCTGCTGTCTGGCCTGAATATGCTTTAGCCGTGACTGCTGTGCACACGCGGTGCCAGCACATCGGCACACAGCACATGCATGGCTTCATCAATTTCAATGGCCATGGACAGGGTGACGCAGGAGCGGGTGTCGGTCATCGACAGGTAAGGCTCGCTCATGTACAGCACGCCCGGCTGGTCGATGGCATGCTGGAAATACGCACGGCGCGACCACACCGCACCGGTGGTATCCGCCAGCGGGGCAAATTTCAGGCTGCTGGCAATGGTGTTGTGACGGCTGTTGAGGTTGCGGCCAATCTGGCGACCTTCGCTGTCCAGCAAAAAGCAGCGGATGACATCCGGCATGGCCAGCATGGGGGTGGCCGCCTGATCGAACGGGGTGCCTTGCATCAGTGAAATGGCGGATTGCACAAAGGCCTGACGGGCCAATTCGATCTGACGGCGGGTGATTTTGCGCTTCAGCAGATCGCGCACCATCAGCTCATCCCAGCGCGAATCCAGCCGTTTGGTGATGATGTCATCCGCGTCCGGTGCTGCTGACGGCCTGGCCACATAATAGCCCTGGACCAGATCGCAGCCGGATTCCAGTGCTACCAGCACGTCGTTCTCGGTTTCAATGCCTTCTTCGACCACTAGTGCACCAATTTCGTGCATCAAACGCACCAGTCTGGAGAGCAGATTGCGTGTTCGAGGTTGGCTGACGGCGCTGCGCAGCAAATCCTTGTCAAACTTCACCAGGTCCGGTTCCAGCTGACATACCCGGTCCAGGTTGGAATGGCCCACCCCAAAGTCGTCAATGGCAATCAGGAAACCGGCTTTTTTTAGCAGATTGACGCCTTCGATCAAGGCTTCGTCTAGCTCCAGCACGTGTTCCAGTACTTCCAGCACCACATTGCCTGGCTGCAGGCCGGCTTCGCGAATGGTATTGGCCAGCGCCATGGCCCGCTCCGGGCGGGATAAGGAGGCGGCATCCACATTCAGGAACAACCAGTGCGGCTGGCTGTGCTCCAGCGCCGCAAAATGCTGTACATGGGCCTGGCTGACCGCCAGGTCAAGGCCATGGCGACGCTCGGGGGAGACCATGGCATAAAATGCCTCAGCCGGGGAGAGGGGCAGCTGGTTCTGCTCGGCACGCAGCAGGGCTTCCACGCCCACAGTGCGGCGGTGTGCCAGACTGTAGATGGGTTGGAAATGGCTACCGAGAGTCAGACCGGCATGCTCGAAACGTTTCATTGCAGTACATTCCTTCCTGGAGTGGGGCTCTTGCTGGCCCATAAGCCAATCACCTAGCAATTGGCATTCCAGTGTAGAGCATGGCTGGATAATAAAAAGCGGGCCCGACGGGGCCCGTTAAGATAAATCTGACTTAAAACCGGATTTAATCCTGCTGAATGCCAGCTACCAGCCATTTGCCGCCGGTACTGCCATCCTTCACGTAATGCCAGTATTCGCTGAACGGTACGGCTGCTGCATTGACCGACTCGCTTACCGTACCGGAGAAGCGTACGGTGGCAATGTAGCGGCCACCTTCTTCCACGGCTTCGGCCAGTTGGCAGTCCAGCTGCGGGAAGTCGGCTACGTCGGTGTTGCTGCCAATTTCATTGCGCAGGCCTTCAAACAGGTCTGGCGTCATGTACTTGCGTACTTCTTCCAGGCTGTCCGGGGTGTTAAGGCTTTGCAGGTGCAGGAAGGTTGCCTTGGCCTGGCGCAGGAAGTTGGGGGTTTCCGTACCATCCGGCAGACGACCCGGCACTGCACTGGCCATGGCCGGTGCTGCGCCATAAGACGGTGTCTGACCCAGGCCGGAGCCGATTTTGGGAATCGGCTCGAAGCGGGCTGCGTCCTGACTGTTGCTGTTGAAGACCGGGCCGTTACCTGCCGGCATCGGGGTATTCATTGGTGCCGGGCTGGCACTCTTGCGGCGGAACCACATCAGGCCGCCAATACCCAGCAGACCCAGCAGGGCCAAGGTGCCCCAGGGAATGCCGGAGCCAGCACCTGCATTATCCACCGCATTGCCCGACGCATGATTGCTGTTCATGGCTGAGCCCAGCATGTAGCCAGCAGCGGCACCAGCCGCACCCGCCGCAATAGCGGTACCGATACCCGGGCCTTTCTTGGGCTGGGCTTGGGGCGCAGCCTGCGGAGCCGCTGCCGGAGCCGGCATCGGGGTGGGCTGCTGGTAGCTTTTGGTCGGGGCCGAGCGGCGCATGCCGGCGCTCTTGCCTCCGCCCAGGCGTGCGGCTTCCGCAAACGGTGCCGCCAGGACAGAAACCAGGGTGAAGGCGAGCATCATCGTCTTCGCGCGAGGTGTCATGATTTTATTCTCCAGAGTAAAGGGCTCCGGTGTGACCGGAGCATGACGCTTTAGTTCGGGGCAAGCGGCTGAATTTCAAGCACGTGGGCATGGTTATCCCGGATGCGAAAGCGGATGTTGTAGTCATAAAGCCGCACACCATAGATGCGCTCCGGGTCGTCCTGGTAGGCCGGGCGCGGGTCCTGCGCCAGCACCTGTTCAATCAGCTGGACCAGCGCGGGAGGTGGCGCGGGCAGGGCGGCAAGCTGCTGCAGCGCCTGTTCGCTCCAACTGATTTGCAGGCAGGGCGGCGGGCCGTCGACAAAGCCGCTACGCGCTTCCGGGTGGGCTTCCACAAAGGGAATGTAGGGCTTGATATCCAGTACTGGCGTGCCATCCAGCAGGTCGGCACCGGCCAGTTGCAGTCTTACGCCATCTTCCAGGTCGATGCCACGCAGTGCCACCAGGGACAGGCCGAGCGGATTGGGGCGATGGGTGGAGCGGCTGGCAAAGACGCCTACTTTGGCATTGCCTCCAAGACGCGGTGGACGTACCAAGGGCTGCCAGCCACGCTGGGCGGTCTGGTGAAAGACGAAGCTGATCCAGACATGGGAGAAGGCTTCCAGCCCGCGTACCGTGTCGGGGTGATTGAATGGCGGCAACAGCTCGATCTGGATGTCGGCAGCAGGGGCCAGTGCTGGCTGGCGTGGAATGCCGAATTTTTCCTTGTAAGGCGAGTGGACAATGCCCACCGGGTGAAATGCGTAGCTCATGCCAGGATTGTAGCCGGGTTCGCTGTCATAGAGACAGAACAGCCCGGCCGAACGGGGGCTTCGGTCGGGCTGATGACAGCGACAGCGCTGTGCAGGCTGGGGAGTCAGCCTACGAAGTGACGGTTGTAGCGGCCGGTAAGACGGCTCATCGGCAGCAGCATGAAGAAGTCTGCGCAGTTGAAGTCCGGGTCCCAGGCCGGTTCGCCGCAGATGAAGGCCCCGGCGCGCAGATAGCCCTTGATCAGCGGCGGCATTGGCGAGGAGGGGGCGTCGTCGTGAATGCGGTCCAGCGGCAGCGGCAGGTGGGGGAACACACGCCATTCGGCAGGGGAGAGGTGGCTGGTTTCCAGCTGGCGATACAGGCTGACTGCCTGATGGCCACCATCGGCCAGGCTCACGCTGGCGCAGCCAGCCAGGTATTCGCCACCTTGCTTTTGCACGTAATCGGCCAGACCAGACCACAGCAGGGCAATCACACCGCCACTGCGAAAATCCTTGTGTACGCAGGAACGGCCCACTTCAATCAGGCAGTCGCGCAGGTTGTCCAGGCGGGTGAGGTCGAATTCGTGTTCGGAATATAAAGAATGCGCGCGGCGCGCCATGTCGGGCGGCAGCATGCGGTAGGTGCCCACCACCAGGCCACTATTGCTGTCTTCCACAATCAAATGGTCGCACAGGGCATCGTATTCATCACAATCAATACCCAAGGCCTGCGATGACAGCTCGGCACCCATTTCACCGGCAAATACGTCAAAGCGCAGTTTCTGTGCACGGCGGATATCTTCGGCAGTTTCGGCAACGCGTACGCCCAGTTTCAGCTGACGGCGGCTGCTGATGCTTTCATTTAGTTGCATGACTTAACTCCCCTGGCAAAATGCGGACATGCTGGTTTTGTCGGTTTGGGATACTACGGGCATGGTGCTGGTATGCCATCGGCCATTTCCGAACATCGGCACGGCAACTCCTTCATTTGGCAGCAGCTTTTCAGCAGACCGGCCTTGCAACACATGCTAGTCATACAGTTTGACGAGGACATTTCCGTCATATGACTTGTGAATGACCTGCGTTTTAAGCGCGGGTTACAGTAGGGGTGAAACAAATCAATGACTTACCTTGCTATCGGTTTTGCCGTAGAATAGGCCGTTTTTCCTGCACGCTTCGCCCGGCCTCAGTCTTGCGCACGGGCTGCCGAGTACAGCCAGATGATTTATCCCACACAGTTTGACGTGATCGTGGTTGGCGGCGGACACGCCGGCACCGAGGCCGCGCTGGCCGCAGCCCGCATGGGCCGCGCCACGCTTCTGCTCACCCACAATATCGAGACCCTGGGTCAGATGTCGTGCAATCCGTCCATTGGCGGCATCGGCAAGGGGCATCTGGTGAAAGAGGTGGATGCGCTGGGCGGCGCCATGGCGCTGGCCACCGATATCGGCGGCATCCAGTTCCGCACCCTCAATGCCTCGAAAGGGCCGGCGGTACGTGCCACCCGTGCCCAGGCCGACCGCATCCTGTACAAGGCGGCCATCCGCGAAATGCTGGAAAACCAGCCCAACCTGACGCTGTTCCAGCAGCCGGTGGATGATTTGCTGGTTGAGGGTGATCACGTGGCTGGTGCCATTACCGCCATCGGCATCGTGTTTCGTGCCCGTACCGTGGTGCTGACTGCCGGTACTTTCCTGTCCGGCAAGATTCACGTTGGCCTGGAAAACTACACCGGTGGCCGTGCTGGCGATCAGGCCGCCTCCACGTTGGGCGCGCGTCTGCGCGAGCTGGACTTGCCGGTGGGCCGTCTCAAGACCGGCACGCCGCCGCGCATTGATGGCCGCAGCATTGATTTCTCGGTGATGGAAGAACAGCCGGGTGATAGCCCGGAGCCAGTGTTCTCCTATCGTGGCCAGCGCAGCATGCATCCCAAGCAGCTGCCGTGCTGGATTACCCACACCAATCAGCAAACCCACGACATCATCCGTTCCGGTTTCGAGCGCAGCCCGATGTTTACCGGCGTGATTGAAGGGGTGGGCCCGCGTTACTGCCCGTCCATCGAGGACAAGATCAACCGCTTTGCCGACAAGGACAGCCATCAGGTATTCCTGGAGCCGGAAGGCTTGACCACGCACGAGTTCTACCCCAACGGAATTTCCACCAGCCTGCCGTTTGATATTCAGCTGGCTGCAGTGCGTTCCATCCGTGGCATGGAAAACGCCCATATCCTGCGTCCTGGCTATGCCATCGAATACGATTATTTCGACCCGCGTGGCCTCAAATCCACGCTGGAAACCAAGTCCATCAAAGGCTTGTTCTTTGCCGGGCAGATCAACGGCACCACCGGATATGAAGAAGCGGCCGCACAAGGCCTGCTGGCTGGCCTCAACGCTGGCCTGTATTCGCGTGATGAAGACGGCTGGTGTCCGCGTCGTGACGAGGGCTATCTGGGCGTGCTGGTGGACGACCTCATCACCAAGGGTGTGTCCGAGCCTTACCGCATGTTTACCAGCCGTGCCGAGTTCCGCCTGCAGCTGCGCGAAGACAATGCCGACTTGCGCCTGACTGAAATGGGCCGCAAGCTCGGCCTGGTTGGCGATGCGCAGTGGGATGCCTTCTGTCGCAAACGTGACGCGGTGGAAGCCGAAACCGCACGCCTGAAAACCACCTGGCTGCATCCGGCCAAGCTGCAGGATGCCGCTGCGCTGGAAGCCCTGCTGGGCAAAGGGATTGAGCGCGAGTACAACCTGTTCGACCTGCTCAAGCGCCCCAATGTCGCTTACCGCGACCTGATGGCCCTGCCCGAAGCCGCAGGTGGTGTGGCGGATGACGTGGTTGCCGAGCAAGTGGAAATTCAGGTCAAATATCAAGGCTATATCAACCGTCAGAACGAAGAGCTGGCGCGCCGCGACAACCTGGAAGACATCCGCCTGCCTGCCGATATCGACTTCGGCCTGGTCAAGGGCTTGTCCAAGGAAGTACAGCAAAAACTGAATCAGCAACGCCCGGAAACCCTGGGTCAGGCTTCGCGCATCCAGGGCATTACCCCGGCGGCAGTTTCCCTGCTGATGGTGCATCTGAAGCGCGGCTTTGCCGACGCCAAAACCGAATAATTGCAAGCCAAGCGCATGACACATACTGCAGAACTGAAACAAGGGCTGGAACAGCTGGCCCTGGGCCTTACCGAACAACAGCTGGCCTTGCTGGACGGCTATCTGAACCTGCTGGCCAAGTGGAATCACACTTACAACCTGACCGCCGTGCGCGAAGAGCAGCGCATGGTCAGCTACCATCTGCTGGACAGCCTGTCGCTGGTGCCGCACCTGAACGGTGGCACCCGCCTGCTGGATGTAGGCTCTGGTGGCGGCATGCCGGGCATTCCGGCGGCCATTGCCCGTCCCGACCTGCAAGTGGTGGTGCTGGATGCCAACCACAAGAAAACCACCTTCCTGCGCCAGGCGGTCATCGAGCTGGGCCTGCCCAATGTCGAGGTGATCACCAGCCGGGTGGAAGCCTATCAGCCGGAACACAAGTTCGATCGCATCACCAGCCGCGCCTTTGCCGAACTGGCCGAATTTGTCCGCCTGACGCCGCACTTGCTGGCCGACGGTGGTCAATACCTCGCCATGAAGGGTGTGTATCCTTACGAAGAAATCTCGCTGCTGCCGGAAACGGTAGCGGTAGCCGAAGTACTACCGGTGTCGGTGCCCGGTCTGGACGCCGAACGCCATCTGGTGAGAATGGTGGCTAAATGAATGCACGCGTGATCGCGGTTGCCAATCAGAAAGGTGGGGTCGGCAAGACCACCACCGTGGTCAACCTGGCCGCAGGTCTGGCCGAGCTGGGCCGCAGGGTGTTGATTGTCGACCTCGACCCGCAGGGCAATGCCACCATGGGTAGCGGCATTGCCAAGCAGGCGCTGGAGCGCTCCGTCTATCATGTGCTGCTGGGTGATGCTTCGGTGGAAGAAACACGGCAGCCAGCGAAAGAGGGTGGCTACCATGTCTTACCGGCCAACCGCGACTTGGGTGGTGCCGAGCTGGAACTGGTGAACGAACTGGCCCGCGAAGCCCGGCTCAAGAATGCCTTGAGCACGGTAGAAGAACAGTATGATTACGTGCTGATCGACTGCCCGCCCTCGCTCAATCTGCTGACTCTCAACGGGCTGGTGGCCGCCAATAGCGTGCTGATTCCCATGGTGTGCGAATACTATGCGCTGGAAGGGCTGTCCGATCTGGTCACCACCTTGCGCAAGGTGCGCGCTGCTGTGAACCCGCGTATCGAAATCATGGGTCTGCTGCGTACCATGTTCGATGCACGTAGTAATCTTTCACAGCAGGTGTCCGAACAACTGGCCAGCCACTTTGGCAACAAGGTGTTCGAAACCGTCATCCCGCGCAATGTGCGCCTGGCCGAAGCACCCAGCCACGGCCTGCCCGGCTTGGTATACGACCGCAATGCCCGGGGCGCACAAGCTTATCTCACGCTGGCACAGGAACTGACTGCCCGCCTCGAACCCGCAACCGCAACTCCATCTGTCTGACAACATGGCCAAACTCAAAGGACTCGGGCGCGGTCTAGACGCGCTCCTCGCCACCAGCGCAGTGGCGGATGACCGCCTCACCACGCTTTCCATCGACCTGATCCGTCCCGGCAAATACCAGCCGCGCAGCCACATGGACGAGGCCGCGCTGGATGAACTGGCCGCCTCCATCCGTGCTCAAGGTGTGATCCAGCCGGTAGTGGTACGCGAAGTTGGCCTCGGCGAGTACGAGCTGATTGCCGGTGAGCGCCGCTGGCGTGCAGCCCGCAAGGCAGGTCTTGCCGACGTGCCGGCAGTGGTGAAAACGGTGGCCGATGAAGCGGCCCTGGCCATGGCGTTGATCGAAAACATCCAGCGCCAGGAGCTGGATCCCATCGAAGAAGCGCAGGGCCTCAAGCGGCTGATCAGCGAATTCGGCCTGACGCACGAATCAGCTGCCGATGCCGTGGGCCGCTCGCGCAGCGCGGTATCCAATCTGTTGCGTCTGCTGGCACTGCCAGAACCGGTGCAGACCATGCTGCATCAGAATCAGCTGGAAATGGGGCATGCCCGTGCCTTGCTGGCCTTGCCGGTGGTACAGCAGCTTGAGTTGGCACATCAGGCGGTGGAAAAGGGCTGGTCGGTACGTGAAGTGGAGCGCCGCGTACAACAATTGTCTGACCAAAAAACCACACTGCCGGTAGCGGAAAAGCGGGTGGATCCGGATATTGCCCGCTTGGAGCAAGAGGTGTCCGAGCGCATTGGTGCCAAGGTCAGCATTCGCCACGGTGCGCGTGGGCAGGGGCGTTTGCAGGTGGAGTATGCCAACCTGGACGACCTCGAACGATTGCTTGAAAAACTTCAAGCAAAATCAAGCAAATGATTTTATGTTGCACTGCAATGGTGCGGGTGATGTTCAGTTTGACGCAAATCAAGCGCTCAGCCTATAATCGAGCGATTTTTTAAGTGTCGGACATGCAAAATCCGGAAGTCGGGCGCGTACTGCGCCTGCAAGCAAAATTGCTTGTAGTGGCTGTACTACTTGGTGCCGTGCTAAGTGCCGGCACCGTTGCTGTTCCGGTGTCGGTTCTGCTTGGGGGGCTGTCGGCGCTTATTCCCGCCGCAGTGTATGCAAGAATCGCCTACGCCAAGCGGCATGTCCCACCTGCGGTGCTGATGAAGGCGCACTTCATGGCAGAGGCAGTCAAATTCATTCTGACTGTCTTAATGTTTGGTGCATCTTTGGTGTTTTTCAAGGATTTATCGGTAGTGGGTTTGCTGGCAGGCTTTTTTGCCACGGTGTCCGGCTACTGGTTAGGGCTTCTAATCAAATAATTGAGAAAAGAGCGATGGCAAGCAACGCAATTGAGTACATTAATCACCACCTTACGTTCTGGAACTCCGATCCGTCCCCGGCTCGCGGCTTCTGGAGCCTGCACGTAGACACCTTCTCCGTTTCCCTGTTCCTGGCTTTCGTGTTTGCCGGCGTATTCGCCATGGTGGCTCGTCGTGCCAGCCTGGAAAATCCGGGCAAGCTGCAGCTGTTTGTCGAATCCATCATCGAATTGGTCGATACCCAGGTAAAAGAAATTTTCCATGCCAAGAGCAATGTCATCGCCCCGCTGGCGCTGACCATCTTCTGCTGGATCTTCCTGATGAACGCCATGGACATGTTGCCGGTTGACCTGCTGCCCAACATTGCCCAGTGGATCGGCCACACCTTCTTCGGTCTGGAAGCACATCACGTTTATTTCCGTTCGGTACCGTCCGCTGACGTGAATGCCACCTTCGCCATGTCGCTGTCCGTGTTCCTGTGCATCATCGGCTTCTCCATCAAGGCCAAGGGCCTGGGCGGCTGGGGCAAGGAACTGCTGACCGCACCGTTCCACACCCACAACCCGATTGGCGCCATCATCCTGGCCCCGCTGAACTTCATTTTTCAGCTGGTCGAACTGGCCGCCAAGCCGATCTCTCTCTCGCTTCGTTTGTTCGGTAACCTGTATGCCGGCGAACTGATCTTCATCCTGATCGCACTGTTGCCCTGGGGCGCGCAGTGGATTCTGGGTGCACCGTGGGCCATTTTCCACATTCTGATCATCACTCTGCAGGCCTTTGTGTTCATGATGTTGACCATCGTGTACCTGAGCCTGGCAGTGGAAGCGCACTAAGAGTTTCGTGGTATCTGTTTTTTTTTAGAGCTTTACCTTTGTTTTAGTTTTTTTTACCAACCATCCTTGCATAAGTCTTAGGAGATAAATAATGGAAGCACTCGTTTCTCAGATTCAGTCGATGACCGCTATCGCAGCTGCTCTGATCATTGGCCTGGGCGCTCTGGGTACTGCTATCGGTTTCGCCATTCTGGGTGGCAAGTTCCTCGAGGCCTCCGCCCGTCAACCGGAAATGATCCCGGTTCTGCAAACCAAGCTGTTCATTATCGCCGGTCTGCTGGATGCGATTTCCATGATCGGTGTGGGCGTTGCCATGCTGTACACCTTCAGCAACCCGTTCCTGTCCGCTGCCAAAGCAGCTCTGGGTGGCTAATTTTTAGTCAGTAAACGGTTGGTGTAGAAGTCATTCTCTGGAGGAAAACAAGCGTGGAATTTAACGTAACACTACTGGGCCAGGCGATCACGTTCGCCATCCTGGTATGGTTCACCATGAAGTTTGTTTGGCCTCCGCTTACCAATATGATGGAAGAGCGTGCCAAGCGTATTGCAGACGGCCTGGCCGCTGCAGAACGTGGCAAGCAAGATCTGGAAGCCGCTGAAAAGCGCGTTGCGGACGAAGTTCGCAAGGCCAAGCAGCAAGCAATGGAAATCATTGCTACTGCTGAGAAGCGTGCTACCCAGATCGTGGACGAAGCCAAGGACAATGCCAGCACTGAAGGTGCTCGCATTGTGGCTGACGCCAAGGGTCAGATCGATCAGGAAGTGATGCGTGCCAAGGAAGCCCTGCGTGAGCATGTGGCCCAACTGGCCGTCATCGGTGCAGAGAAGATCCTGCGCAAAGAGATCGATGCAGCCAAGCACGCCGACCTGCTTTCCTCCATCAAAGCGGAGTTTTAATTAACTCATGGCAGAACTCATTACCGTCGCAAGGCCCTACGCCGAAGCGGTATACAGCCTCGCCACCGAAACGCGTACGCTGGACCAGTGGTCCGATGCGCTTGCGTGGCTGGCTGCCATGGTGAACAACCCGGATATGGTCGAAGTTGTCACCAATCCGAAACATACCGCAAAAGAGGTTGAGGCGCTGATGCTGGAAGTCCTCGGCGAGCGTGCCAATGAAAGCGTGAAAAACTTTCTGGTCGCCCTGATCGAGAACCACCGCCTGATGCTGCTGCCGCATATCGCCAGTCAGTTTGAACTGTTCAAGGCTGAAGCGGAAAACATCGTTGATGCGCAAGTTGAAACGGCGTTTCCGCTGACCGAAGAACAGAAAGCCGAACTCACCAGCACGCTTTCCAAGCAGTACGGCAAAACCGTACGTCTTGATGTGCGTGACAATGCCGATCTGATCGGTGGTGTGCGCGTGCTGGTTGGTGACGATGTCATCGACAGTTCCGTGCGCGGCAAGCTGCAAGCGATGGCGGCAAGCCTCAAGAATTAGGAGAGATCATGCAGTTGAACCCCTCTGAAATCAGCGATCTGATCAAGGCCAAGATTCAGAACCTGGCTGAAGGCGCTGAAGTCCGTACCAAGGGTACGGTCATTTCCGTGACCGACGGTATCGTTCGTGTCCACGGTCTGGCAGACGTGATGCAGGGCGAAATGCTCGAGTTCCCGGGCAACACCTACGGCCTCGCCATGAACCTGGAGCGCGACTTTGTCGGCGCCGTGGTTCTGGGTGAGTACGAACACATTTCCGAAGGCGACGAAGTCAAGTGTACCGGTCGCATTCTGGAAGTGCCGGTAGGTCCGGAACTGGTGGGCCGTGTTGTTAACGCCCTGGGCCAGCCGATCGACGGCAAGGGTCCGATCAACGCCAAGCTGTCCAGCCCGATCGAAAAGATCGCGCCGGGCGTGATTGCGCGTCAGTCGGTATCCCAGCCGATGCAGACCGGCCTGAAGGCGATTGACTCCATGGTACCGGTAGGCCGTGGCCAGCGTGAGCTGATCATTGGCGACCGTCAGACCGGCAAGACTGCCGTTGCTCTGGACGCCATCATCAATCAAAAAGGCACTGGCGTTGTTTGTATCTACGTTGCCGTAGGTCAAAAAGCGTCTTCCATTGCCAACGTGGTACGCAAGCTGGAAGAGCACGGTGCGCTGGGTCACACCATCATCGTGGCCGCTACCGCTTCCGAAGCCGCTGCCCTGCAGTTCATCGCCCCGTACTCCGGTTGCGCGATGGGCGAATACTTCCGCGACCGTGGCGAAGATGCTCTGATCGTATACGATGACTTGTCCAAGCAAGCCGTTGCCTACCGTCAGATCTCCCTGCTGCTGCGTCGTCCGCCGGGCCGTGAAGCTTACCCGGGTGACGTTTTCTACCTGCACTCCCGTCTGCTGGAACGTGCTTCCCGCATCAACGCGGATGAAGTGGAAAAACTGACCAACGGCGAAGTGAAGGGCAAGACCGGTTCGCTGACCGCACTGCCTATCATCGAAACCCAGGCTGGTGACGTTTCTGCCTTCGTTCCGACCAACGTGATTTCCATTACCGACGGCCAGATCTTCCTGGAATCCGACCTCTTCAACGCAGGTATCCGTCCGGCCATCAACGCCGGTATCTCGGTATCCCGCGTGGGTGGTGCGGCCCAGACCAAGGTCATCAAGAAGCTCGGTGGCGGTATCCGTCTGGCCCTGGCCCAGTACCGTGAACTGGCTGCGTTCTCGCAGTTCGCTTCCGACCTGGACGAAGCTACCCGCAAGCAGCTGCAACACGGTGAAGTGGTTACCGAACTGATGAAGCAAAAGCAGTTCGTACCGCTGGCCACTGCCGAAATGGCACTGACCCTGTGGGCTGTGAACAAGGGTAGCTACGAAGACGTACCGGTGAAAAAGGCCCTGGCATTCGAAGCTGAGTTCCTCGCTTATGTGCGTGCGAACCACAGCGACCTGCTGGCCACCGTTAACGCTTCGGGCGACCTGTCCGGCGACAACGAGAAGGTACTGGCCAAGGCGATGGAATCGTTCAAGGCTGGCTACAGCTTCAACTGAGCCTTTCGACTCACGTCGTAGCTAAAGAAAGGTTCAGGAATGGCAGTCGGTAAAGAGATTCTCACCAAGATCCGAAGCGTGCAAAACACGCAGAAGATCACTCGCGCGATGCAAATGGTGTCAACCTCCAAGATGCGCAAAACGCAAGAGCGTATGCGCGCTGCCCGTCCTTATGCTGAGAAGGTGCGCACGGTTATGGCGCACCTTGCTCAGGCAAACGCGGATCTTGGTCATCCACTGCTTGCACGCCGTGACGTTGTCAAGCGCGCTGGTATTATCCTGGTTTCCTCTGACAAGGGCCTGTGTGGCGGCCTGAACGTGAACTCGTTCAAGCGCTTCTATGCCAAGGTCAAGGAACTGCAGGAACAAAACGTCGAAATCGACGTGTGCTGCCTCGGCCAAAAAGCCGTTGCTGCCTGCCAGCGTGCTCGCCTTAATGTCGTGGCTAGCGCAGTCCAGCTCGGTGATGTGCCGAAGATGGACAAACTAATTGGCCCGCTTACAGTGCTGTTCAAACAGTACGCTGAAGGCGAACTGGACGCGGTTTACATCGTCTACTCCGGTTTCATCAACACGATGAAGCAGGAACCGACGCTCGAACAGCTCCTGCCGTTGACTCCGCAACACATGGTGGTGGAGCACTCGCATTCGTGGGATTACCTCTACGAACCGGATGCCCCCAGCCTGATGGAGTTCTTGGTCAAGCGTTACCTGGAGTCGGTGGTTTATCAGGCTCTGGCCGAAAATATGGCTTCCGAACAGGCAGCGCGTATGGTGGCCATGAAAGCTGCAACCGACAACGCGGGTAATACGATCAAGCAGCTGCGCCTTGTGTACAACAAGGCCCGTCAAGCGGCAATTACCACTGAGCTGTCTGAGATTGTGGCTGGTGCCGCAGCGGTGTAAGCCGTACACAGACTGTAAAAGTTAAATGTTTAGGAACCGATAATGAGCCAAGGCAAAATCGTACAAATCATTGGTGCGGTGATCGACGTGGAATTCCCGCGCGACGCCATGCCGAAGGTTTATGATGCCCTGAAGCTGGTTGACGCTGACCTGACGCTCGAAGTCCAGCAACAGCTGGGTGACGGCGTGGTCCGTACCATTGCGATGGGTAGCTCGGACGGCCTGAAGCGTGGCATGGCTGTAGCCAATACCGGCGCACCGATTTCGGTGCCGGTTGGTAACGCCACCCTGGGTCGCATCATGGACGTACTGGGTAACCCGGTTGACGAAGCTGGTCCGGTGGCTACCGACGCACGTCGCGCCATTCACCAGTCTGCTCCGAAGTTTGACGAGCTGTCTTCCGCTACCGACCTCTTGGAAACCGGCATCAAGGTGATTGACCTGCTCTGCCCGTTTGCCAAGGGTGGTAAGGTTGGTCTGTTCGGCGGTGCTGGTGTAGGCAAGACCGTGAACATGATGGAACTGATCAACAACATCGCGAAGGCCCACTCCGGTCTGTCCGTGTTCGCTGGTGTAGGTGAGCGTACCCGTGAAGGTAACGACTTCTACCACGAAATGAAGGACTCCAACGTACTGGACAAGGTTGCGATGGTGTATGGCCAGATGAACGAGCCGCCGGGTAACCGTCTGCGCGTTGCACTGACCGGTCTGACCATGGCCGAGCATTTCCGTGACGAGAAGGACGCTTCCGGCAAGGGCCGTGACGTTCTGCTGTTCGTAGACAACATCTACCGTTACACCCTGGCCGGTACCGAAGTATCCGCTCTGCTGGGCCGTATGCCTTCCGCAGTGGGTTACCAGCCGACACTGGCCGAAGAAATGGGCCGTCTGCAAGAACGTATTACTTCGACCAAGGATGGTTCCATTACCTCCATCCAGGCCGTATACGTCCCTGCGGATGACTTGACTGACCCGTCTCCGGCAACCACCTTCGCCCACTTGGACGCTACCGTGGTTCTGTCCCGTGATATCGCTGCCCTGGGTATCTACCCGGCCGTGGATCCGCTGGACTCGACCTCGCGTCAGCTGGACCCGCTGGTGGTTGGTGACGAGCACTACTCCGTAGCCCGTGGTGTGCAATCCACACTGCAGCGTTACAAGGAACTGCGCGACATCATCGCGATTCTGGGTATGGACGAGCTGTCGGAAGATGACAAGCTGGTGGTGGCACGCGCACGTAAGATCCAGCGCTTCCTGTCCCAGCCCTTCCACGTGGCTGAAGTATTTACCGGTTCCCCGGGCAAATACGTCTCCCTGCGCGACACCATCAAGGGCTTCAAGGCGATTCTCGCTGGCGAATACGACCACCTGCCGGAACAAGCGTTCTACATGGTTGGCTCTATTGAAGAAGCCGCTGAGAAAGCCAAGACCCTTTAATTAAGGAGAGGGCTTATGTCCAAGATGCATGTGGAAGTGGTAAGCACTGAAGAACTCATCTACTCGGGTGAAGCCGAGTTTCTGGTTGCCCCGGCACTGGAAGGTGAGATCGGTGTCTATCCGCGACACGTGCCGCTCCTGACCCGTATCAAACCCGGTGTACTGCGCATGACCGTACCGGGTAGCAAGGAAGAAGTGTTGGTGGCTGTCTCTGGCGGCATGCTGGAAGTGCAGCCCACCCACATCACCGTCCTGGCAGATACGGCGATCCGCGGCGAGGATCTCGACGAAGCGCGCGCCAATGAGGCTAAGCGTACTGCAGAGGAATCCCTGCAGCATGCAACCGACGACCTGAGCACGGCAAAGGCTCACGCTGCCCTGGCAGTGGCCATTGCCCAGCTCAAGGCGCTGGACTACCTCAAGAAACGTGTGCACTAAAAGCGCGGGAACGAATCGTGTATAGTTGCAGGCTGCCACTTAAGTGGCAGCCTTTTTCATTTTTGGTCAGTTAAAGAGCTCGCATGGACAGCCTCAGTATTGTCATTCTGGCGGCAGGCAAGGGTACCCGTATGTACTCTGCCATGCCCAAGGTATTGCACCCCATCGGTGGCGCACCGATGCTCGCCCGCGTCATTGCTACCGCCCGCTCGCTGAACCCCTCCCAGTTGGTGGTGGTGTATGGCTTTGGTGGCGATCAGGTACGCCAAACCATCAAGGACGAAGATATTGTCTGGGCAGAACAGGCCGAGCAACTGGGCACCGGACATGCATTGAAGATGGCGCTGCCAGCCTTGCCACCAACCGGCAAGACGTTGGTACTGTACGGCGATGTGCCGCTCACCCGTAGTGAAACACTCCAACAACTGATCAGTGTTGCCGGCGATGGCATGGCAGTGCTGACCGATATTCTGGCCGACGCTACCGGTTATGGCCGCATGCTGCGCGGTGCCGATGGCAAACTCAAGGCCATTGTCGAACACAAGGATTGCTCGCCAGAACAGCTGGCCATCCGTGAAATCAATACCGGCATGATGGTGCTGCCCAACCGCCAGCTCTCTGGCTGGCTGCAGGCACTGCGCAATGGCAATGCCCAGGGCGAATATTATCTGACCGACGTGCTGGCACTGGCCGTAGCCGATAGCGTGACGGTGGAAAGCGCCAGCGTGTCTGCCTCGTGGGAAGCTGCCGGCGTCAACAACAAGCTGCAGCTGGCCGAGCTGGAGCGCATCCTGCAACAAAACCAGGCGCGCGCGCTGCTGACTGCTGGCGTCACGCTGGCCGACCCGGCCCGTATCGATATCCGTGGTCAGTTAACACATGGTCGTGATGTCAGCATCGACATCAACTGCGTGTTCGAAGGCACGGTGGAGCTGGGCGACAATGTCGTCATCGGCGCCAATTGCGTGCTGAAAAACGTCAAAGTGGCTGCTGGTACCCGCATCGCCGCCTTCTCTCATCTGGAAGATGCCGTGGTGGGCGCTGATTGCCGACTCGGCCCGTATGCCCGTTTGCGTCCTGGTGCGGTGCTGGCTGACCAAGTGCATATCGGCAACTTTGTCGAAGTGAAAAAGAGTAGTATTGGCCTGGGTTCCAAGGTGAATCACCTCACCTACATCGGTGATGCCGAGATCGGCAGCAAGGTCAATGTGGGTGCAGGTTCGGTCACCTGCAATTACGATGGCGTCAACAAATTCAAGACCGTGATTCAGGACAATGTATTTGTCGGCTCCGGCACGCTGATGGTGGCACCGGTCACCCTGGAAGCCGGCGCTACAGTGGGTGCTGGTTCGGTGATCAGCCGCACCGCCCCTGCCGATACGCTCACCGTGGCCCGTGCGCGCCAGGTTACGATTGCCGGCTGGAAGCGCCCACAGAAAAAGAGCTGATCCCCCGCCATCGTCGCTGGCCACATGCCCGCTGCGCTTTCCTTACGGAAGGCCTGCGGGCGTTTCTTTTGGAAAATCCCAAAACAGGTGTCGTATTTCTTTCGTTTCAGAAGAAAATTTCTAAATTCAGGTGGATATGTGATTGCTGCTGAAATAGTCAGCAGTTATCATGGCAAAACTTTCGAAACGAAATGTTTCAATGACCAAACGAAATACCCAGCAACGCCGCCACGCCATCGCCACACTTGTACAGGAGCGGGGCGAGGTAAGTGTCGATGACCTGACACGCCGCTTTGCCACCTCCGAAGTGACCATACGCAAGGATCTGGCCCTGCTGGAAACCGGCGGCCTGCTGCTGCGCCGCTACGGTGGTGCTGTATCGCTGCCCAGCGAAATGGCAGTCGCGCCAGAAGTGGGCGTGGTGTCTGACCGCAAGCTGGATGTCGCCCGTGCAGCAGCAGAGCGCATACGCGACCACAACCGCATCATCATCGACAGCGGCACCACCACCAGCGGCATGATTCCTTTGCTCAGCAGCAAGCGCGGCCTGGTGGTGATGACCAACTCGCTCAATGTTGCAGCCGCGCTGCGCGAGCTGGAAAACGAGCCAACGCTGCTGATGACTGGCGGCACCTGGGACCCGCACTCCGAATCCTTCCAGGGCCAGGTAGCCGAGCAGGTATTGCGCTCTTACGACTTCGATCAGCTGTTTGTCGGTGCCGATGGTATCGACCTGGAGCGCGGCACCACCACCTTCAACGAGCTGGTTGGCCTGTCACGGGTGATGGCCGAGGTGGCACGCGAAGTTATCGTCATGGTGGAGTCGGACAAGATAGGCCGCCGCATTCCCAATCTGGAATTGCCGTGGCACAACATTCATACCCTGATTACCGATGAGGCGCTGCCGGCGGAATCCAGGGACATCATTCAGGCCAAGGGCATCACGCTGATCTGTGCGCCCGCTGGCAGCGACAGCGCAAGGAGAAAATAATGTGTGGCATCGTAGGCGCCATTGCGGCGCGCAATGTAGTTCCCATTCTGGTTGATGGCCTCAAGCGCCTGGAATATCGCGGTTATGATTCCGCCGGTATCGCGGTGCACACCGGCGATGCCATCAGCCGCGTACGCCGTGTCGGTCGCGTGGCCGAAATGGAAGCTGCCGCCGCCGCCGAAAACCTGCAAGGCACGCTTGGCATCGGCCATACCCGCTGGGCTACCCACGGCGGCGTAACCGAGCACAATGCCCACCCGCATATCTCCTTTGGCAAGATTGCCGTGGTGCATAACGGCATCATCGAAAACCACGAAGAGCAACGCCAGCGGCTGAAGGAACTGGGCTACGAATTCACCTCGCAGACCGATACCGAAGTGATTGCCCACCTGGTGCATCACTACTATCAAGGCGGTGTCAGCCTGTTTGACGCCGTCAAGCAAGCCACCCGCGAGCTGACCGGTGCTTACGCCATCGGCGTCATCGCACTGGACCGTCCGGACGAGCTGGTATGCGCCCGCATGGGTTGCCCGCTGCTGGTGGGCCTGGGCGAGGGCGAGCACTTCATCGCTTCCGACGTATCTGCCATTCTGTCCGCCACCCGTCGTGTCATCTTCCTGGAAGAGGGCGATATCGGCCTGCTCACCCGCGATAGCGTTGTCCTGCATGACAAGAACGACCAGGTGATCGAGCGCGCCGTACATGTGTCCGACGTATCGCTGGCCTCGCTGGAGCTGGGCCCGTACAGCCACTTCATGCAAAAGGAAATCCACGAGCAGCCCAAGGCCCTGTCCGATACCATCGAAGCAGTGCTGGAAAACGGCTTTGCTGCCGGGCTGTTTGGCGCGCGTGCCGCCGAACTGCTGCCGCAAGTGGAAGGCGTGAAGATTCTGGCCTGCGGCACCAGCTACTACGCCGGTCTGACCGCAAAATACTGGATCGAAAGCATTGCCGGCATCAGCTGCGATGTGGAAATCGCCAGCGAATACCGCTACCGCGCTGCCTTTGCCAACCCCAAGCACCTGGTGGTCACTATCTCCCAGTCCGGCGAAACGCTGGACACCATGGAGGCGCTGAAATACGCCAAGGAACTGGGCCACAGCATGGCACTGTCCATCTGCAATGTGCGTGAATCCGCCATTCCGCGCGCCAGCGAACTGGTGTTCTACACCCGTGCCGGTGCCGAAATCGGCGTGGCCTCCACCAAGGCCTTCACCACCCAGCTGGTGGGCCTGTTTGCCCTGGCGGTAACGCTGGGCAAGCTGCGTGGTCGTGTGGATGCACGGGCCGAACATGGCTATCAGGAAGCCCTGCGCCAGCTGCCCGGTTCGGTACAACATGCGCTCAATCTGGAGCCGCAGATCAAGGCCTGGTCCGACAAGTTTGCCGCCAAGCAAAACGCCTTGTTCCTCGGTCGTGGCCTGCACTACCCGATTGCGCTGGAAGGCGCACTCAAGCTCAAGGAAATCTCCTACATCCATGCCGAAGCCTACCCGGCAGGCGAGCTGAAACACGGCCCGCTGGCGCTGGTGGACGAAAGCATGCCGGTGGTGGTGATTGCCCCCAACGACGTGCTGCTGGAAAAGGTGAAGTCGAACATGCAGGAAGTGCGCGCCCGTGGCGGCGAGCTGTTTGTGTTTGCCGACCTGGACAGCCACTTCAGCGAATCCGACGGCGTGCATGTCATCCGCACCCCGCGCCATGTCGGCGTGCTGTCCGCCATTGTGCACACCATCCCGGTACAGCTGCTGGCCTATCACGTAGCTCTGGCGCGTGGTACCGACGTTGACAAGCCGCGTAACCTGGCCAAGAGTGTGACCGTTGAGTAAGAACCAGATGTAGTCCCGACGGGCTGTTATGAAATAATAAAGTGCTTTACCGGAAAATAAAGTTCTTAACCAGTTAATAAAGTTCTTTACTTTACGGATTGAGTACTAAGTAAGCAGCTGCGTCCAGGCCGCAAGAACCCCCGTTTGCACGGGGGTTCTTGCTTTTCTGGCGACATGATCTGTTGTTTGCTCAATGTTTGAGTGTTAGATGTTCTAAGGCCATACATCAGACGGCTTACTCATCGTCCCCCCCGAGGGTTCCTAGAATTTCGGTAATGTCCGGTTCACTGTAGTTAGCAACTTGCGGCCTGGGAAACGGCAGGATGTCTGCGCCCCTGGACTGCGTAGGCGGATCTGCAGCAAAGCGGAATGCCTCCGTCTGACGATTAGCCTGCTTCTCCTCAGCCCGGTTCGTCCGGATATTTTTGGTACGGCTCGCGGCACTTTGCGTGGAGGGCTCCCTTTTCAGCTGGCTACTGGTCGATAACATCCCGACCGAGCATGGCATAACGATTGATTTCATCATTGATGCGCTTACGCTCTATCCCTATTTCACAGCCTTCGAGCCGCCAGCCTTGCAAGCTCGAGTCCGCAAGGCAATGCTGATCAGAAAGAATAAAGTCTGTCACGAGGTAATGAAGTCTGTCACGACGATGACATGATCTGTTTCTTGCCAGTTGTACTAAACAAAGAGGCCCGGAAGGGCCTCTTTTCGTTTGAGATTGTTGGGTTTGATTCGCAAGGGAATGATCGAAGGGGCCGTTCGTCGGCCGAAGCGGACCGTAGGAGTCCATCTCAGGATCGGCTGCTCCCTGCCCAAAACGGTCTTAAGATTTATCGACTATGACTTCTGTCTAGGCAGACTTATCACACTATCCGCTGTGGTTGGGATAGACCTAATGCTTCAATCTTGGCATTGAGCTTGTACATATTTCTGGGGCGGCTGGCCGACCATTCGGGTGAAGTCCCGGATGAAGTGTGCCTGATCAAAATACCCCAGCCGGAGTGCGAGTTCTGTCCACGTGGGAGCCATTCCACTTTGCATCAGCGCCAATGCTTCATGGAGCCGATAGCGGGCAAGCACTGCTTTGGGACTGACACCGATATAGTTGGCAAACAAGCGTTGCAGCTGGCGTTCGCTCCTGCCGCTCAGTGTGCTGAGCTGGGCTACCGAGGTTAAAACACTGTTGCGTGCAATTTCTGCAACCAGCTCATTCAGCTGCGGCACCAGCGGAGAGACCTGCGGCAAGCACTCAAGCAATAATGCTTCAGCCTGGTCTTTCAAATCGCCCATCTCCGGCCATGTCTCATTCCCAATCAATCTACTGACCCTGGTTCCAAATACCTCTGAGGCTGGAATAGTGCGATTAGCCAGGCAGTGCACCGCACGGTTCAAAAAAGGCTGAAAAGATGCGGGACGAAACTTGATTCCAAATGCCCAGGCACGACCGGAAAGCGTCTTGCTGAAGCGTAAACGCCGTGGGCCCCACAGGTGCGCCTGACCGTCCTCGATGACTAGGTGAACATTGGGGTGAGGCAGGGTCTGTTGCCGCTGAGGTGGCTGCCCGGTGAAGTCCCAGCCAACATACCAATAATGTTCAACCCAGGTAGATAGCTGCTCAGATGGCGGGCTGCGCAGGTGGGAAAACCTGGCGTCAGACAGATTCAGATTCAGCACGCCGCGAGCAGGCTCTGCAATCGTAGCCAGGGTTGGTCGTGTTTTTCCAATCATCAAGAATCATTACCTGTTCTACTATTCCGGCAAGAATAGGTTTGACAATAAGGGTTTGTCGAACTCGCATAATTGCATCCACATTACATTTTTTCAGGAAAGCATCATGCAAGCCAAGGGTCAATTTGACATCACCTTACCCGTACATCCTGCAGCACCTGGCACAGAGGCTGCGCAATTGAACCGGCGGGCCATCCATAAAACCTTCTATGGTGACCTAGATGCCAATAGTCTGGGTGAAATGCTGGCCAGCAATGGTACCCAGCCGGGCTCAGCAGGCTATGTAGCGATGGAGAGAGTGGAAGGCAGGCTGGCAGGTCTAGAAGGTAGTTTTGCCTTAATGCACTTTGGAGTGATGGCGCAAGGACAGCGCACGCTGACGGTGCAGGTTGTACCGGATTCCGGAACTGGTGAATTGCAAGGTTTAAGCGGCACGATGGAAATAGACATTCGCGACGGGCAGCATTACTACCAGTTTGACTATCAACTCGCACCGTCTTGAGGGATAACTTGCGATGTGCGTCACAAGGCATCCTGAACACATTGGCGTACTGGGCACGGCTGTTCTTGGGCTGTTTGCCATTAGCGTGGCAGCAATCATCTACTTGCTTCTCTCAACCTGGCCTCATACCTCGCCATTACCATTAATCTGTATTAAGGACGCAGATGGAAAGCCCGGTCACCACACCCAAAACGGCCTTGCCCGCCATTCCCAGGACGGTATGGGCGCTGGGATTTGTCAGCCTGTGCATGGATGTGTCATCGGAACTGGTTCATAGCCTGCTACCGGTTTTTCTGGCAACAACGCTGGGGGCCAGCGTACTGTCCATCGGCATCATCGAAGGCATCGCCGAAGCCACCGCACTGATCATTAAAGTGTTTTCCGGAGCACTCAGCGATTACATCGGCAAACGCAAAGGTTTGCTGCTGCTGGGTTACGGGTTGGCCGCCCTGACCAAGCCACTGTTCCCGCTGGCACACTCCATCGAGACCGTACTTACGGCGCGCTTTCTGGACCGGATCGGCAAAGGTATCCGGGGGGCTCCACGTGATGCGCTGGTGGCAGATGTGGCTCCAGCAGAAATCCGTGGTGCCTGCTTTGGGCTGCGCCAGTCAATGGATACGGTGGGTGCCTTTATGGGGCCGGGCCTGGCCATTGCCCTGATGCTGTGGTTGAACAACATCCAGCAGGTGCTCTGGTTTGCTGTCGTGCCGGCAGCTCTGGTTATCGTACTGATCATGTTCGGGGTGCAGGAACCGGTACGGGAGACAGCAACAGGACGTTTCCGCTCCCCGATTCATCGTGAGCAGTTGAGCAGGTTCAGCATGAATTACTGGTGGATTGTGCTGATCGGTGCCGTATTCACCCTGGCTCGTTTCAGCGAGGCCTTCCTGATTCTGCGTGCCCAGCAAATGGGGATTAGCAGCAGCTGGGTGCCGTTGGTAATGGTGGTCATGTCGGTGTTTTATACGGCATCCGCCTATCCAGCTGGCTGGCTATCCGATCGCATCAGCCGTCGGCATCTGCTGGGCTACGGTCTGGGCTTGCTAGTGGTCGCCGATCTGGTACTAGGTCAGGCAACAAGCATCAGCGCCGTCTATGTAGGTGCCGCGCTGTGGGGACTACACATGGGCTTCAGCCAGGGCATACTGGCCACCATGGTCGCCGATACCACGCCCAGTGATATGAAGGGGACGGCTTTTGGCGTCTTCAACCTGCTCAGTGGACTGGCCATGCTGCTGGCCAGCGTGATTGCAGGCAGCCTGTGGCAGTACTGGGGTGCATCAACAACCTTCTATGCCGGCGCTATCATTGCCGGAGTGGCATGGCTGTTACTCCGGCAGCGCTCAGTCTGAATTAAGCGCAAGTTGCATGCGAATCCTGATCGCTGCGTTGCTACGGCATGAACTCAGCGTGTCCGATACTATTTGCAAACCCGCCGTTGCGTACCATACCGATGACTGGCCGCTTTGGCCGTTACCGACCCAAAGCGGACGTTGCTGTCACGACGTGAAGATTGCGCCAAGATGGTTAAATTCCATTCCTTATCCAATTTTTCACTACAACCTCTATCACCTTCGTAACCGTATCCCAGTCATCGAGGCTTACTCCATGTGCCTCCATTGCTGTTGCGGCATTCTGCGCAAGTTGGTCTGCGCGATGTTGAGAAACATGAAAACGCTTAGCGATATGTTCGGAAATCTTGGCGAGTATGTCGGTCATCGAATTCGAAGCTACTTAGTCATTACAGGTTATCTTGCTGAAATAACCATGCCCACGCTGAGGTCCGACTCTGGCCGTAAGTGGCCTAAGTCTCCCCCTGTGCCAGCCTACGACCCGCAAGAGACGTTCGACATCTCGACGGCTCTGCGGTGGGTTTCAGATGCGAACCGGCCATTCAGGGAGTAAGCCGACTGGGTACTGATCAGCCAAGGCGGTTATTCAGCCCTCCTTGCTTAAACGGTATAAGTTGCGCACAAAGCTGTCTGCGCGACCACTAGCCTCACTCTTCCTGAGGCAGAAGAGTTTGCCGGTCGTTACAACTGTGTGCAGCAATGAACATGGTCACGGCCGACCGGCAATAGGATTCGATTTCGTTATCGTCCTCTGCTCTCGCCTCATCGAAACGTGCGATCAGCAGCAGATCAGATCCTTTGAAAAGCGCGGCAAACAAGCGGGCGGACCGGTGAGCATCGGGTATGTTCAGAATCTCTTGCGCGTGCAACTGACGCAATACAGCCTCGATCTGGGCAATGACATGGGCGGGCCCGGCTTCGTAATGAAGCTTGCTTAAGGACTTTTGATTCGTCTTATCGGCCAAGACCATGGCTTCGACACTGCGGACGTCCGCGCTCAATAGTGTGTGAAGCAGGGAGGACCCCATCGCCATGAGTTGATCTTCGGCCGAACCGTCGACACCTTCAAGCAGTCCCTGTGATGCAAATGGATGGCAGTGGGCCACCATCGCCGCGCTGAATAGAGCCTCCTTGTTCTCAAAGTGCCGATAGATGCTCAGCTTGGATATCTTCGCTCGTTGGGCAACCTTGTCCATTGTCGTCGCTTGAAAACCCAATTCCACAAAGAGTTCGAGGGCGGCGTCGACTATTGTTTGACGCAGCGCCTCATTGACGGGCCGACCACGCCGGCTTTGGTTGTTTTTTGTCATGACAATTACAGTACTTGACAGT
This sequence comes from Aquitalea sp. FG25, assembly GCF_057809375.1. NCBI lineage: Bacteria > Pseudomonadati > Pseudomonadota > Betaproteobacteria > Neisseriales > Chromobacteriaceae > Aquitalea > Aquitalea sp. FG25. Next base: position 160,398 of record NZ_JBMDJV010000009.1, read on the forward strand.
ATCTAAAATAACACATTACGATACTATACAGTATCTAAACGTGTAATCCAGTCTCAACTTACTCCTTCCATCCACTACACGAAGCCCACTACCATGAATGACGTCATCATCATTGGCGGCAGCTTTGCCGGCCTGGCCGCCGCCCTGCAGCTCGGCCGTGCCCGCCGCAAGGTTACGGTCCTCGACACTTGTCGGCCGCGTAATCGCTTCGGTCACCACTCACATGGTGTGCTCGGCCACGATCACAAGCCTCCACTGGACATCTTGGCCGAGGCGCGGCAGCAGTTGGCGCGTTATCCCACCATCAGGCTGGTCAATGCTCGGGCGGAGAGTGTGTCTGGCACCATCGACGATTTCTGTGTTGTCACTGACGATCACGAAAGCCTAAGTGCACGACGCCTGATCCTGAGCTATGGCGTCGTTGATCAGTTGCCTGACGTCCCTGGCTTTGCCGAAAGCTGGGGCACGTCCATCGTACCTTGCCCATATTGCGACGGTTTTGAAGTCGCAGACCAGCATTGGGGTGTCGTTTGGTCCGGTCCGCATTCGCACCAGTCAGTCAGACTGTTCCGCGATTGGACCAATAAGCTGACTGTTTTCGCCGATGGTCATGATATTGCGGCCGACATCCAGGCCGATCTGGCACACCGCAACATCCCGGTCATCGATGGCCGGATCACCGAGATTGCCCATCACGAGGGCCATATCTCCACCGTCAATCTGGATACCCACCGCAATATCGCAGTCGACATCCTGTTCGCACAGCCTCGCAACAAACCCTCCACACGCCTGCATGAATCATTGGGCCTCGCCACGGTGGATACGCCCACTGGTACCGTCATCAAGGTCGACGAGCGTCGCCAAACCAGCGTACCCGGCATCTATGCTGCTGGCGACCTCGCCACGCCCTTCCTGCCTTCGGTTACCCAGTCTTCATGGCAGGGTGCGATGGCGGGTATCTTCGCCCAGCAGTCGATGCTGGATTGAGAGTAAGCAGTAGCAACCACGTCAGTTTCAATTTCACAATAGACAGGAGTACCACCATGACCGCCGCAAAACCATTCGAACCGTTGGACGCGAAATTTCCTTTTGACCGCCAACTCGGTATCGATGCTGCACCTCTCGTGCTCATCAACCTCTTCACAGTCGTCGATCCCGCCGACGAAGCGGGCTTTCTGGACGCTTTCAAGGCAGCTGCCGAGGTTATAACGAAGGCACCGGGCTTCATTTCCATGCAGCTGCATCGAGCGATCGGCGATAGCCCAACTTACCTGAACTATGTCGTGTGGGAATCCACAGAGGCAGTCCGCGCCGCCTTTACTGATCCCAAGTTCCTTGCGAAACTTCCAGCATATCCTTCATCCGTCGTCGCCAAGCCCCACCTGTTCCAGAAGTTCGCCGTCCCTGGCTTCTGCACTGCTTGACTCTGGAAAGATGGCAAGGCGTGATGGTGGGTATCTTTGCCCAGCAGTCGATGCTGGTTTGAGAGCATAGATTGGAGATGAGCATGGACATCAAACTGGATACTGCGGGTGTGCGCTTCCCTCCGCCCTTTGTCTATCTGGGAGCGCTGCTGTTGGGGCTGGCGGTGGATCGGTTCGTCACCCTTCGCTCTTTTGGCATCGACTGGCGATTGCTGGTCGGGGCGGGCGCGCTGCTGTTCGTTGCAGGCTCTGTGATAATGCTTACGGCGGCGGGCCTGTTCCGACGGCTGGGCACCAACGTTCCGCCATCGCTGCCAACAACCCTCATCGCAACGACCGGTCCCTATGGGTGGACCCGTAATCCCATGTATGTCGGAATGGCGCTTATATATGCCGGCCTTGCGATCGGCTTGGACGGGCCGATCGCTCTCGCCCTGCTCCCATTGGTGCTAATCGCGATTCAGACGCAGGTGATCACCCGCGAGGAGCGCTATCTCGAAGCAAAGTTCGGCGACGACTATCGCCGCTACAAGGCTGAAGTTCGCCGATGGCTCTGACTAATCTACCGCTGCCGCAACGGGGCTGCGAATTTCGTAGCCCCTTCACAGTCCGCTTTATTGCTTACTACAGTCGTTCGGTTTGAATGATCCTATTGGCTGAAATGGCCGAGCTGCCGTCTACCGGGCTGGCCCATTGGCGGTTGGTCGGCCAAAGCAGACCATAATGCCAATGTGATAGCATGACTGCTATCGGTTAAAAGCAGCCAGTAAGTGCCCGCTACATTCAAGAGCGGTTGTGGCTCACGAGAGAGCGGATCATGGAAAATAAGTTATCGGACAGCATAATCAACTTCGCTGAGATCAAAACAGCAAACGATTTCGAGATGTTTACATGTGATCTTCTAGAGTGCATGGGATATGAAATTATCATGCGCCCCGGCGAGGGTTCAGATGGCGGACGCGACATGCTCGTTCAGGAGACTCGTCGAGGGACTCTCGCTGACACAAAGGTTCGGTATCTCGTTAGTTGCAAGCACTTCATCAATGGAAAGGCAGTAGGCACAGCTGACGAGAAAGACGTTCCTGGGCGGGTCCATAAACATCACTGCGATGCTTTCCTTGGGGTGTACTCAACTCATCCGACCAATACCCTAGTTACCGACTTTAATGGGTGGAAGTCAAACCCCGATCAATCAAGAGCCTTTGGTGCGGAGATTCTCGATGGAAGCGGCATCAGAAAGCAATTGCTAGAACTTTCATCGGGCCGGCGATTGGTGCAACAGTATTTCCCAAGGGCGCACTTAGCTCACCGACGATTGCAGACAGAGAGCAACATTTACCGGAAGCGGCCAGTCTTCTATTGTGCTGAGTGCGGAATCAACATTCTAGACAACCTGCAGGGATCGATCATCGTTGAAGCGGCTCGGGGCCCAGCGGCACACCCTTCAGGTGATCCAGAGCGAGATGCACGCCATCGCACACATGTGTTAGGAATTCATGTTTTCTGCCCAGAACATGCTCCCAACTCTACTAGGAGCATGCCGAACGGCTCCATGATCTACCGCTTGGAAAATCTCATTGAACCGAAGGCATTCATGAGCCTGGTCAATGAAGGCCTTAATGGGATGTATTTTTGGTCACCACATTTCAGTAATGAAGCCGCGTTTATTCGTTGGGTTAGACTCGTTAACGGGCTCTTCTATTTTGTGGCTCGTGGGCATGATCCACTGTTGCCTCGGGATGGGCTCCTTGGGTTGCATGACAGGTATCTCGATTTTCCCTGGGAACTATGAGGAAGATATCGGCGGTGGTTGTTCATCTTGTGAACAGCGGGTCAAGTCTAGTCATGCCACTTCACAAACCACCTTGTTTGGAGCCTCAAGCAAGATCGCCTTGGGGCGAATGCCGACGTAGCTTACGTGGTAAAGCAACACCTTAAGCCTTTCAAGTAGCCAATGGCCGGTCTGTAATTAGAACCGGCCATTATTCATGGCGAAGGCCACCGGCCGCTTTGGCCGAGTAACGGTCACGGTAGTTGTTTACTTTACTGGCAAGCTCTGTGAAGGTAAGCCTCCCGAATTGGTGTTTGCCAAAATCTTTGCAAACGTTTTCCAGTCTTCCCCTGGTCGGCCCATACCGCCTTGTATCTCCCATTGATTCTTCATCGCATCTCCCCAAGCTCGCAGTTCTGTAGGATTTGCATGCACTAGCCTCTCAAGAACTATGTGCCGTTCTGCTGTGGGTACGCCAGCCGCGGTAGGTTGAATCGCCCCTTCTTTCCTAGACACTTCGAGAGCCTCACACTAGGCCCCACAAGGAGGTGTCATGAGCAAGCCGCGTTTCCCCGAAGAGTTCAAGATTGAAGCGGTCAAACAGGTAACCGAGCGTGGTTACCCAGTGGCCGAAGTCGCCAGCCGTCTCGGCGTCTCTGCACACAGCCTGTATCAATGGCTGAAACGCTATGACCCCAAGCGCGCCACACCGGTCGAATCTGCAGACCAACAAGCCGAAATTCGACGCCTCAAGGCAGAGCTCAAACGGGTCACCGAGGAGCGCG